>JBELHH010000020.1:0-51930 GCA_042091515.1 Flavobacterium sp. | reverse complement strand
AACATGGTTTCATGGAAAGAATGGCTTCTGCTAATGGTAGAAAAGTATTAGCTCGTAGAAGAGCGAAAGGAAGAAAGAAACTCTCAGTTTCTTCTGAATCTAGACCAAAAAAATAATGATTAACAATTGTTAATAATAAAGGTGTTGCTTTTTTAAGTAACACCTTTTTTTATACCTACTATCGAGTTATTTTTACAAACAGAAAAATATTAAAAAAATAGAAGCATGCCCAAAAGAGAAGATTTAAAATCTATTTTAATCATTGGTTCAGGCCCAATAGTAATCGGTCAAGCTTGTGAGTTTGATTATTCAGGGTCACAATCATTACGTTCTTTGAGAGAAGACGGAATAGAAACAATCTTAATTAATTCTAACCCAGCAACCATTATGACTGATCCCTCTATGGCAGATCATGTGTATTTGTTGCCTTTGACGACCAAGTCAATTTTAAAAATACTAAAAGAACATCCACAAATTGATGCGGTATTACCAACCATGGGTGGGCAAACAGCACTAAATCTTTGTATTGAAGCAGATGAAAAAGGAATTTGGAAAGATCATAAAGTCAAGTTAATTGGTGTAGATATTGATGCAATTAATATTACTGAAGATCGAGAAAAATTTAGAGAATTAATGCTTAAAATTGGAGTTGGTATGGCTCCTCAAGCTACGGCAACTTCCTTCTTAAAAGGGAAAGAAATTGCACAAGAATTTGGGTTTCCCCTATGTATTAGAGCTTCTTATACATTGGGAGGAGCAGGTGCAGCCATTGTTTATGAAGAAGAAGATTTTGATAAATTATTACGTAGAGGTCTAGAAATTTCTCCTATCCATGAAGTAATGATTGATAAGGCTATGATGGGGTGGAAAGAATATGAATTAGAATTATTGAGAGATAAGAATGATAATGTCGTTATTATATGTTCTATTGAAAATATGGATCCCATGGGGATTCATACAGGAGATTCAATAACAGTGGCTCCAGCGATGACTCTTTCTGATAAAACGTATCAGAAAATGAGAGACATGTCTATTAAGATGATGCGAAGTATAGGTGATTTTGAAGGAGGATGTAATGTTCAGTTTGCCGTTTCACCAGACGAAAAAGAAGAAATTATTGCTATTGAGATAAATCCACGTGTTTCACGTTCTTCTGCTTTAGCAAGTAAGGCAACAGGATATCCTATTGCAAAAGTAGCCACCAAGTTAGCAATCGGATATACATTAGATGAGTTGGATAATCAAATAACAAAGTCTACTTCAGCTTTATTTGAGCCAACATTAGATTATGTAATTGTAAAGATTCCACGCTGGAATTTTGATAAATTTGAAGGTTCTGATCGAACTCTTGGATTGCAAATGAAAGCTGTTGGGGAAGTTATGGGAATAGGTCGATCTTTTCAAGAAGCTCTTCACAAAGCTACTCAGTCTTTAGAAATCAAAAGAAATGGTCTCGGTGCCGATGGCAAGGGATATACCAACTATAATCAAATTATAGAGAAGTTAACAAATGCTTCATGGGATCGTGTTTTTGTGATTTATGATGCAATAGCACTGGGAATTCCTTTGAGTCAAATTTATGATATCACAAAAATTGATATGTGGTACTTAAAACAATACGAGGAGTTGTTTCAATTAGAAAAGGAAATTTCTAAATATACGATCGATACTTTAGAAAGAGGTTTGTTATTAGAAGCAAAACAGAAGGGATATGGAGATCGTCAGATTGCTCATATGTTAGGATGTTTAGAAAGTCAAGTATACACCAAAAGAGAAGAAGTTAATATTCAACGTGTTTATAAGTTAGTAGATACCTGTGCGGCAGAGTTTACCGCAAAAACACCTTACTACTATTCTACTTTTGAGAATTTTGTTGAAACCGCTTCTGGTGAAAGGTATGTTCATAATGAAAGTGTTGTTACTGAAAAAAAGAAAATAGTTGTATTAGGTTCTGGACCCAATAGAATAGGTCAAGGAATCGAATTTGATTATTGTTGCGTTCATGGAGTATTAGCAGCCTCTGAGTGTGGTTATGAAACAATTATGATTAATTGTAACCCAGAAACTGTTTCTACAGACTTTGATACGGCAGATAAATTATATTTTGAACCTGTTTTTTGGGAACATATCTATGATATTATTCGACATGAAAAACCCGAGGGTGTTATTGTTCAGTTAGGAGGACAAACAGCTTTAAAATTAGCCGAAAAACTAACCAAGTACGGAGTCAAAATTATTGGAACTAGTTTTGAATCTTTAGATTTAGCAGAAGATAGAGGAAGTTTTTCTACCTTACTAAAAGAAAATAATATTCCTTTTCCAGAATTTGGAGTTGCAGAAAACGCCGATGAAGCTCTTACATTAGCAGATGAATTAGATTTCCCTATTCTTGTGAGGCCTTCCTATGTTTTAGGGGGACAAGGAATGAAAATTGTTATTAATAAAGAAGATTTAGTAGAACATGTTGTTGATTTACTTCGTAAAATTCCAAACAATAAGCTACTACTGGATCATTATTTAGATGGCGCTATTGAAGCTGAAGCTGATGCGATTTGTGATGCTGATGGAAATGTTTACATTATTGGTATCATGGAGCATATTGAGCCCTGTGGAGTTCATTCTGGAGATTCGAATGCCACTCTACCAGCTTTTAATTTAGGAGATCTAGTGATGCAACAAATTATTGATCATACAAAAACCATAGCAACAAAATTAAATACAATTGGATTAATTAATATTCAATTTGCAATTAAAAATGATATTGTTTATATCATTGAAGCAAACCCAAGAGCATCAAGAACAGTTCCCTTTATAGCAAAAGCCTATAAAGAACCCTATGTAAATTATGCAACTAAAGTAATGTTGGGAGAGAAGAAAGTATCTGATTTTGATTTTAATCCTCAATTAGATGGATATGCAATTAAGCAACCAGTCTTCTCATTTAATAAATTTCCTAATGTAGATAAGACACTTGGCCCCGAAATGAAAAGTACCGGAGAGAGTATTTTGTTCATTGACAGTTTAAAAGAAGATGAATTCTATGATTTATATTCTAAACGTAAGATGTATTTGAGTAAATAATAACCAACTTTTCATAAAAAAAAGCAACAAAAAAAAGGTTGCTTTCTTATACTGTAATTTTCTATTAAAAGTAAAAATAGTTATTTGTTAAAGTGGTAATTTGAATAATTAGTCACTTACTTGAAAGACATTTAATACTGAGATTTTTTAGTGTATCTTACTATATTTTTATTTCAAAAGGATTCATTAAGTCTGATATTGCGTAACTAAGTTAACTTTTGAATGGAATCCATCAAGGTTGTTTTGTGATTTACAATAGTAAATAAAACTTAAAGTGCTAATTTTTTTTAAGTTAAATTCGTAGTTTATATTCAGTATCAAGCTAGGACTTATGAATTATATACTTTTTGACGGAAATTTAAGAGATTCATTACTGCCATTTACCTTTACTAGGCCGGTGGCAGATATAAGAGTAGGAATTTTAACCATTCGGGAGAAATGGGAAAAATATTTAGGCCTCACAACAACAACTATTACCGAAGAATATCTAGAGGATAAATACCCGATGGTAGAATTAGAAGAAAATATTTTAATTAATGCATCTTTTATTCCAACCAATGAATTAGTCCACAAGGTGAAAAGATTAAAAAAAAATCAAGCAATTTTCAGAAATGAAGAAGTCATCGCATTTTTTACTTCAAATTCTCAAGAGAATGTTGATTTTGATTCTTATGAACAAATAGAATTTGAAGATAAAATTTTACGAATTAAAAACACCTGGGATATTTTTTCATTAAATGAAGAGGTTATTCAGCTAGATTTTGATTTGATTATTAAAGGTAGAACCTCTCAGCCAATTCCTAAAGGAGTTCAAGTAATTCAAAAAGAAAATATTTTTATTGAAGAAGGTGCTACAATCTTATTTTCTTCATTAAATGCTTCAACTGGCCCTATTTATATTGGAAAGAATTCAGAAATAATGGAAGGATGTTCTGTGAGAGGACCTCTAGCGATGTGTGAAAATTCAGTGTTAAAAATGGGAACTAAAATTTATGGAGCGACAACTCTTGGACCCTATTGCAAAGTAGGTGGAGAAGTTAGTAATTCTGTGTTATTTGGATATTCTAATAAAGGGCATGAAGGGTTTCTTGGCAATTCAGTTATTGGAGAATGGTGTAATATCGGAGCAGATACAAATACATCTAATTTAAAAAATAATTATGCGGAAGTAAGACTTTGGAATTACCAAGAAGAAAAATTCACAAAAACTGGTTTGCAATTTTGTGGTTTGATGATGGGGGATCATTCAAAATGTGGAATAAACACAATGTTTAATACTGGGACAGTTATTGGTGTAAGTGCTAATATTTTTGGGAGTTCATTTCCTAGAAATTATGTCCCATCGTTTAGTTGGGGTGGAGCTTCAGGCTTTACGACTTATCAATTAAAAAAAGTATTTGAGGTAGCAAAAGTTGTTATGAAACGAAGATCAATTGATTTATCAGACATCGATAAAAATATACTAGAATATATTTTTATTGAAACTTCAAAAAATAGAAATTATTAAAGGTGTTTTTTATTATTTTCTGATTCCTTTAAAATCTTCAACTAGTTAATTTATTTTCTATTAAAAAACTTTATTGGTACTTGACAATCTTAATACTTTTTTAAAAAAGTATAGAATACTTATGATGTCTTAACAAATTATAGAGAATATTGGCACAACAATTGTTTTATAGTATATATACAATACATGTATTTGTTTGTATATAACTAATTGTTAGGTATCTAAGGGTAATTCGCCCCTCTTTTTAACCGCCATAAAAAAGAATTAAATGTCATAATGACAGATAAAAGCACTATGAGTAAATCAAAAATTATAACCCTAGACAGTTTGTCGCTGTCCAGTATGCTAAATGAAGATTCAGAATTGATCCCTCTAATGACCCCTGAAGATGAGGAGATTATTAATAGCGAAGAAATCCCTGAAATTCTTTCAATTCTTCCATTGAGAAATACTGTATTGTTCCCTGGTGTTGTAATTCCAATTACTGCAGGAAGAGATAAATCTATAGAGTTAATTAATGAAGCAAATAAAGGAGATAAGATAATTGGTGTTGTTGCTCAAAAAGATGAAGATATCGAAGAACCAACATTTGATGATATTTATAATACAGGTGTTGTAGCTCAAATCTTAAGAGTGCTAAAAATGCCAGATGGAAATATAACAGTTATTATTCAAGGAAAGAAACGTTTCGAAATTAACGAAATGATCCAAGAAAAACCATTTTTAAAAGCAAAAGTTCAAGAGGCTTCTGAAGACAAACATATTGATGATCCAAAAGAATTTCGAGCCATTATAGAATCGGTTAAAGATCAAGCGTTGGAAGTGATTAAAGAAAACCCAATGTTGCCTTCTGAAGCATCATTTGCCATAAAAAATATTCAAAGTGATTCTTTTTTGGTTAATTTCATTACATCCAACATGGAATTAAGTGTCATGCAAAAGCAGGTTGTTTTAGAAAAAGATAACTTAAAAGAACGCGCATTACTTATCCTAAAAAATCTTCATAAAGAATTACAAAAATTACAGCTTCGCAATGATATCCAATCTAAAACACGCTCAGATCTGGACAAGCAGCAAAGAGAATACTATTTAAATCAGCAACTAAAAACAATACAGGATGAACTTGGTGGTGTTAATAATGATGCTGAGCTAGATGAAATGCGCACTCAAGCGAGATCAAAAAAATGGACTAAAGAAGTAGAGGAGACGTTTAATAAGGAACTAGCAAGACTTCGAAGAATGAACCCACAGATGGCTGAGTATGGTGTGCAGCGCAATTACTTAGAATTGATGCTAGAATTACCGTGGGGAGAGTTCTCTGTAGATAAATTTAATTTAAAGCGTGCGGTTAAAATTTTAGACAGAGATCATTTTGGTTTAGAAAAAGTAAAAGAAAGAATCATAGAACATTTAGCCGTTTTAAAATTAAGAGGAGATATGAAATCTCCCATTATTTGTCTTTATGGCCCTCCAGGTGTTGGGAAAACATCTTTAGGAAAATCTGTTGCCGAATCATTAGGGCGTAAATATGTTAGAATGTCTCTAGGTGGTTTAAGAGATGAAGCTGAAATTCGAGGACACCGTAAGACATATATCGGAGCAATGCCAGGTCGGTTGATCCAAAATATAAAAAAGGCAGGAACTTCAAATCCAGTTTTTGTATTGGATGAAATCGATAAATTAGGACAAAGTCATCAAGGGGATCCATCATCCGCTATGCTTGAGGTTTTAGATCCTGAACAAAACACTGAGTTTTATGATAATTATTTAGAGGTTGGGTACGACCTTTCTAAAGTGTTGTTTATTGCTACGGCTAATAATTTAGGGCAAATTCCATGGGCTCTAAGAGATCGGATGGAAATCATTAATGTTACAGGATACACGATTGAGGAAAAAATAGAAATAGCTAAAAGACATTTATTACCAAAACAAATCAAAGAGCATGGGTTATCAGTCAAAGAAGTTAAAATAGGAAAAGCCCAGATTGAAAAAATTGTTGAAGGTTATACTCGAGAATCTGGAGTTCGTGGGCTGGAAAAACAATTAGCAAAAGTAGTTCGGTTTGTTGCAAAATCGATTGCTTTAGAAGAAGCATATAATCCTACTCTTACTAATGAAGATATTGAGACTATTCTTGGAGCTCCTAGATTAGAAAGAGATAAATATGAGAATAATGATGTTGCAGGGGTGGTCACAGGATTGGCATGGACAAGCGTTGGAGGAGATATTTTATTTATAGAATCTATCTTATCTAAAGGGAAAGGAACATTAACCATTACCGGAAACTTAGGAAAAGTAATGAAAGAATCTGCAACAATTGCAATGGAATATATCAAAGCAAATGCAGATGATTTTGGAATTAATCCTGAAATAATCGAAAATTATAATGTACATATTCATGTTCCTGAAGGGGCAACACCAAAAGATGGCCCCAGTGCAGGGGTTACGATGTTAACTTCTTTGGTATCTGTATTTACCCAACGAAAAGTAAAAAATAAATTAGCCATGACAGGTGAAATTACCTTACGTGGAAAAGTGTTGCCGGTTGGTGGAATTAAAGAAAAAATTCTTGCTGCTAAAAGAGCTAATATTAAAGAAATTGTACTTTGTAAAGACAATCAAAAAGACATTTCTGAAATTAAAAAAAGTTATCTAAAGGGATTAAAATTTCATTATGTGACCGAAATGCATGAAGTAATTAATGTCGCTTTGACACAACAGAAAGTAAAGAATGCTAGGAAATTAGTATAAATAAAAAAGTTACTCAAATGGGTAATTTTTTCTATGCCTCTACATGATTTCTTTTATTGTAATAAGTTTTTGTATAATGTTAATGTGTCATTGACTGTATCATCAATATGATATACATTTTTGATACGTTTTTTAGCATTCATTCCCATTTGAATTCTCAATTCACGATTATTTACTAAGGTCGATATGGCTTTTCCAATAGCCTTCGGATTTTTGATAGGGGTAATTATTCCACAATTTTCATCAATCAATTCAGTACAGCCACCTGCATCAGTCATTATAATAGGTTTTCCGACACACATGGCTTCACTAATCGCTCTCCCAAAACCTTCTTCTATAGAAGTTTGTACATATATATCAATCCCCTTTAATATTGAAACTACATCTGTTCTATGTCCTAATAGATGAATATTTTCTGAAATAGGGCTTTTTGATCTTAATTTTTGGAAGGAAGAATGATCTGTGCTTTCACCAATTAAAATATAATGAACATCTTTTGTTGTCTTTAGGAAAAAAGAGGATTTTAAAAAGTACTTAATACCTTTAATTTTTCTGTGGTTACCCACTAAACCTACGACAATAGCATCTTTTGGAATTCCAAATTTTGAAATATCCTTTATAGGATTATCATCAAACCAATCAGGATTATAACCTTTATAAATTTTTACAGCTTTATGTTTATATGTTCCAAATAACTGATTTTTAACATGATCATATACGAACTGACTATTCCCAATTATAGCATCTAGAGTTGGATTCAAATAGGTAAGATATGAACTAGGATCATACCAATGTAAACTATTAGAGCCAAAATAGATGACAGATTTGACAGAGCTACCTCTTAAAGCAATTAATCCACTTCTAGCTGATTTACCATCAATAAAATGAACTATATCTATTAGATACTTTTTGATGATTTTTTTAAAAATAGTAATGTAATTTCGATCAATTCTTTTTATTGGATAAACCTTTTGATAATTTATTGATTTAATTGTTAAATAGTCTTCAACCTCCTCAGATAAATTTCCAATTAATAAAATAGAAACCTCTTTTTTATTATGCAATCCAATGATTAATTCTATTTGCGCTTTTTGAGAGATAAAAGACTCTTTCCCTTTAATAACAAATAGAATATTCATTATTTATAAATTTTTTTTGATTGGTTCCAGAAAATATCCATTTCGGCTAACGACATGTCTGTAAGTTTCTTACCAGCTTTTTTTACAGCTTGTTCCAAGTATTGGAAACGACCAATGAATTTTTTATTTGTTTTTTCTAATGAATTTTCAGGATTTACACCAATAAATCGTGCATAATTTACCATAGAAAATAACACATCTCCAAACTCAGATTCGATACGTTTATTGCAGCCTTTTTCTATTTCGTTGTTTAATTCGGTTAATTCTTCTTGAACTTTCTCCCATACTTGAGAGGGTTTCTCCCAATCAAATCCCACTCCAGAAACTTTGTCTTGAATCCTATTGGCTTTTACCATCGCAGGAAGGTTTTTTGGAACACCTTGTAATACAGATTTCCCGCTTGCTTTGAGTTTGATTTTTTCCCAATTACTTTTGACTTCTTTTTCATCTTTCACCTCTAAATCAGCATAAACATGAGGATGACGTTCTATTAGTTTATCTGAAATAGCATTTGATACATCAGCAATGTCGAATGATTTTTTTTCTGAACCTATTTTAGCATAAAAAACAATGTGTAGTAATAAATCTCCTAATTCCTTTTTTACTTCTTCAAGATTATTATCTAGAATTGCGTCAGCCAGCTCATATGTTTCTTCTATTGTTAAATGACGAAGAGATTCTAAAGTCTGTTTTTTATCCCAAGGACACTTCTCACGTAGTTCATCCATAATATCTAACAAACGATCAAAGGCTTCTAATTGCTGTTTTCTTGAATTCATTTATTCATTATCTATCTGTTCTTTTGAAACTTCAATTTTAGAGAAATCTAATCCGTTACTTACCAATATATTATACCATTGTATTACTTTCTTGATATTTGAATTATAGACGCGCTCTTCATCATAATCAGGTAAGACTTGACTAAAATACTCTGCTAATTTATGTCCACTTACTTTATGATTGATTGTTTCTTTACCTTCTGTTTCTTCAAAGATTGATTTAAAAACTTCTAATAGGGGGACTTCTTTTTCGTAGGTGTAAACTGCAATATTTTCCAACAAACTAACGTTATTTGTTGATGGAATGGGAAATCTTTTTTTGTCTGTGAGTGATTCAACTATAAATCCTGTTTTTGTCTGGGAAATCACTTGGTATAAACCAGGCTTTCCTGCCACAGAAATAATTTTACTAAACTCCATTTTATTTTATTTTTTTGTTAGGAAAACGCATTCTGTATGACACTTCTGCTTTTCCTTGTGATATTTTCTCTAATTTCTTTTTTAAGATTCTCTTCTTTAAAGAAGACAGTTTATCAGTAAATAAAATTCCTTCCAAATGGTCATATTCATGTTGAAAAACTCTGGCAGCTAACCCATTTAAGGTTCTTGAATGTTTTTCGAAATTCTCATCAAAGTAATCAAACGTAACTGATTCCTGTCTAAATACTTCTTCTGTGATATTTGGAATACTAAGACATCCTTCAGAAAACCCCCATTCTTTTCCTTCCTCTTTTATAATAGTTGGATTTATAAATACTTTATTAAAATCTTTTAACTGTTCTTTTTCTAACTCAGTGATACCCTCATTTTCAGCAAAAGGGGTAGCATCAATTATAAAAATACGAATAGATTTTCCGATTTGTGGAGCTGCTATGCCAACACCATTTGCATTGTACATAGTTTGTTTCATAGTATCAATCAATTCTTTTAGATTTGGATAATCTGGTCCCACTTCTTTAGCTACTTTCCTTAAAACAGGATCTCCGAAGGCTACAATTGGTAAAATCATATGCTATTAGTCTTCTAATAATTTCTGTAAAAGTACGAAGTTAGACGTAGAATGAGAAACGTTAAAAGTGGAAAGTTTTTAAAAGGGTCAATTATCTTTTTATTTAATATAATATGTTAATAGGTGATATAAAGAGAAGAAAAACAAGAACATAGCAATTCTTTTTTTAGATCATTAATGCTTGCTATACAAATAAGATTGAAGAATGATGGTAGCACTTATTTCGTCTACCAAACCTTTATTTCTTCTATGTTTCTTTTTTAAACCGCTATCTATCATAGTTTGAAAAGCCATTTTAGAGGTAAATCGCTCGTCAATACGAATCAAAGGTATTGTAGGGAAGGATGTTTCTAAAGAATTCAAAAAAGAAAGAATATACTTTTCACTTTCGCTATCTGTATTGTCCATTTGTGTAGGTTTGCCAATTATAAATAGTTCAACACACTCCTTGTAAGTGTATTCTTTAAGGAACGTAAGTAAATTTTTTGTAGAGATAGTTGTTAATCCAGAGGCGATAATTTGTAATTCATCTGTTACTGCAATACCAGTTCTTTTCTCACCAAAATCGATTGCTAAAACTCTTCCCATTATTAATTAATTACTGCAAAAATAACGATTTTAAACAAGATATAAATTTCTGTTTAAAAAATGTATCTTCGCTATTGACAGTAATATGTATGCTATCTTTGTATGACTAAGTAAACACAGAAATTTAACATATTTTGAAATAATTAAATTAATGAATTCATTACAAAAAATGATAGAAAAAGCGTGGCAAGACAGAACGCTTTTAAAAGAAAAAACAACAACTGCTGCCATTAGAGAAGTAATTAATTTACTAGATAATGGGACTTTACGAGTAGCAGAACCTAAAGGCGATGATTGGCTAGTAAATGAATGGGTGAAAAAAGCAGTTGTATTATATTTCCCTATTCAAAAAATGGAAACATTAGAAGCGGGCATTTTTGAATATCATGATAAAATCCCATTAAAAAGAAATTTTGAATCGAGAGGGATTAGAGTTGTACCAAATGCTGTGGCTAGACATGGTTCATATATATCTTCAGGAACTATCTTAATGCCTAGCTATGTAAATATAGGTGCCTATGTAGACCATGGAACAATGGTAGATACCTGGGCAACAGTTGGGAGTTGTGCACAAATAGGAAAAAACGTACATTTATCTGGTGGAGTAGGAGTAGGTGGAGTTTTAGAACCCTTACAGGCATCCCCAGTAATTATTGAAGATGGTGCTTTTATTGGCTCACGAAGTATTGTTGTCGAAGGAGTAAGAGTTTGTAAAGAAGCTGTTTTAGGAGCAAATGTAGTTCTTACGATGAGTACAAAAATTATTGATGTTACTGGAAATGAACCTCTAGAAATGAAAGGAATTATACCAGAAAGAAGTGTGGTAATTCCAGGAAGCTATACAAAAAAATTTAAGGCAGGTGATTACCAAGTCCCGTGTGCATTAATCATAGGAAAAAGAAAAGAAAGTACTAATAAAAAAACATCTTTAAACGACGCCCTTCGTGAATATAATGTTGCCGTTTAAAATTAAAAAGCTATGAAAAAAATTACAGCAATAATCCCCACTTTTAACGAACAAGAAAGAATTAAAAACTCTTTGAACTCAGCTCAATTTGCTGATGAGATTATAGTTATAGACTCTTTCAGTACTGATAATACTGTTCCTATCGTTAAACAATCAAATGCTATTTTATTACAACGAAAGTTTGATGATTTTTCGAATCAAAAAAACTATGCTATTCAACAAGCCTCTAATGATTGGATTGTATGGATTGATGCTGATGAAGTTTTACCAAGAGACCTTCAAAAAGAAATAATACAAGCCATAGGGAATTCTCAAGAATATGTAGGGTTTTATATTTATAGAGTATTTTTCTTTAAAGGAAAAAAAATGAGATTTACAGGAACTCAGAATGATAAATTAATTAGAGTATTTCATAAAAAATATTGTAATTATGAGGGAATTGTTCATGAAAAAATTAAAGCTGATGGGAGGTTAGGAGTTTTAAAAAATAAAATTTTGCACTATTCTTATATTAATTTTGATAGATACATCAAAAAATTAAAACAACATTCAAAACTTAAAGCCAGGGAATTATATCAACAAAGATCGACTGTAAATCTATTTCATATTATAATTAAACCATTAACACGATTTATTAAACATTATTTTATTAAACTAGGCATTTTGGATGGAACCAATGGTATTATTATTTCATATGCACTTTCTTATGGTGTTTTAGTTAGATATATAGAACTTTGGAAATTAAAACAGAAGTATAAAACAAATGGCACTCTTAAAAAATAAAATAGATGTTTCCATTGTTATTGTAAATTATAGAAGTTGGAGACACTTAAGAGCTTGTCTAAGTTCTTTAAGGAATCTTGATAGGGTATCGTTTACTTTTGAAACGATTGTTGTTGATAATTGCTCTAATGATGAAAATTTTAATAAGTTTTCTAATGAGTTTTTAGAGGTTTCTTTTTTTTTAAATACAGGAAATAATGGATTTGCTAATGGATGTAATTTTGGTGCCTCAAAAGCTATAGGTGATTCCTTTTTGTTTTTAAATCCAGATACAATTGTGAACGCACTTGCGCTGGAAAAAATATTCCATTTTTCAAAACTAAATTCAAATATTGGAATCACTTCATGTTTACAAAAGAAACCCTCTGGAGGGTATGAAAAGTATGTTCGATCTTTTCCAAGAATAACAAATCTTTTTGGAATTTCTAGAGCAATAATTAAAATATTTAAGAAAAGAGTATCTATCAAAGAAAATCAAATTTTATACACAGACTGGGTTTC
Source organism: Flavobacterium sp. (assembly GCA_042091515.1). Lineage (GTDB taxonomy): Bacteria > Bacteroidota > Bacteroidia > Flavobacteriales > Flavobacteriaceae > Polaribacter. The sequence continues at coordinate 38,825 of JBELHH010000020.1, read as the reverse complement.
AGGATCTTTTGTTTTTATCAGCCGCCATTGGTTTATCAAAATTGACGGATGGAATGAGAATTATTGGATGTATTATGAAGATGTTGATTTATGTAAAAAAATAGAACAGGTAAAAGCTAAGGTAGCAGTTTTAACATCTGTTGAAATAATTCACAATCATGGCGGAGCCTCTAGATTAAATATTAAAACATCATCAATTACCAAAACAGAAGTTCAAATATCAAAACATATTTATATTCAAAATCATTTCAGAGGTATCGAACGAATTCTCTCTCATTTTCTTCTAATAATCAATAACGTCTTGTTTAAAATGATAGTTGCGGTCCTGGGTCTATTTTTATTTTTTATTCCCAAAATGCGATTAAATGTATATTTGTTATTTAAAATGATAAATTATTATCTATCAAGTTTTATAAGAAGAAGCTGGTTAAGTAGTAACTCAATCAATTTACTGAAGACAAATGATTAGTAATAAAAAAAAATATTATGCTAATAATAGACCAGAAATGGTTCGGTTTATTCCTAAGGGCTCTAAAAAAATATTAGAAATAGGATGTGCACAAGGAAATTTTTCTGTTCAATTAATTAAAGATGGAATAGAAACTTGGGGTATTGAACCTGATAAAAAATCTGCTAAAATAGCAAAAGAAAAGCTTTACAAGGTATTTTACGGTGTTCTTGACGAAAAAATAAGTGAACTTCCAGATAATTATTTCGATGTTATTATTATGAATGATGTACTGGAACATCTCCTGGAGCCTTGGGATGATCTCAAAAAATTGAAAAGGAAACTAAATGACGATGGGGTTTTTGTATCTTCAATTCCTAATGTTAGATATGCGAAAAATATTTTCAATACCCTTTTTAAAAAAGATTGGAAATATACTGATGACAGGATATTAGATAGAACTCATTTTCGTTTTTTTACAAAAAAAAGTGTTCGTAGACTATTTGAAGATAACGGATACTCAGTAGTTTCTATTAAGGGAATTAATGTGACCAAATCTTTTGCATTTTTTCCTTTTGCAGTGATCTTTAACGTCCTGTTTTTGTTTAGTCAGTTAGATATTTTTTACATGCAATTTGCAACAGTAGCTCAAAAGAAAATCTGATTATGGATGAAGAAGTTACAAAAACTATTTCTAAATTAAGTTTAAATAAGACCATATTATATCCAACCGATACTGTTTGGGGCTTGGGTTGTGATGCTACTGATGAAGAGGCAGTTTCAAAAATTTTCAAACTCAAAAATAGAAGCGAAAGTAAAAGTCTGGTTGTCTTGGTGAGCTCATTAGAAATGTTAAGAACGTATGTTCAAGACATTCCTGAAACAATTATTCAATTTATTACTACAACAGAAAAACCAACCACAATCATTTATAATAAGCCTAAAGGACTGGCTTCTAATGTGGTTTCTTCAGATGATACGGTAGCGATTCGAATTCCAAAACACGTGTTTTGTGTAGAGTTAATCCATCAATATGGCAAACCAATTGTTTCTACTTCAGCCAATATAAGTGGAGATGCTACGCCATTATTATTTTCAGAAATTAGCCAACCAATTTTGGAGGGCGTAGATTATATAGTAAATTTGGAACAAGATAAAATCGCAAATAAATCTTCTACTATTTTAAAACTTACGGGAGATACTTTAGAAGTGGTAAGACCTTAATTCATGCAAGACTTAAAATACAAAGAAGCCATCACAGAAGACATTTTCTCAATTATCTCTAAAGCATCGACAATTTTGGAGGTAGATAGTTATGTGATTGGTGGATTTGTTCGTGATTTTATTTTACAACGAGGCTCGGCTAAAGATATAGACATTGTAACTCTTGGAAATGGAATAGAGTTAGCCAAAAAGGTAGCGACTCTTCTCCCAGACAAGCCTAAAGTTCAAGTATTTAAAACTTTTGGAACAGCGATGTTACGATACAAAGATGTAGAACTCGAATTTGTTGGAGCTAGAAAAGAATCATATTCAGAAGATAGTCGAAACCCATCTGTCACTCCCGGAAATTTAAAGGATGATCAGAATAGAAGAGATTTTACAATCAATGCCTTGGCAATTAGTCTAAATAAAGATGATTTTGGTACTTTATTAGATCCGTTTGATGGAATTATCGATTTAGAAAATGAAATCATTAGAACCCCTTTAGATCCTGATATCACCTATTCAGATGACCCTCTTCGTATGCTAAGAGCGATTCGTTTTGCTACACAATTAGGCTTTAAGATTGAAGAAAAATCCTTGCAATCAATCACAACAAATTCTCATCGATTATCGATAATTACGAAAGAACGTATTGTTGTTGAATTGAATAAAATAATTGGATCACCGAAGCCTTCAATAGGATTTTTATTACTGGAAAGAACCAACTTGTTAGAAAGTATTTTACCAGAGCTGATTGCTTTAAAAGGAGTAGAGGAGATTGAGGGTCAGAAACACAAAGATAATTTTTATCATACATTAGAAGTTATTGATAATATTTCACAATACACTAATGATATTTGGCTTCGATGGGCTGCATTGCTTCATGATATTGGAAAAGCACCAACAAAACGATTTCATAAGAAAATTGGATGGACTTTTCATTCTCATGAGTTTGTTGGATCTAAGATGGTGTTTAAACTATTTAAGCGTTTAAAAATGCCTTTAAATGCAAAAATGAAATTTGTTCAAAAGATGGTTTTATTAAGTTCTAGACCTATTGTTTTGGCCTCAGAAGTAACCGATTCTGCCGTAAGAAGGTTAATTTTTGATACTGGAGATGATATAGATTCCTTAATGACTTTATGTGAGGCTGATATTACCACAAAAAATTTAAAAAAATTTGAACGTTATCATAAAAATTTTGAAAAAGTTCGAAAAAAAATTAAAGAAGTGGAAGAGAGAGATCAAGTAAGAAATTTTCAGCCTCCAATTACTGGCGAAGTAATTATGAAAACGTTTAATTTACGTCCCTGCAGAGAAATTGGTCAATTAAAAGAAGCCATTAAAGAAGCCATCTTAGAAGGAGAGATTCCTAATGATTATGATGCTTCCTATCATTTCATGCTTCAAAAAGGCAAAGAGCTAGGATTAAAAAAAGACTAACTTTCTAGAAATAAATCATCAATTTTTTTAGAACAATTTTCCCAAGAATATTTTAATGCAGAGGCTCTGACATCAATTTTTTGTAAATCTGCGAGTTTAATTAATTTTATCACTTCGTGATAATCCGCGTTAATATCAAATAATAACCCATTAACACCATGCTTAATTATGTCGGGGCAAAATCCAGTCCTTGAAGCGATTGGATAACAATTGGAGAGCATTGCTTCTAAGACAGGAACTGGTCCGCCTTCTAAAGTAGATGGAGAAATAAAAATATCTATTTTATTATAGATTCCTGGATACTTTGAATACTCCTGATTGTTGTAGTAGGTGAAATTTGGTAAGTTTTTCATTTCATTAAACTTTTCAAAATTCTCCCAATACCTTCCAATTAAATGAAATTTCCTTTCTGGCATGTGTTTTATTAAATTAAATACCATTTCTGGATTTTTACGTTCTCCATAAGCACTACAAAATCCAATAGAACCCGTGTTTCGCTCATGAGGATAAAAGAAGTCTGGATTAGAAGCAATATGAATTAATGCTGTTTTTTCAGCTTTTAATCCAGCAGCTATCAGTGCTTGTTGTACCTTAGAGTTTAAACAAATAACTTTATCAGCCTTATTTAAACACCAAATCACATGACTTTTTGAAAAAGACAAGGTCCAATTAGGATGTGTAAACATCACAATATTTTTTTTATTTAAAATTGCAGGATTATGTCGTATTGCTCTGTAAAAATATTGATGAAACACAAAAAAATACCCATCAGAATCTGGAAGGTTACGTAGTCGATTATGAAAATATGTTTTTGCATTTAGGGTAGAAAATCTTGCAAGACGCCTAACTTTGGCTCCAAAAATCCAATCATTATCATCTTCTCTAGCAACGTAAGTAATGTTTGTACACTCATCAGTCACATTTTTTTTAAGAAACTTAGATTGTAAGATAGCAATCAAATATTTCCATTTATATAATAGATTGAAAATGAATATTTCTTTCAGCATTATTCAAAAGATTGCATAGAAACCAATTTAAAGTATTCTCCTTTTTTCGATAACAGTTCATCGTGTTTACCTTGTTCTACAATTTCTCCTTTCTTTAGTACAACAATATTATCTGCACTTTTAATGGTTGATAATCTGTGTGCTATAACGAGAGATGTTCTGTTTTTCATCATTTTTTCCAAAGCAATTTGAACAAATTGTTCTGATTCTGTATCTAACGCAGATGTAGCTTCGTCTAAAATCATAATTGGTGGATTTTTTAACACCGCTCGAGCAATTGATAAACGCTGTTTTTGTCCTCCTGACAGCTTATTTCCACTGTCTCCAATATTTGTTTCATATTGGTTTGGTAACTCTTTGATAAATTCAAATGCATTGGCAATTTCAGCAGCTTTTTGAATCTCATTCATCGCAGCATTTTGATTCCCTAATCGTATATTTTCGATCACAGAGTCATTAAATAGAATAGAATCTTGAGTTACAATTCCCATTAAACCTAATAGCGATTTTTTAGAAATAGTTTTTACATCTTTTCCATCGATCATTATGCGACCCTTATTTACATCGTAAAAACGAGTTACTAGGTTTGCCAATGTAGATTTTCCACTTCCAGATTGTCCTACCAACGCTACAGATTGTCCTTTTGGAATGGTAAGAGAAAAATTCTTTAGAACATAGTTGTCTTCATATTTAAATGAAACATTTTTAAATTCTATACTCGTATTAAAGTTGGTTTTTTCAATTGCGTTACGATGATCTTTTAGTGGGTCTTCTGTTTCAAGAATATCTAAAATTCTTTCAGCAGCTGCATTCCCTTTTTTTATTGTAAAACTAGCTTTAGAAATAGATTTTGCTGGTGTGATAATATTGTAGGCAAATCCTAAAAAAGGAATAAAAGCAGAGGGAGGGATTGATTTTTCGACTAATACCAACGAACCACCATACCAGATAAGCACACAAAATACCATGATGCCTAGAATTTCACTAACAGGAGCAGCTAGTTGAGTTCTGGTGAGTAGTTTATTCATTAATTTTTCGAACCTCAATGTAGAATTGTTGAATTTTGTAATAAATACATTTTCGGCATTGAATCCTTTAATAACTCTCAACCCCGATAATGTTTCTTCTAGAAGTGATAAAAAATAACCTTGTTCTTTTTGAGTTTTATCAGATGTTTTCTTTAAGTTTTTACCAAGTATATTTATGATGAAACCAGCAATAGGAACAAAAACAAAAATAAAAATAGTTAATTTAACACTAATCGCCAGCATAGAGATTATCGTCACAATAATCATAATTGGATCTCTAAAAATTAACTCTAAAATTGATAAGAAAGAATAATGCACTTCGATCACATCAGGACCAATTCTTGCCATAATATCCCCTTTCTTTTTTTCAGAAAAATAAGAGATTGGTAAAGAAATGGTTTTTTGATATAAATCGTTACGAATATCTTTTAAAACCCCATTCTTTAGAAATGTGATTGCATAAAATCCTAAGTAACTAAAAATATTCTTAAGGATAACAACAATAAGTATTAGAGCGATTACAATGAGTAATTTTTTTTCTTGATCATCTCCAACTTTACTAACCATGAAATAACTGAAATAATCATTGATGTACTCCCCTAAAGAGGTGAACCCGCTGTAAATAGGTTCTGTGATTTTTTTGTTTTGATCTTCACCAAAAATTACTTGAAGAAGAGGCATTAAAACATAAAAGGAAAGCGCAGAGAAAATGGCATAAAAAATATTAAATACGATGTTTAAAACCGCATATAATTTATAGGGTTTTGCATATTTTAATATTTTTTTAAAATAAATCATTATATAGACATTTCGCGAATAATTCTATCAATTTTTGCATCTAACTTTAACTCTTTTTCAGCGACATCGTTTACACTATTTAAAGGAGACTGTACACTGAAATAAAATTTAATTTTAGGTTCTGTTCCGCTGGGCCTTGCTGCTACTTTCGTTCCATCTTCAGTATGGTAAATTAAAACATTAGAAGTTGGTAGCTGCATAGTTTTTTCTTCCCCTGTGATCATATTTCTTTCAACAGATGATTCATAATCATTTACAAAAGTCACTCTAGAACCGTCTATTTGAGTTAATGGATTTTTTCGTAAATCAATCATAATTTGTTTGATTTTTTGCGCACCATCCATCCCTTTTTTCACAAAAGAAACGAGTCGTTCTTTATAAAAATTATGTTTTACATATAGCTCTAATAAGTTTTCATAAAAAGAACTGCCATGAGCTTTTGCATTTGAAGCAATTTCACAGGCTAATAAAGCTGCGGTTACAGCATCTTTGTCTCTAACAAAATCCCCCACCATATAACCAAAACTCTCTTCACCACCACCAATAAAATCTAATTTAGGATGGTCTAAAATCATTTTAGCAATCCATTTAAAACCAGTTAATCCTATTTTAGCATCTACACCATAACTTCTTGCGATATCGCCTACCATGTTCGTTGATACAATAGTAGAACCTACAAACTGTTTTCCATTTAGTTTTCCTTTATTTTCCCATTGTTTAATTAAGAAATCAGTCATAACAACCATGGCTTGATTTCCATTGAGTAATTTTATTTTTCCGCTAATATCTCTCACAGCAACTCCAATTCTATCGCTATCCGGGTCTGTACCAAGTACAATGTCGGCTCCAATTTTTTCGGCAAGGTTTATCGCCATTTCAAGGGCTTCAGGTTCTTCAGGATTCGGAGATTTTACAGTTGGGAAATTACCATCTGGAATTTCTTGCTCTTTGATACTATGAACTTGAGAATATCCTGCTCTTTTTAATACTTCTGGAATTAACTTAATTGAGGTACCATGTAACGATGTAAAAACAATTTTTAAATCTTTTCTTCCTTTAACATCAAATGTGCCATTTTTTATGGCTGCTTCCAAAAAAGCTTCATCAACTTCTGAACCAATTTCAGAAATTAATGATGGTTTTGCATTAAAATTAATCTCTGAAAACTCTAAAGAATTTACCTCATCGATAATACTTTTATCTTGTGGAGGAACTATTTGTCCACCATCTGTCCAATATACTTTATATCCATTATATTCCGGTGGATTGTGAGAAGCGGTTAATACAATTCCTGCGTGACAGTTTAGTTCATTAACGGCAAATGACAGTTCTGGGGTTGGACGAAGATCTTCAAAAAGGAAGACTTCGATATCATTTGCTGAAAGTACTTCTGATACAATTTTAGAGAGTGTATCACTATTATGTCTGCAATCATAAGCAATGGCTACTTTTAACGCTTCATTAGGATATGTTTTTTTTAAGTAATTACTTAGTCCTTGAGTTGCTTTTCCTAGTGTATATTTATTGATTCTGTTGGTTCCCACTCCCATTATGCCTCTCATTCCACCAGTTCCAAATTCTAAATCTTTATAAAAACGATCTGTTAGATCATTAGAGTTATCTGTTATTAGTTGTTGTATTTCTTGTTGTGTTTCAGTATCAAATGTTTCTGAGAGCCACTGAGTTGCTTTATCTAAAATAGTATTCATTGGATGATTAAAGTCCACAAATTTATGGATTTAGTAATTGATTTTTTGTTTTATTGAATAATAGTTTTGTTCTTCTTTAGTTTTTAAAATAAGTTCACCAATAAAACCAGCTAAAAATAATTGAGTTCCTAAAACCATGCTAATTAAGGCGATGTAAAACCAAGGGTTGTCGGTAATTAAAATTGTTTTAACTCCCTGAGATAGCTTATAAAGTTTTGTGATTCCTAGAGACCCAGCAGAAATGAATCCAAATATAAACATCAATGTACCCCAAAGGCCAAAAAAATGCATGGGTCTTTTACCAAATTTAGAAAGGAATGAAATAGTGATAAGATCTAAAAATCCATTAATAAACCGATTCATACCAAATTTTGTTTCTCCATATTTTCTAGCTTGATGTTGCACTATTTTTTCACCAATTTTTTCAAATCCTTTATTTTTTGCCAATACTGGAATGTAACGATGCATTTCACCTCGAACTTTCACAGCTTTAATAACCTCTTTTTTGTAGGCTTTTAATCCACAATTAAAATCATGCAGTTGTAATCCTGAAGTTTTTCTCGCCGCCCAATTAAATAATTTAGAAGGAAGGTTTTTCGCAATAATATTGTCATAGCGTTTCTTTTTCCAGCCTGATACTAAATCGAAATTTTCTTCGGTAATTAATTGATACAATTCTGGAATTTCATTAGGACTGTCTTGTAAATCTGCATCCATAGTAATAACAACATTTCCTGTTGCAATCTGAAAACCAGCATCTAAAGCTTGAGATTTCCCATAGTTTTTTTGAAAACGGATACCTTTTACTGTATGGGTGTCAATAGATATTTCCTTAATAATATTCCAAGAATTATCAGTACTTCCGTCGTCTATAAATATTACTTCATATAAAAATTGATTGGATTGCATCACAGATGCAATCCAATTATACAATTCTTTTAAAGATTCTTCTTCGTTTAATAAAGGTATAACTACCGATATATCCATAAGTGATTATTTATAGTGCAAAGTTAATCATATTCTTTACACTAAAATAATTTCTAATATCCGTCCCCTTCAGTTCTTTTCATAATGGCTCCTGTAACTGCTGAAATTACAAAACCAAAAAATGCTCCTGCGATAATTTGAATCGCTGAGGTAATAGCTGGTGAAGAGAATTTTTTTGCCATTTCTTCTGCTACTTCAATTTGATCTGAAGTCATGTTGGCTTCTTCCCAAGCTTGTTTTTGAATTTCTAAGGCCTGTTCTTGAAATGTAGGGTCAATAAAATTATTGAAAATAAGTGTATACACAATACTAATCAATGAACTAAAGATAGCAATACCAACACCAATTTTTACGGCTTGACCAAAAGATAGGAATCCATTATTACTCTCTTTGTATTTTTTTATTCCCATCACAATAATAATAATCATAAGTGCAATACCAATAAGACCTAATGCCCATCCAAGAGTTAGTAAGGTTCCTGTAGCATAAAATACTAGATTTATTAAGATGGACGTTATTGCTAAAATAAAGCCATAATTTAACATGATATTTTTACTCGATACTTGATTTTCCATCAGTTTTAATTTTTAGTTATTGATAACAAATATATATAATTCATTTAGTAATCGGTTATTTATTTGATGAATTCAAAACTATAGATGAGTCATTATTTATCAAAATAAGTTACAAAAAAAATGATAAAGTTTCATTTGTTAAGATAAAAATTGGTTGTAGATTTGCATTGGCAAGTCCTACACAACTAGCTCCCTCGGAACCTCCCAGGGCGGGAACGCAGCAAGAGTACTTGGTTGTAGCAGTGTGATGTAGGTAGCTTGCCTTTTTTCGTTTTTTAAAGTTTGTAGTCCCTTATTTCGTACTTATACATTCCTTCATTCTATCATAAATTTCAACTATTCATAAGTATGTTAATATCTAGGATTGTATTTCTGAAATAATCACATTATCTTTTCGATATTTGTTAGTATAATATAATTAAAATCATTTCATGTCTAAAGTAATTTTAATTACTGGTGCATCCTCAGGAATTGGAAAATCTACAGCAGCATTTTTATCAAATAAAAATTTCAAAGTGTATGGCACTGGAAGAAATCCTAAAAAAAGTAATACTGACATATTTTCATTAATTCCATTAGATGTTACTAATTTAGATTCTATAAAAAAAGCAATTGATTATGTGATTGCTAAAGAAGGTAGGATAGATGTCTTGGTGAACAACGCAGGGATGGGAATTACAGGACCAGTTGAAGATACCCCTACCGAGGAAATGAGAAAAGTTTTTGAAACTAATTTTTTCGGAGCGATTGATATGATGAAAGCTGTATTACCCACTATGAGAATTCAACAGTCAGGTCTTATTATTAATGTGACTTCTATTGCAGGGTCTATGGGATTGCCATTTAGAGGAATTTACTCTGCTACAAAAGGAGCTTTAGAACTCGTTACTGAAGCAACTAGAATGGAGGTCAAAAAGTTTGGAATTAATCTAGTAAATATTGCTCCAGGTGATGTTGCTACCAATATTGCAGCTGGAAGATATCATACACCGGTATTCGAAAATTCTGCCTATAAAGATTCCTATCAGACAAATTTAGATTTAATGGACACTCACGTAGATTCAGGAATGAATCCAATTAAAATGGCAGAAAAGATTTTTAGTATTATTAATTCGAATCAACCTAAAGTATATTATAAAGTTGGAGGTTTTATGGAGAAATTTTCGATTGTGTTAAAGAGAATAGTACCCAGCAAAATCTATGAGAAATTAATAATGAATCATTATAAATTATAAATATGGGTTGCGTTAGAGATTGAAACGGTATTCTTTTTCTGATTATATAAATGATAGCAGATAAATATTTTCTATTAGAAAAAGTAAAAGATATGGAGAAAAGCTCGACCTTTAGGGAATGCGAAAATTATTAACTATTAGAATTTAAATCAAATTAAGATGAAATTTTTTATTGACACAGCAAACTTAGATCAGATTAAAGAAGCTCAAGCTTTGGGTGTTTTAGATGGAGTAACAACAAATCCATCTTTAATGGCTAAAGAAGGTATTACTGGAGAAACCAATATTATTAATCATTATAAAGCTATTTGTGAAGAAGTAGAAGGAGATGTTTCTGCTGAGGTAATTGCTACAGATTTTGAAGGAATGGTAAAAGAGGGGGAGGTTTTAGCCGCTTTAAATCCTCAAATTGTTGTAAAACTTCCAATGATTGCTGATGGTATAAAAGCGTGTAAGTATTTTTCAGATAAAGGTATTAAAACCAATGTAACGTTAGTTTTTTCTGCAGGACAAGCTTTACTGGCTGCCAAAGCTGGAGCAACCTATGTATCCCCTTTTATTGGTCGATTAGATGATATTTCTACAGACGGACTAAATTTAATTGCTGAGATACGTCTGATTTATGATAACTATATGTTTGATACAGAAATTTTAGCGGCTTCAGTTCGTCATACAATGCATATTATTGACTGTGCTAAGTTAGGTGCTGATGTGATGACAGGTCCATTAAGTGCAATTAGCGGATTATTAAAACATCCTTTAACAGATATTGGATTGGCAAAGTTTTTAGCAGACTTTAAAAAAGGGAACTAAAATATTTATTGCTTTCTTATCCAAAAAGTCAGAATATTAGGAAGGGATTTACGCCACTATATTCTGACTTTTTTTTGTAAAATGTCCTTTTGAAACCCTAACTTTGTCTCCTGAAATCGTTGTCTATTTGTTAATAAAAAAATGTATCCTAAGAAAGAATTAGCACAAATTATTATTGCTGCTTGCCGTCAATTTGATATCCAAACTGTAGTGATCTCTCCTGGCTCTAGAAATGCTCCTTTAACCATAGGGTTTTCTAACGATAAAGATTTTGATACGTTAAGCATTGTAGATGAAAGATGTGCCGCTTTTTTTGCTTTAGGAATTGCACAGCAAACTCAAAAACCTGTAGCTATAGTTTGTACCTCTGGGTCTGCCTTATTAAATTATTATCCAGCAATTGCTGAGGCGTATTATAGTCAAATACCATTAGTTGTGATCTCTGCTGATCGACCTTCACATCTTATAGATATTGGAGATGGACAAACTATTCGTCAAGAAAATGTCTTTAAAAATCATATCTTATACAGTGCTAATTTAAAAGAAAACGATTCTCAGAAAACAATTATATCCTTATCTAAGGCTTTCTCCTTATTAAGACAAGTGAAGGGCCCCATTCATATTAATGCTCCATTTGATGAGCCGCTGTATGAAACTGTGAAATCCATGAAAAATTATCAGTTTTCCATTCAAGATCCATCTGAACTTGAAACAATAAACTATAAAGCGCTTGCCAATGAATGGAATAAAGCGAAAAAGAAAATGATTTTAGTGGGTGTTCATTCACCCAATGCAACGTTAGCAGAATTGTTAGATAAGGTTGCTGATGATCCATCGGTTTTGGTAGTAACAGAAACTACTTCTAATCTAAATAATCAACGGTTTGTCAATTCTATAGATAACCTCATTTTTAATTTAACAGAAGAACAGTTTAGATTATTACAACCAGATATACTTCTAACTTTTGGTGGGTTAATAGTATCTAAAAAAATAAAAAAATTTTTACGTATCTATTCACCCAAAGAACATTGGCATGTAAACGAGTTAAGGGCTTTTGATACATACCATGCTCTAACCAAACATTTAAAAATAAAGAGTCAATCTTTTTTTGAAAACTTTTGTGAACTAGTAAATTATGATAACAGTAGTGTGTATGAATCTTCATGGACGAGTTATAAAAACCGTACCAGAAAAAAGCATTATAACTATATAAAAAATGCAGCTTTTTCTGATTTAAAAGTATTTGAAAAAGTATTAAATAGTATTCCGGATTTTTCTGAAGTACAGTGTAGTAATAGTTCAATTATACGGTATTATCAATTGTTTGAAACAAATAAAACAATACCTGTTTTTTGTAATCGTGGAACGAGTGGGATAGACGGTAGCACTAGTACCGCTATTGGAGCTGCTTATGCTTCAAAAAAACAAACAATACTAATTACGGGTGATTTAAGTTTTTTTTATGACAGTAATGGGTTGTGGAATGAGTATATTCCAAATAATTTTAGAATTATTTTGATCAATAATTCAGGTGGTGGGATTTTTAAAATTATTCCGGGACCGAAAAATACAAATGCTATAAATTTTTTTGAAACTCCTCATTGTCTAACAGCAGAGCATTTATGTAGAATGTTCAAATTTGACTATGCTAAAGCTCATGATTTGATTACTTTAGAAACGGAAATACAACAATTTTATCAAGATTCAAAACAACCCAAATTACTTGAGATTTTAACACCTAGTGATCAAAATGATTTGATTCTTAAAGAATATATTAATTATTTAAAATAATAAAAATGGAGTTAGAAATTGGTCAAAAAGTGACGATAATTATTGGAAAAGAGACGACTCTTGGTTTTATTGTTTTAATAGAAGAGTCTTTGGAAGGGTTGGTATATAAGAATGAAATTTTTTCTGATCTGGAAGAGGGAATGAAAACTTTAGGATATATTAAGAATATTAGGGAGGATCAAAAAATAGATGTTTCTCTTAGACCACTAGGGTATCTTAACACGATTGATGATGATAAGACCAAAATTCTATATCAGTTAGCCCAAAATAATGGGACCTTAATGGTAACCGATAAGAGTTCTCCAGAATCTATTAAATTTCATTTACAAATGAGTAAAAAGGCTTTTAAAAGAGCTGTAGGATCTCTTTATAAAGACAAAAAAATAATGCTACACAAAGATAGTATTGAAAAAATTAATTCTTAAGAGCTTGAACACGTTCTATATTTTGGTAAAATAAATTAGCATTAGGGTCTCTTGGATTCATTTTACCATACCCGAGACGATATTGTATCAAAGCAGCTTTATAATCTTTCCCTGTCTCGTAATATTTACCTAGATAATAATGTCCTATCTCTGAGCTTGGGAATAGTTTTAAAATCATATTACCAAAATCACCCAAGTAATCGCCATTTTCTTTATCTAAAATAATATCTTCAATGGCAAAGATATCCGAACGTCTTATGTCAATATTGGAACCAAATAAAAATTCGATATCTAAATATTTTATTTCTAAATAAGCTATTGCTTCAGCTGGACTCAAGTTTTTAATTTTAGTCTCATATTCTTCATTGGTAATACCACTGTAAATTTCAAATACTTTTGCAAATGCTCTTGACATGGCTTCTCCATTAACAGAGGTAAAACTTGGAGAATTTGAAAGCTCATCAAATACAACATTAAAATTTTCTATGTTGGTAGATTTCATGAAATTACCAAAATTCCTGATTTTTTTACTTTTTTCATCTTTATTGAATGGATTTCCAGTTAAGTAGAAATAGAAAGTATTATCAATATTTTCTAAATTTTCTATCTTGTAGGATTGAATTTGAGAATTTATATCAATCGATAGAGTTGGATTAAGACAGATATAAGCATTAAAAATTGCATTTTTTTCTTTTAAAAAATGAGTAATAAAATTAGCGGTTAAGTTTTCCCCAACAATAGTTAAAAAAGGAGAAGTTCTGTAGGTTGCTTCGATAAAAGGAATTAGTTCATCTCTTAAAAACCTGTAAAATTTTACAGATTCTAATGTTAACTTACTTGTGGTTACATCATACCCTGTATCTTTAATTCTTGTATTTTCCATGTCTATACCAACCACAATTTGTTCGGGAGCGCTATCGTGATAAGAATAATAACTAGAGGTTCCCACATATAGATCAAATAATTTATGTCCATCTAAAACAATGGCCAACGGAAAATTTGAAATCGAATCTTTTGAGTAACTTTTAGGGAGGTGTATAGAAATATCTCTCACTTCATTCAGTTCATAGGATTCATACTTTTTTTGAAGTGTTAGCTGACCTGCCATTGTTGAAAAACAAAATACTATTAAAAGAAAAAATAAAGGTCTCATATCTCGAAAGTGATTTTTGTTAAAGATAAAAGTTTTTGAAAAAACAGAAAATAATATTTTATTCAATATCACTTTTACCAAGTTGGAATTTTTTACTTTTGTAAACATCTCTTAAGCTATTTGTTTTTTATTTAACGTATAAATTTATATTTATGATACAACCTAATTGGATTACTGCCAAGAACTATGAGGATATAACCTATCAAAAATCTAAGGGGGTAGCTAGAATAGCATTTAATAGACCAAACGTTAGGAATGCTTTCAGACCGAAAACAACTAAAGAATTATATGATGCTTTTTATGATGCTAATGAAGACACCTCGATAGGGGTTGTGTTATTATCTGCAGAAGGACCATCAACGAAGGATGGTGTCTATTCATTTTGTTCTGGTGGAGATCAAAAAGCTAGGGGTCATAAGGGGTATGTGGGTGAAGACGGGTATCATCGATTAAATATTTTAGAAGTTCAGCGTTTAATTCGTTTTATGCCAAAGGCGGTAATTGCTGTCGTTCCTGGTTGGGCAGTTGGCGGAGGACATAGCTTACATGTTGTTTGTGATTTAACTCTAGCTTCTAAAGAACATGCCATTTTTAAACAAACGGATGCTGATGTTACTTCTTTTGATGGAGGATATGGTTCTGCTTACCTAGCAAAAATGGTAGGGCAGAAAAAAGCAAGAGAAATTTTCTTTTTAGGAAGAAATTACACCGCACAGGAAGCCTATGAAATGGGCATGGTGAACGCAGTAATTCCTCACGATCAATTAGAAAGTACTGCCTACGATTGGGCGCAAGAAATTTTAGAAAAATCACCAACCTCCATCAAGATGTTAAAATTTGCAATGAATTTAACAGACGACGGAATGGTAGGGCAACAAGTTTTTGCTGGTGAAGCAACTCGCTTGGCATATATGACCGATGAAGCTAAAGAAGGGAGAGACGCATTTTTAGAAAAAAGAAAACCCAACTTTCCAAAACAGTGGATTCCATAATGATTGAAACTAATCAATAATAATATATCTTATGAAAATCATTTGCATTGGTAGAAATTATGCCAAACATATAGAAGAGCTCGATAATGAGCGGCCAGAAAACCCTGTTGTATTTCTAAAACCAGATTCAGCTATTTTACTAAAAAATAATCCCTTTATTATTCCAGCTTTTTCTGGTGATGTTCATTATGAAGTTGAAGTACTGGTAAAAATTAATAAAGTAGGAAAGCATATTGCAACTAGGTTTGCACATAAATATTACGATGAGATTGGTTTGGGAATCGATTTTACTGCAAGAGATATTCAAAAAAAATGCAAAGAAAAAGGATTACCATGGGAAAAAGCAAAAGCCTTTGATGGAAGTGCTGTAATTGGTGAATTTTATTCTAAGTCAGAATTTGATTTAGACAATCTTTCCTTTCAGTTAATAAAAAATGATATGTTGGTACAAGACGGAAATACGATGGCAATGCTCTGGAAAATAGATGAATTAATTAGTTATGTTTCTCAATATTTTACCTTGAAAAAAGGGGATATTATTTTTACAGGTACCCCAGCAGGTGTCGGTAAAGTTTCTGAAAATGATATTTTAGTAGGGACTCTCAAAGATTACAAAGCTTTTGAAATCAAAGTAAAATAACTTAATGGCTCTACATTTAGAAAGAAATTAATTCTTTAGAACAAGGTTTTTATGAACGCAGAAATTATCACCATAGGAGATGAGATTCTCATCGGTCAAATAGTAGATACCAATTCGCAATGGATTGGAATTCAGTTAAATAAAATAGGGGTTTCTGTGTATCAAATTTCCTCCATTCAAGACGATAAGCAACATATTTTAAATGCATTACAAGAAGCTCAAAGTAGAGCTGATATTATTATTATTACAGGGGGTCTTGGACCCACCAAAGATGATATAACTAAAAAAACATTAGCTCAATATTTTAATGATCAAGATATCATTGAATACCCAGAAGTTATAGAAAATATCAGAGCTATGTTTAAGAAATACAAAATCCCTTTTAACAAAGTCCAACAATACCAAGCACAACTTCCATCAAAAGCAACGATGTTAATGAATCGATTAGGGACAGCACCTGGAATGTGGTTTTATGAAAATAATACTGTTTTTGTTTCGATGCCTGGGGTTTCTTATGAAATGAAAGGCTTGATGAAAAATGAGGTAATTCCTAGAATTCAACAACAATTTAAACTCCCTTTTATTATACACAAAACCATTATGACCTATGGTCAAGGTGAGAGTGTCATTGCTGAAAGAATTGAAGATTTTGAAAATAATCTTCCAACACACATAAAGCTAGCGTATCTACCTTCTTTTGGGAGAGTTCGATTACGATTATCAGCAAAAGGAACAGATAAGAAGCTTCTAGAAGTATCAATAGAAAAAGAATTACAAAAATTATACATTTTATTATCAGATATTATTACAGGAGTAGAAAATGGAGTAGTGATCGAGAAACATATTGGTCATCTATTAAAAGATGCTAAAAAAACCCTTTGTACAGCTGAAAGTGTTACCGGTGGTAAAATTGCAGCAACTATAGTTTCTGTTGCAGGCTCTTCGGCTTATTTTAAAGGTAGTTTCGTTACTTATACCCCTGAAATGAAGCAGAAACTTTTAAATATTGATCCGGCGATAATTCAAAAATATTCTGTTGTTAGCTCTAAAGTAACTAAGGAAATGGCGATTTCCGCAAAAAAGAAAACAAATTCAGACTATGCAATTGCTGTTACTGGAAATGCGGGTCCAACAACAGATCAAACGAATACATCGGTAGGAGTCGTTTTTATTGCAATCGCATCAGAAAAAGGAGTTTGTGTAGAAGAGTTTAACTTTGGACAGCCAAGAGATAAAGTAATTAATAGAACAATAAATAAATCTTTACAAATGCTACAACAAGAAATTCTTGAAAAATAACTAAAATTGTTTTTGTAGGATTTTAAAAAAATTGTAGATTTGCACCTCGTTTAAAGTGTAAGAAGATGTCTAGAGTTTGTGAATTAACAGGAAAAAAAGCCATGGTCGGGAACAATGTTTCTCATGCTTTGAATAGAACGAAAAGAAAGTTTAACGCCAATCTAATGACCAAACGTTTTTATATTCCAGAAGAAGACAAATGGATTACATTAAAAGTTTCGGCTTCTGCACTTAAAAATATAAATAAGAAAGGAATCTCTGCTGTGATTAAAGAAGCAAGAGAGAAAGGCTTTTTAACTAAGTAATTTTCTAGAAAAGTAAAGAGAGATGGCAAAAAAAGGAAATAGAGTTCAAGTAATCTTAGAATGCACAGAGCACAAGTCAACAGGGAAACCAGGCACTTCTAGGTACATAACAACTAAGAATAAAAAGAATACTCCAGATAGAATCGAAATTAAAAAATTTAATCCTATTCTGAAAAAAATGACAGTTCACAAAGAAATTAAATAACTAAAGGTCATGGCAAAGAAATCAGTAGCATCGTTACAGACAGGGTCTAAAAGATTAAGTAAAGCAATTAAAATGGTTAAATCTCCAAAAACAGGAGCTTATACTTTTGTTGAATCAATCATGGATCCTTCTAAAGTAAATGAATTTTTAGCAAAAAAATAAATTTACTAATACCTTCAAACACGAGCTACTTTCTATCTAGAGAGTAGCTTTTTTTTGTGTGCTTAATTTAGTTAAATTTGAAATAAGATTGCATACAATTTAGAATATAAAAAAAATGAGTTTTTTTAAAAAAATATTTTCAAAAGAAAAAAAAGAAACATTAGATAAAGGGTTAGAAAAAACTAAAACTAGTTTTTTTAATAAACTATCCAAGGCCGTTGCGGGTAAATCTAAAGTAGATGATGATATTCTTGATAATTTAGAAGAGGTTTTAGTTTCTTCTGATGTTGGAGTGGATACAACCCTTAAAATTATAGAAAGGATAGAAGCAAGGGTCTTAAAAGATAAATACCTAGGAACCGATGAGTTACATGTAATTTTAAGAGAGGAAATTGCAGGACTACTTTCAGAAACAACTTTTAAAAACGAGATTAATTTTTCGATTCCAACTCAAAAAAAGCCTTATGTTTTAATGGTAGTGGGTGTTAATGGCGTAGGTAAAACAACTACGATAGGTAAATTAGCTGCACAATTTAAAAAGATAGGTTTAAAAGTTGTTTTAGGAGCAGCCGATACATTTAGAGCTGCAGCAATTGATCAACTTCAAGTATGGGCAGACAGAACAAAAGTACCGATCATACGTCAAGAAATGGGATCGGATCCTGCATCAGTTGCTTTTGATACCCTCACTTCTGCTGTTTCTCAAGATGCGGATGTAGTGATTATTGATACGGCAGGACGTCTACATAACAAAGTGAACTTAATGAATGAGCTCACAAAAATTAAACGTGTTATGCAAAAAGTTGTTGAAGATGCTCCACATGAGGTATTGCTAGTAATCGATGGATCTACTGGTCAAAATGCTTTTGAACAAGCAAAACAATTTACCTTAGCTACAGAGGTAACATCATTAGCTGTTACAAAATTAGACGGGACAGCGAAAGGTGGTGTTGTTATTGGAATTTCTGATCAATTTAAAATACCTGTTAAGTATATTGGTATTGGAGAAGGAATTGATGATCTTCAAGTTTTTAATAAATTAGAGTTTGTAGATTCTTTTTTCAAATAGTTTTTATTATTTACATCCGATAGCTCAAACATGAGTGAAACACTTAGGTCTAGCCTGGAAATATTTTTTGTGCCATTCGTGTTTATTCAAGGAACCACTAGAAGAATTAAAATTTAATATATTTATCTTTACCTTGTGGACCTATTTAATCAACAAACATTTCAAAACCTACTTCCCTTTGATGGTGAGGTAATTTATCACGGTAGAGTTTTTAATAAAAAAGAAAGAGAATTATATTATCAGCAATTATTTTTAGAAACCCCATGGGAACATGATCAAGCTATTATTTTTGGGAAACACCATATCACCAAAAGAAAGGTCGCTTGGTTTGGGGATAAAGAATACAATTATAAATATTCAGGAGTCAGTAAACAAGCTCACCTATGGACCCCATTACTATTTTCTTTAAAGCGGCAAATAGAAGAGATTTCCGAAACATCTTACAAC
Source organism: Flavobacterium sp. (assembly GCA_042091515.1). GTDB lineage: Bacteria > Bacteroidota > Bacteroidia > Flavobacteriales > Flavobacteriaceae > Polaribacter. Next base: position 19,088 of record JBELHH010000020.1, on the reverse strand, counting down.
TCTTGTTTATTAAATTTATATCATTCGGGAGATGAAGGGATGGGCTGGCATAGTGATGGTGAGAAAACATTGTTAAACAATGGAACAATCGCTTCTGTAACTTTGGGAGCTGAGCGTAAATTTTCCTTCAAACATAAAAAAACGAAGCAACGAATCGATATTTTATTGGAAAATGGGAGTTTGATGTTAATGAAAGGGACCACTCAGAAAAATTGGTTGCATAGACTTCCTCCAACAAAAAAAGTGTTTTCTCCGAGAATAAACCTTACTTTTAGAACCATAATTATATAGCCATTGTGTCCACCAATAAAGATTCTATCAACCTTAATAAGTATATAAGTGCTACAGGAATTTGTTCCAGAAGAGAGGCAGAAAAATTAATTTTGGAAGGAAGAGTAACTCTTAACGGATTGCCAACAAAGTTGGGCAATAGAGTTATGCATGGAGATGAGGTAAAGATTGATGGAATGCCCTTAAAAGAAAAGCCTGTAACTTGTTATATAGCGCTTCATAAACCCATAGGAATTGTATCTACTACAGATTCTAGAGAAAAAAATAATATTGTTAAGTATATAAATTACCCCGAGAGATTGTTTCCAATAGGACGATTAGATAAACCATCAGAAGGGTTAATTTTTTTAACGAATGATGGTGATATTGTTAATAAGATCTTGCGAGCTGGTAATCATCATGAAAAAGAATATAGGGTGACAGTCAATAAAACAATCACAAATGATTTTTTAAAAAAAATGAGTCAGGGAGTTCCAATTTTAGGAACAGTTACCCAAAAATGTTCTGTTGAAAAAATTAAAAATGATGTTTTTAAAATAATTCTTACACAAGGGCTAAATCGTCAAATTAGAAGAATGTGTGAGTACTTAGGGTATGAAGTAACAAAGCTAAAGAGAACAAGAATTATGAATGTTAGCTTGACGGGATTGAAATATGGAGAGTGGAGAGAGCTTACACAACAAGAAATAATCACTATCAATCAACTAATAGCCAGCTCTTCCAAAACAGCTGAAGCTTCCATAGATCACCAAAAGAAAAAACAGTTTGGTAGAAAACGTAACAATTACAAAAGAAACAGCAAAAAATCTTAAGAATTTTTTACAGGCTGTCATTTGCCGATTTGTGTATCTTTGCATCCGATGAAATTTGAACTCAAAACTACAGATCCCAAAAGCAGTGCAAGAGCAGGAAAAATCACAACCGATCATGGTATGATAGAGACCCCGATTTTTATGCCTGTGGGAACCATAGGTACCGTAAAAGGAGTACATCAAACAGAATTAAAAGACGAAATTAATCCTGATATTATTTTAGGGAATACCTACCATTTATATTTGAGACCAAAAATTGATATTTTAGAACAAGCAGGAGGCTTGCATAAATTTATGAATTGGGATCGAAATATATTAACAGATAGTGGAGGTTACCAAGTATATTCATTGTCAGGAAGAAGAAAGATCAATGAAGAAGGAGTAAAATTTAAGAGTCATATAGATGGATCTATGCATTTTTTCACCCCTGAAAATGTAATGGAAATCCAACGAAGTATTGGCGCAGACATTATTATGGCTTTTGATGAATGTACCCCTTATCCTTGTGATTATAATTATGCTAAAAGATCTATGCATATGACCCACCGTTGGTTAAAAAGATGCATTAATCATTTAGAGAAAACACCTCTAAAATACGACTACAATCAAACTTTTTTTCCAATCGTTCAAGGAAGTACATACAAAGATTTAAGAAAACAATCAGCAGAATTTATTGCCTCTGTTGGTGCAGAAGCAAATGCTATAGGAGGACTCTCTGTTGGAGAACCAGCAGAAGAATTATATGCAATGACAGACGTTGTTTGTCAAATTCTTCCAGAAGATAAACCACGATATCTAATGGGGGTCGGAACTCCAATCAATATTTTAGAAAATATTGCCTTAGGAGTTGATATGTTTGATTGTGTAATGCCAACAAGAAATGCCAGAAATGGAATGTTGTTTACAGCACATGGAACCATTAATATTAAAAATAAAAAATGGGAAAACGATTTTTCAGCTATCGACGAAATGGGCATCACCTATGTTGATACGCTTTATAGTAAAGCGTATTTAAGACATTTGTTTGCCTCTAAAGAATTATTAGGGAAACAAATTGCTTCTATTCATAATTTAGGTTTTTATCTTTGGCTAACCAGAGAAGCAAGAAAACACATTATTAAAGGTGATTTTGCTGTGTGGAAAGATAAAATGGTTAATCAAATGAATAAAAGGTTGTAGTGAAGAAATTAGATTGGTACATATTAAAAAGATATTTGGTAACCTTTATGTTTACCCTACTAATCTTAATACCAATTGCTGTTGCTATTGACGTTTCTCAAAATGTAGATAAGTTTTTAGTTCATAGCGATTTGGGTCTTTATCAAATACTTGATGAATATTATAAAAACTTCATTATCTACTATACGAATACATTTATGCCGTTGGCATTATTTATAGCTGTTATTCTTTTTACTTCAAAACTCTCTAATAATACAGAAATTATAGCAATGACTAATGCTAGAATTTCATTCACAAGGTTCTTGTTTCCCTATATGATTGGGGCTACTTTAATTACAATAATTGCCTTAGGGATGAACCATTTTGTGGTTCCTAGTAGTAGTAAAGAGAGGAAACAATTTGAAAAAGAATTTTTTAAGAAAACGAGATGGAAAGATAATATTGTCGAAAACTTTAGCCTTCAGTTAAATGACAGTACATATATGTATATTAAAAGTTATAGTTTTAAATCCTCTCAAGGAAGTTATTTTGCTATTGAAAACTATCGAGGAATTAAACTAATTCAAAAACTCACAGCAGAAAATATTCGATGGAGATCTAAGGATAGTACCTATAAATTAACACGATTTAAGTTACGAAAAATTTACCCTGATCGAGATAGTATTTTTACTGGAATAAATTTAGATACCACTTTTACATTTTTACCCAAAGATTTTCTTTATAAATCTGCTCTTGCACAAGAAATGCCTTCTAATGAACTCACCGAATTTATTAGAATTTCTAAAAAAAGAGGAGTTAAGAATTTAAATTCATATCTTGTTGAATACTACAAAAGAACAAGTTTACCTATTGCATCCTATATTTTAACAATCATGGCAGTAGCTCTTGCATTTAGGAAAAAAAGAGGAGGGATTGGAGTCAATCTAGGAATCGGAATAACAATTATGTTTATTTATGTATTCTTTTTAAAAGTTTCAGAGGTGTTAGGAGCTGTTGCAGGAGCCAATTCATTGCTAAATGTTTGGATACCAAATGTTATTTTTGGATTGTTAGCTTTTTATCTTTATCTAAATGCAAAAAAGTAATCTTAAATACTACCTTCACCTTCATCTTATTATTTTTATATGGGGATTTACAGCCATTCTGGGTAAATTAATTTCAATAGAGGCCATTCCATTAGTTTGGTATCGGATGCTCCTAGCTTCTGTATTTATTGCTATTTATTTCGTACTCAAAAAAAAAACATTTACAGTAGATTGGAAATCATTATGTAAGTTTTTTTTATCAGGGATTTTAATTGCACTTCATTGGATTACCTTTTTTAAAGCAATTAAAGTTTCCAATGTTTCTGTAGCATTAGTCGCTATGAGTACTGGTGCTTTTTTTACATCATTCATAGAGCCTTTTTTCTTTAAGAGAAAAATTAAACTTATAGAAATTCTTCTAGGACTTATAGTAATCTTTGGGTTATATATCATCTTTAGTTTTGAATCTCAATATAGCTTAGGAATTATTTACGCATTAATATCTTCATTCCTATCAGCAATATTTTCTGTATTAAATGGGGTATTTGTACAAACACACAAAGCATCTGTTATTTCTTTTTATCAACTGTTTTTTGGAGGAGTATTTATTACTATTTTTTTGTTTTATCAAGGTGACTTTTCTATTTATTTTTTTCAATTACAAATCACAGATTGGCTCTATCTTTTTATTTTAAGTAGTATTTGTACAGCCTATGCATTTATTGTATCGGTAGATGTTATGAAACACCTTACGCCATATACAGTTATGCTTACGATAAATTTAGAACCTGTATATGCAATTATTTTAGGCCTACTAATTTTTGGTGAAAGTGAAAAAATGAATTCAGAATTTTACCTCGGAGCCTTTATTATTTTGTTAGTAGTGGTATTAAATGGGATATTTAAAAACATGAAAACGATTACGAACAAAGTTGAAAAACTGAAACAATCAAAAAAATAGAAATCATTGTAAAATCACACTTTTTTTGTAGTAAGTTTGTCACATAAAGTGTTCGATTTTTATAGATCGATTTTATACAAAAAAAAACCTAAATTATGGAATATTTAGACTTCGAGCTACCCATTAAGGAACTGAAAGAACAGTTAGAAAAATGTTACGAAATAGGAGTAGATAGTGACGTTGATGTCGCGGCAACATGTAAAAAAATTGAAAAGAAGCTAGAGAAAACAAAAAAAGATATTTATAAAAACTTAACTCCTTGGCAAAGAGTTCAATTATCCAGACATCCAAATAGGCCATATACTTTGGATTATATTAAGGCAATATGTGGCGATACTTTTATGGAATTACATGGAGATAGAAATGTAAAAGACGATAAAGCGATGATTGGTGGGCTAGGTAAGATTGGAGATCAATCTTTTATGTTTATTGGTCAGCAAAAAGGCTATAATACGAAGACACGTCAGTATAGAAATTTCGGAATGGCGAATCCTGAGGGTTATAGAAAAGCATTGCGGTTAATGAAGATGGCAGAGAAATTTGGAATCCCTGTGGTAACATTGTTAGATACCCCTGGTGCCTATCCTGGATTAGAAGCAGAAGAAAGAGGACAAGGAGAGGCTATTGCCAGAAATATCCTAGAAATGACACGTTTAAAAACTCCCATAATAACTATTGTAATTGGAGAAGGTGCTTCTGGAGGAGCCTTAGGGATTGGAGTTGGTAATAAAGTCTATATGATGGAAAATACTTGGTATACAGTTATTTCACCTGAATCATGTTCATCTATTTTATGGAGAAGCTGGGAATATAAAGAACAAGCGGCAGAAGCTTTGAAATTAACTGGACAAGATATGAAAAAGCTAAAACTGATAGATGGAATCATCAAAGAACCTGTAGGTGGAGCGCATTCAGATAGGAAAGGGGCTTTTAAAGCCGTCAAAAATCAAATAATAGCTTCCTTTGAAGAACTTAAAGACTTATCAGAAGTAGAAATTGTTTCAACCAGAATGGAAAAATACGCTCAAATGGGAGTTTATAAAGAATAGTTGGCAATAATATTTCTTTTAAAATTTAAAAAAAAACTGAGAGTATTTTCAGTTTTTTTTATGAGCTAAATACCAGGTAGGTTATTAAGCATAGATCGTATCGAAGGATCTGTAGGGCGTTTTGTATCGCTATCCACAATATTACCCTTTGGATCTATTAAAATAAATCTTGGAATACCTCTAATGGCATATTCTACAGAAAAACGAGCATCATCTTTACCAGCCCATAATTGAATACCTGATAAATTTTTTTGTGTGACCATTTTTTTCCATTTATCATGGGCTTTTTCCCAGCTTCCGTTAGATCTTCTATCGTCATCCGTAGAAATACTTACAAAAACAATATTTTTATTTTTGTATTCTTCTTCTAATTTTTTTAGATATGGAATCTGGGCAATGCAGGGTCTACACCATGTTGCCCATACATCTATATAAACATACTTTCCTCTAAAATCTTTAAGAGAATTGGTGCCTCCTTTACTATTTTCGTAATTAAAAAATTCTGGTGCAGGATTTCCTTTTTTTAAGTTTTTATTTATTGCTTTTTGTTGCACTAAATTGGCATGCATTCGGTCATAATTATCTATTAATTTTTGAAAAAAATCTAGTACTTGTTCTTTAGACTCTTGTAGCATTTGATCATTGGCATAACTGTATACAGATGACAGACTATCCAACCCTTTTTTTAATTGATTAATCTTTTTTAGAAAGTCTTCTTTTTGTAAGCCCATAAAGTCTTTAGCACTTCCCATTTGTTGAGCAAATTTATATCGATCAACGATAAAATTATTACTATCTGAAGCTTCATTATCTCCCATAAAAGTAAAACTGTTAAAAAAATCGTTGGTATTAGCATTTAGAAAAATATCATATCCGTTCTTTAAAAAAGCAACTCCTTGTCCGTTTTTCGGTGAGTAAATAGAAAATATCTTTTCCTCCTTAACAGATAATGTGTCTTTAAAACTTCCGTCTGTATTGATTTTAATATTTTTTTTGAAACCTTTACCAATAACTGATATTACAGTGTCTTTGTTATTTTCTATTTTCCCACTAAAGGTTAAAAAATCTTTGGAGTGTTGAGATTCACAAGAACTCGTTACTACTAAAATTAATACCATTACTAAGATTCCAAATTTTCTCATGAGTTATACATAAATTTATGTCAAAGATAAAAACAATTTGAATAGAAAAATTGTTAAAATTTGTTGCATAATCAACATTGATTGTTGATTTTTACAATTACAATACACTTTATGAGTTTAATTCATACTATAGATTCTAGTCCGTTGGATCTTACGATTCTAAAGGATATTATTACAAAAGATAAAAGATTGGTGCTATCTTCAAGCGCTCGTGCTCGTATAGAAAAGTGTAGAAGGTATTTAGACAAAAAAATGTCTTCAGTTTCTAAGCCAATTTATGGAATTAATACTGGATTTGGAGCCTTATATAATGTAAAAATAAAAGGTGAAAATTTACAAAAACTTCAAGAAAACTTGGTGATGAGTCATGCTTGTGGAACCGGTATTGAAGTTTCCAAAGGGATCATTAAAATTATGTTATTACTGAAGATCAAATCGTTAAGCTATGGACATTCAGGCATTCAATTATTAACAATCAATAGATTGATCGATTTTTATAATCATGATGTTATTCCTATTGTTTATGAACAAGGTTCTTTGGGTGCATCAGGAGATCTGTCACCACTAGCACATCTTGCACTTCCTTTAATAGGAATGGGGGAGGTATATTTTGAAGATGAGAGAATGTCAGGAGCAGAAATGCTAGAGAAATTTGGTTGGAAGAAAATTAAATTTCAATCAAAAGAAGGCTTGGCTTTATTAAATGGAACTCAATTTATGACAGCCTTTGGTGTTTATACTCTTTTAAAAGCTCATAAACTTTCATATGTTTCTGACCTTGTAGGCACTCTGTCTTTAGAAGCTTTTGATGGTCGGATAGAACCTTTTAATGCATTAGTTCATCGTGTTCGTCCTCACAAAGGTCAATTAAAAACAGCAAGAAGAATTCAAGAATTTTTAAAAGGGAGTGAGTTAATTTCTCAAGAAAAGCAACACGTACAAGATCCCTATTCTTTTCGTTGTATGCCTCAGGTTCATGGGGCAACAAAAGATACAATAGATTTTGTAACAAAAACGTTTCTAACAGAAATTAATTCCGTGACAGACAACCCTAATATTTTTGTAGAGGAAGATCAAATTATTTCTGGAGGAAATTTTCATGGACAACCTTTAGCATTGGCTTTTGACTATCTATCAATTGCGATGGCTGAATTAGCTAATATTTCAGAAAGAAGAACTTATCAATTGGTTTCTGGCCACAGGCATTTACCACCATTTTTAGTTTCCAATCCTGGCTTAAATAGTGGATTTATGATACCTCAGTATACTGCAGCTAGTATTGTAAGTCAGAATAAGCAATACGCAACACCTTCTAGTGTAGATTCTATAGAATCTAGTAATGGACAAGAAGACCATGTGAGTATGGGAGCAAATGGAGCTACCAAAGCAAAGAGAGTGATAGAAAATGTGCAAACTGTTTTGGGAATAGAATTGTATACAGCTTCTCAAGCGCTTTCATTTGGAAAAGCAAATAGCTCTCCATTTCTAGAATCCTTTGTTCATTCTTTTAGAGATCAGGTTTCAATTGTTGTGGAAGACAGAGTAATGCATGATGATATTATAGCTGCATCAAATTTTATTTCATCGTTAGAGATTGATACTGAAGTATTATTTTAATCATAAAAAAACCCAAACAAGTGTTTGGGGGTTTTTAATTATTCTTCTGAAGAAGCTTCTGTAGTTGTTTCTTCTGGTTTTTTGCCTTTTTTAATTTTGATAGTAAGTTCGTTTTTCTTTACATTTAGATCCATATGAATTGTATCTCCCTCGGTAAGTTTAGAGTTAACAATCTCTTCGGCTAAAGCATCTTCAATATACTTCTGAATCGCTCTTTTTAGAGGACGTGCTCCATACTTTTTATCAAAACCTTTGTCAGCTATGTAATCTTTAGCTTTGTTGCTTAGCTTTAATGTATAACCTAAATCTAGGATTCTTTGTAATAGTTTATCAAGCTCAATGTCAATGATCGAATGAATATCTTTTCTTTCAAGAGCATTAAAAACAATAACATCATCAATTCTGTTTAAGAACTCCGGTGCAAAAGATTTTTTTAAGGCACCTTCAATGATTCCTTTTTCATAGGCCTCTGATTGTTCTTTTTTGGCAGTGGTTCCGAAGCCAACGCCTGCTCCAAAATCTTTAAGTTGACGAGCACCAATATTAGAAGTCATAATAATGATTGTATTTCTAAAATCAATTTTTCTTCCTAGGCTATCAGTAATATGGCCATCGTCAAGAATTTGTAACAACATATTAAAAACATCAGGGTGTGCTTTCTCAATTTCATCCAATAAGATTACAGAATAAGGTTTTCTTCGAACTTTTTCTGTCAATTGTCCACCTTCCTCGTAGCCAACATAACCAGGAGGAGCACCAATAAGTCTAGAGATTGCAAACTTCTCCATGTATTCACTCATATCTATTCTAATTAAAGAATCATCAGAATCAAATAATTCTCGAGCCAATACTTTCGCTAATTGAGTTTTTCCAACTCCGGTTTGTCCCAGAAAAATAAAAGAACCAATAGGCTTATTAGGATCTTTTAAACCAACTCTATTTCGTTGGATTGCTTTTACAACTTTAGAAACAGCTTCGTCTTGGCCAATTACTTTTCCTTTAATCATTTTAGGCAATTCTCCCAATCGATGATTTTCTGCTTCAGCAACTCTATTGACAGGAATTCCGGTCATCATAGAAACTACTTCTGCTACATTATCTTCGGTAACAATTTCTCTATTTAATTTAGAATCATCTTCCCATTGCTTTTGTGCAGAATGTAAAGCAGCTTCTATATTTTTCTCGTCATCCCTTAATTTTGCTGCTTCTTCATACTTCTGCCCATTAACGGCGTTGGTTTTTTTAGTTCTTATAACTTCTAACTGAGTCTCCAGTTCTAAGACTTGTTGAGGAACAACAATATTCGTAATATGAATTCTAGATCCAGCCTCATCGAGAGCATCGATTGCCTTATCTGGCAAATAACGATCTGTCATATATCTGTTGGTTAATTTTACACAAGCATTAATTGCTTCATTTGTAAAATTCACATTGTGATGGATTTCATATTTCTCTTTAATGTTTTTTAAGATCTGAATGGTTTCTTCAACACTTGTTGGATTGACAATAATTTTTTGAAAACGTCTCTCCAAGGCACCGTCTTTCTCTATGTTAGTTCGATACTCATCTAAAGTAGTTGCACCAATACATTGAATTTCACCCCTGGCAAGTGCAGGTTTTAACATATTAGAAGCATCCAGAGATCCTGTTGCACCCCCTGCACCTACAATGGTATGAATTTCATCGATAAATAAAATAATATCATCGTTCTTTTCAAGTTCATTCATCAAGGCTTTCATTCGCTCTTCAAATTGTCCACGATATTTTGTTCCAGCAACCAGACTAGCTAAATCAAGAGAGACTAATCTTTTATCAAAAAGAATTCGAGACACTTTTCTATTGACGATACGAAGCGCTAATCCTTCAGCAATTGCAGACTTCCCTACACCAGGTTCACCAATAAGCATTGGGTTATTTTTCTTTCGTCTGCTTAAAATTTGTGAAACACGTTCTATTTCTTTGTGTCGACCAACCACAGGATCTAATTTTCCCATTTCAGCCAAATGAGTTAAATCTCTTCCAAAATTATCTAATACGGGTGTTTTAGATTTTTTTAGATTTTTTCCTTTTTGTGATTGATTATAGGGATTCGATTTTTCAGAAGCAAATTCATCATCAGAAGATGTTTCTGCTACTGGATTAATTGGTAAATCATGGTCCTCAACAGAATTCTCAGTATGTAATTCCTTGTACACAGCTTTTGCTTGATCATAATCAACATGATATTTGTTTAATAACTTCGTAGACGGATCATTTTCATTTCTAAGGATACAAAGTAAAAGATGGGCTGTATCGATTGCATCACTTTGATAAAGTTTGGCCTCTAAAAAAGTAGTTTTTAATGCTTTTTCCGCTTGTCTTGTTAAATGAAGGTTCTTGTTTTTATTTTCTTCAGCAGTTGAGGGAGGTACTGGGTTTAATTGTTCAAGTTTTCTTTTTACTAGGTTGAAGTTAATTTGAAAAGTTTCTAAAATTTCATAAGCTTTCCCTTCTCCTTTTCTAATTAAACCTAGTAATAGATGTTCGGTTCCAATAAAATCATGACCTAGTTTTAAGGCTTCTTGTTTACTGAAAGTAATAACATCTTTTACTTTTGGTGAAAAATTATCGTCCATATTTGTGGGTTTATGTATTTGTAAATTTACAAACTTTTTAAAAAATAAACGCAAAAAGAATGCCATCAATATAATACTGACATTTTGACCCAAAAAATCACGCTAGAAAGTGTTGTAAATCAAGGGGGTAAAAATTGTCAAGAATTTATTAATAAATGTTAATAACTATAAGGTATTCAGCGCTTAAAATGTTGGTAAAAAATAGGAATTATAGTATCTTGCTTGAAGTTAAGAAATAACAAATAAAAACTACATATTTAGCATATGACAGACGGAGAAAAGTTAATTCCGATTAACATAGAAGAGCAGATGAAATCTGCATACATTGATTATTCAATGTCAGTGATAGTTTCTAGAGCATTACCTGATGTAAGAGATGGTTTAAAACCAGTACACAGAAGAGTCTTATATGGAATGCATGAATTGGGTATTAAAGCTACCGGCTCTTATAAGAAATCAGCAAGAATTGTTGGAGAAGTCTTAGGAAAATATCATCCCCATGGAGATACATCTGTTTACGATTCTATGGTACGTATGGCGCAAAATTGGAGTGTACGATACATGATGGTTGATGGTCAGGGAAATTTTGGATCGGTTGATGGTGACAGCCCAGCAGCAATGAGATATACAGAGGTTAGAATGCAAAAAATCTCTGAAGAAATGCTCTCAGATATTGAAAAAGAAACAGTTGATCATAGACTGAATTTTGATGACACACTTCAAGAGCCAACAGTGCTCCCTACTAGGATTCCAAATCTGCTTGTAAACGGAGCTTCTGGGATTGCAGTAGGGATGGCTACAAATATGGCACCTCACAACTTAACAGAAGTTGTAAATGGAACGTTGGCATACATAAACAATAGAGAGATCGAGATAGACGAGTTGATGCAACATGTTAAAGCACCTGATTTTCCAACAGGTGGAATTATTTATGGTTACGATGGTGTAAAAGATGCTTTTCATACTGGAAGAGGTCGTATTGTAATGCGTGCAAAGGCAATTATTGAAGAAGTCAAGGGGCGCGAATGTATCATTGTTACCGAGATTCCCTATCAGGTTAATAAGGCAGATATGATCAAAAAAACTGCTGAATTGGTAAATGATAAAAAATTAGAAGGGATTTCTAATATTAGAGATGAATCTGATAGAAATGGAATGCGTGTGGTCTATGTTTTAAAACGTGACGCAATTCCTAATATTGTGTTAAACAAACTATATAAATACACCGCTTTACAAACATCATTTAGTGTAAATAATATTGCGTTAGTAAATGGTAGACCTGAGCAATTAAATTTAAAACAACTTATTCATTATTTTGTAGAACATCGTCACGAAGTTGTTGTTCGCAGAACCAAATACGAATTAAAGAAAGCCGAAGCAAGAGCTCACATCCTTGAAGGGTTGATTATTGCTTCTGATAATATAGATGAGGTTATAAAAATGATTCGAGCATCGAGTAATCCAGATGCTGCTCGCGAAAGCTTAATTACAAGATTTGAATTAACAGAAATTCAAGCAAAAGCAATTGTAGAAATGCGTTTGCGTCAATTAACAGGGTTAGAACAAGACAAGTTACGAGGTGAGTTCGAAGAAATTATGAAAACTATTTCTGATCTGAAAGATATTTTAGAGAATGAGCCAAGACGTTATCAAATTATTACGGATGAGTTAACAGCCATTAGAGATAAATATGGTGATGAGCGTAGATCACAGATCGAATATGCTGGAGGTGATATGAGTATAGAGGATATGATTCCTGATACAAAAGTGGTAGTTACAATTTCGAATGCAGGATACCTAAAAAGAACAAACCTTGAGGAATACAAAGTTCAAAATAGAGGTGGTAGAGGTCAAAAAGGTGTTGCGACAAGAAATGAGGATTTCTTAGAACATTTATTTGTGGGAACAAATCATCAATATATGTTGTTCTTCACACAAAAAGGAAAAGTATTTTGGATGCGTGTGTATGAAATTCCAGAAGGAGGTAAAAACTCCAAAGGAAGAGCCATGCAAAATCTTATTAATATAGAACAAGATGACAAAGTAAAAGCATTTCTAGTAACTCAAGATTTAAAGAACGAAGAGTATATCAATAGCCATTATGTAATCATGGCAACTAAAAAAGGACAAGTAAAGAAAACATCTTTAGAACAATACTCTCGACCTAGAACCAATGGGATCAATGCAATTACCATTCGCGAGAATGATGAACTATTAGAAGCTAAACTTACCACTGGTGATAGTCAGGTAATGTTGGCATTAAAATCTGGAAAATCCATCCGTTTTGAAGAAGCGAAGACAAGACCGATGGGAAGAACAGCCTCAGGTGTTAGAGGGATCACGCTGGCTCATGAGAATGATGAAGTTGTTGGAATGGTTGCTGTAAACGATATGGAAAGTAATATTTTGGTTGTTTCAGAAAGAGGATACGGAAAACGTTCTAAATTAGATGACTATAGAATCACCAATCGAGGGGGTAAAGGAGTAAAAACATTAAATATCTCAGAAAAAACAGGAGATTTAGTGGCTATCAAAAATGTTGACGATTCAAATGATTTAATGATTATTAATAAATCTGGAATCACCATACGAATGGCTGTAGAAGATCTGAGAGTGATGGGAAGAGCCACTCAAGGAGTTAAATTAATTAATATCAAAGATTCAGATAGTATTGCTGCGGTTGCCAAAGTTATGCGAGAAGAAGACGATGCTACAGAAGAGAATGACGATACTACTAATATAGAGAATACAACAACTAGTAATAACAACTCAGAATTAAACGAATAAAAAATGAAAACCAACATGATTTTTATTGCATTAGCGATGGTAACACTTTCTGCTTTTGCCCAAAAGAATGAACTTAAAACAGCTGAAAAAGCCTTAAAAGTTGAAGACTATTCAACGGCCATGTCTGCTATTTCAGCAGCAGAATCATTGATAGCAAATATGGATGATCGAACGAAAGCTAAATTTTATTTCTTGAAAGCTAAGACCTACTATGGGACAAAAGACTTTCAAACTTCAGCACGTATTTTAAATGATTTATTAAAATTAGAAGAGACAATTGGAAAGAAAAAGTATACAATTCAAGCCAATACAATCAAAAATCAAATTGTACAAGATGTTTACAGCGAAGCAAGTGAACAATACAACTCTCAAAAATACAAACCTGCTTCTTCAAACTTCTATCTCTTATATACAATGAGGCCTACAGATACGATATTTGCATACAATGCAGCCGTAAGTGCCTATTTAGCAAAAGATTATGACGCCTCTCTTAAATATCATAAAGAGCTTCAAGACCTAAAGTATACTGGAATCTCTACTATTTATTATGCAACGAGTAAAGAAAGTGGTGAAAAGGTTGATATGGGAAGTAAATCAGATAGAGACTTGCAATTAAAAATTGGTCTTTATGAAAACCCTGTAGATGAAACAACCGATTCAAAAGCAGGAGATATTATTAAAAGAATTGCATCGATGTTAAGTTCTCAAGGGAAAACAGACGAGGCACTAGCTACTCTTGAAGAAGCTAGAGAAATATATCCGAATGATGTAAACTTAATTTTAGATCAGGCAAATATTTATTATAAATTAGAGCAGATGGATAAGTTTGGTGAATCTATGGAATTAGCCATTAACTTAGACCCTTCAAATCCGACGTTGTTTTTTAATTTAGGAGTGATCAGTTATCAGCAAGGAAAAGTAGAAGAAGCTAAAGAAAATTATAGAAAAGCGATTGAGCTAAAAGAAGATTATGGAGATGCTTATCTAAACTTAGCTATTGCGATCAGACACAATGAAAATGATATTGTTGATGAACTAAATAAAACCTCTGATTTTGATAAATATGATGAACTTTTATTAAAGATTAAAGACCTTCGTAAATCAGCACTACCATATTTAGAAAAAGCAGATAAATATAGTCGAAGTCTCAATACAGTTCAGGTATTAATGAATGTTTATGAAACCCTAGAAATGGAAGAGAAAGCAAAAGAATATACAGAACTTTATAGAGAGTTAAAAGATCAATAGATACTTGAGATACTCGCTAAAAAAAGCCACCGTAATTACGGTGGCTTTTTTTAAATTATTTTTTTGATGACTCGAAGTTTATGAGTGTGTATTTTAGTATCTACATTATAAATTCCGCTATGATCTAGGGTATCAATCCTCACTTTTCCATGTGCATGGATAATGTTGTAATCATTCATGATAATGCCAACATGAGTAATATTCCCGTCTTCATTATCAAAAAAAGCCAAGTCGCCAGGTTCAGATTCTTCTATAAAACTTAGAACTTCTCCTTGAGTTGCTTGATCTTTAGCATCTCTTAAAATCGAATACCCACAGAGTTTGTAAACTAATTGAGTAAAACCAGAGCAATCAATTCCAAAGGGAGACCTTCCACCCCACAAATAAGGAGTGTTTAAAAATTGAAAAGCTTTAACAACGATGGCTTGCTTTGCTAATTTCCCAGAGAAAACAGTTCCATCATAATAAAATGTATCTTTTCCAAGTAAGAATTGTTGATTTTTATAAAAAGGAAGCCTAGACCCAATAGGGATAGTACTCAAGTGATTTTCTTTATTTGTTATAAAATCAATTATTTCAGTGGTATAATGATCGGTTGAAGAAGATAAATTGTTAAACGTTTCTTGATCGATTTTTATGAATTGTTTATTGTCTATATATCCTTCATAATGATCAAAAGTAAGTCGTATTTTACTCCATTTTTTATCTTTTTCGAGTATCTCAAAGTCTTCTCCAAAAAGAACTTGAGAAACCATTTCTGAGGTATCACTAGCTTCTAAGCGAAGAGGAACAATACTTAAATGACAAATACCGTAGAGCATATATTTTTAATAATTTTTATAAAGATTCAATAATCATAGCACTTGCTCCACCACCGCCATTACAAATTCCAGCAGCACCTATTTTAGCCGATTGTTGTTTTAAGATCGACGTTAATGTAATAATGATTCTTGCTCCCGAAACTCCCAAGGGGTGTCCTAGTGATACCGCACCACCATTTATATTTACCTTGTTAGCGTCTAGTCCTAAAATTTTTATATTAGCTAAGCCAACGACAGAAAAAGCCTCATTTAACTCAAAATAATCGACATCATCAATACTCATTCCCACTTTTTTCAGGGCTTTGGGAATTGCCTTTGCTGGAGCAGTCGTAAACCACTTTGGTTCTTGAGCTGCATCTGCATACCCTCTAATTTTAGCTATAGGTGTTAAATGTAGTGCTGAAGCTTTCTCAGCAGACATTAAAATTAAAGCAGCGGCACCATCGTTAATAGTAGAGGCATTTGCGGCAGTCACTGTTCCTCCTTTTGTAAAGGCAGCACGCAGCGAAGGAATTTTTTCTAGTTGAATATTTTTAAACTCCTCATCTTCAGTCATGATCACTGAGTTCCCGCTTCTTTGCGGGATTTCAACAGGAATCACTTCACTAGAAAATTTTCCTGATTTCCACGCCTTTGCAGATCTTTGGTAAGATTCAATTGCATAAGCGTCTTGATCTTCTCTAGAAAAATCATATTTTTCTGCACAAGCATCAGCACACACTCCCATGGCTACGGCATCATATACATCAACCAATCCATCTTTTTGTAAACCATCTTCCAGACTGGCAGGTCCAAATTTGATTCCTTTCCTTGCGTGAAAATAATGTGGAATAGCACTCATATTTTCCATTCCTCCAGCTACAACAATGTCTGCATCACCTAAGGCAATTGTCTGGGCAGCTAACATAATAGATTTCATTCCAGAAGCACACACTTTATTTACAGTTGTACATGGAACAGTCTCTGGAATTCCTGCAAATATAGCTGCTTGTCTAGCCGGAGCTTGACCTAACCCGGCAGACACTACATTCCCCATAAAGACTTCTTCTACCAAGCTAGGGGCTAAATTAATTTTATTCAGGGCTCCTTTGATGGCAAGAGAACCTAATTTTGTTGCTGTTATACCTGATAAGCTTCCCATAAAACTACCTATAGGAGTCCTAGCAACAGATACAATAACTACATCTTTATTACTCATTAGGCTTTAGGTTTAAGTTGTGAACATATTTAACAAAATTAAACTTTTTAAATCAAATTGATTAGGAAACTAACTGCTGAATTTTTGACGTCCATTTTTTTAGGTTAAGTTTGTATTTATAAAAATAGATATGAACAAAAATGTAAATAAGCTATATAGACACAATGCTACTATCTATAAAGCGATTATTTTTTTATTGACCGCATTTACAATTGTTTATCTTTTTCCAAAAGGAGGTCAATTTAAATATGAGTTTAGCAAAGGTAAAGCTTGGCAATATGATAATTTATATGCTCCTTTTGATTTTGCTATTGAGAAGTCAGAGGAAGAAATAACAGAAGAAATTAAGACGATAGAAGTTGATGCAAAACTTTATTTTTTATACAATGAAGAAATTGTTACACAGGTAAAAGAAGCTTTTGTTCTCAAAAGCTCACTCCTACAAGCAAGTGATTCGCTAACCTTTGATCAAATAATTAAGAATAAGATCCTTGGAGATTCTATCATAGAATCTGTTTATAAGACAGGGTTTATAGAAGCAACAAGCCAGGGCATTGTTTCAGATAAAAATACCGTTGTCTCTTTAAAAATTGGAAATCAGGTACAGGATATAATTTATAATAGCCTACTAACATCAGAAGAGGTTTTTGATCTTTTAATGAGTAAGCTTGGACCACAACCGTTTAATTATTCTCAAAAATTAATGCTAACAATTCTTTCTGAGATCATTACTCCTAATGTTTCTTATGATAATGAATTTACACAAAAAGTAATAGAAGAATCTATTAATTCAATCTCACCCACAAAAGGAAAAGTTTCTTTTGGAGAATCTATTATAAAAAAAGGAGATATCATAGGGGGAAAGAATTTAGCTATCTTATATTCATTAAAAAGAGAGTCTGCCTCTAAGCTTTGGACAAAATCTAATTATTATTGGATTGTAACTGGATATACCATTTTGGTTTCTTTAGCTCTTTTAATGCTACTTTTATTTTTACATAAATACCGGAAAGAAATTTTTGAGAACAATACTAAAGTAACATTTATTTTCTTCAATGTTAGTTTTATGGTTCTTATCCAGACATTGGTGGTCAAATACAATTCTGAATACTTATATGTGGTTCCATTAAGTATTCTACCAATTGTTCTGAAAGCATTTTTTGATGCAAGACTGGGTTTATTCACTCATGTATTGACAGTACTCTTACTCGGTTTTATAGTTCCCGATAGTTTTGAATTTATTTTTCTACATATCATCGCAGGAATCGTTACCATTTTAACAGTTTCTGAATTGTATAAAAGAGCCAATTTATTTATTTCTATAAGTCAAATAACCCTTATTTATATTATTACGTATCTAGCCTTTTCAGTTATAAAAGAAGGGAGTGTAGTTTCGCGAATTAATTGGAATTATTTAATGATGTTTGCTGCAAATGGGTTGTTGTCTTTCTTATCCTTGTTTTTTATTTATTTGTATGAAAAAATGTTTGGACTTGTTTCAGATGTAACTTTGTTAGAATTATCAAATACAAATACAAAACTATTACGAGAGCTTAATGAAAAGGCTCCTGGAACATTTCAACATTCGATGCAGGTAGCTAATTTAGCAGAAGCTGCTGCCAACGAAATCGGAGCAAATTCCATGTTAGCTAGAACAGGAGCACTATATCATGATATTGGGAAGTTAAAAAATCCAATGTATTTTATAGAAAATCAATCTACTGGAGTAAATCCTCATAATGATTTATCACCTACAGACAGTGCGAAGATGATTATAAATCATGTAATTGAAGGAATAGAGTTAGCAAAACAATACAGAGTACCCGATAGAATTATTGATTTTATTAGGACACATCATGGAACCAGTTTGGTCTATTATTTCTATATGAAAGAAAAAGAATTGAATCCAGAAGAAGAAATAGCTATCAAAAAATTTCAATACCAAGGACCTATTCCTTTTTCAAGAGAAACCGCTATTTTAATGATTTGTGATGCTGCAGAGGCAGCTTCAAAAAGTCTTCAACTACCCAGCGCTCAATCGATAGATAATTTGATTAATAAGATCGTAGAAAAACAAAAATTAGATAATCAGTTTATCAATTCTGATATTACGTTTAGGGAGATTGAAAAAATTAAAAAAGTAGTGAAGAAAAAATTGATGAACATGTATCATGTTCGAGTGGAATATCCAGATTAATTTTATTGTAAAAAATATAAAAAACCTTGCAATATTGTAATACGTATGTTACATTTGCACTCGCAATTTTTAATTCTAACTTAGTTAGTTTTCGGAGAGTTGCCAGAGTGGTTAATGGAGCAGTTTGCTAAACTGTCGACGGGTAA
>JBELHH010000019.1:0-53460 GCA_042091515.1 Flavobacterium sp. | reverse complement strand
AACAAACCATGATTTTTTCGATAGATATGGTAGTTTTTTCGATAGATTTTAAAATCTAGTATGGTTTTTTATGTATTTATTACCAAAAATGGGTGAGTTGATGCCTTTTAAAAGATATGAGGATGTTCTAATAAGAAGACAGGGAATATGTCTCTAGATGTAATACAGCAATAAATAGGTAGCTAAAAAGATAATAAAGGGGCACTATAATCCTTACACGGTATAAGCTACATGTAAGAGAGGCAAGGTTTGCGGGGATGCATTTAGTTGGTGGGTTGGATATTCTGCCAACCCACAAGGTTTCGACGTGCTTCTACAAGACGAGAAACTTACTAATCCAATTATAGTAAGGGTAACCAATACAGTTTTTTTCATTGAATATTAATTTTATGGGTTAAATGTACATATTTTTTATAAATTTTTAGAAAGATACTTTGTAAATATCAACAGTCTATAAGGCAAACGTATAAATAACACTTCAGGTATTAGAAATGCTAATTTTTATAAGAATTATTAGTTAGGAAATAATCTTCTCTAGGGTGTAGCTAATTAAATTATCGATAATTTTTTCGGGGTTTTTACTAAATTCCCTGGTAGCTCTGTTGGCCATAATCGCATTCATAGAGCAGGCATGGTGCCCTAGTAATTTTGACAATCCATAAATAGCAGAAGTCTCCATTTCTAAATTGGTTATTCGAATTCCTTGGTGATTAAAGGAAGCTATTGACTGATGAAGATTCGGGTCTTCAACAGGCAATCGTAACACACGTCCCTGTGGCCCATAGAAGCCACCAGCAGTAGCGGTAATTCCTTTATAAACCTTTTCTGAAGATAGTTTTGTTTCTAATATTTTACTATTAGAAATTATTAGTGGTAATGGTCTTTTCTTATTCCAATTGGTATGCAAAACAAAAGCGTTTTCTATTGTTGGATGGGCTAGTTGATCCGTAACATAGGATCGAAGCATTCCGTTAAGGTCTAATCCATGAGTACTCATTAGAAAACTATCTACGGGAATATCTTTTTGTAGCGAACCAGAAGTTCCAATTCGTATAATATTTAATGCTGTATGTCTTTCTTTGATAGTTCTGGTATCTAAATGTATATTTACCAAAGCATCCAGTTCGTTTAGGACAATATCAATATTATCAGATCCTATTCCAGTAGAAATAACGGTTAATCTTTTGCCTTTGTAATGTCCTGTGGTGGTTTTAAATTCTCTCTTTTTGGTTGAAAATTCAATCGTATCAAAATACTTGGTTACTTTTTCTACTCGGTCTGGGTCTCCAACAAAAACGAGATCTTTAGAAATATTTTCAGGTTTTAAATTTAAGTGATAAATACTACCATCCTGATTTAAAATTAATTCTGATTCTTTTAGGTTCATTTTTGGTACTTCAATTTTTTCAGACTTGCTTATCCTCCAACACGTTTTACAACAAATCCTTTTTCTTTTAGTATATCCATGATTTTATCTCTGTAATCTCCTTGAATGATAATCGTATCATTTTTAAAACTACCGCCAACACTCAACGTAGTTTTTATTTCTTTTGCTAGCAGTTTAAAATCTTTTGTTGCTCCGTTATATCCATCAATAATAGTAATGGGTTTCCCTTTTCGTTTTTCGTATTTACACAAAATAGCTTCCTTTTGAATCCAAATAGTTGATTTCTTTTTTTCGGGCTCTTTCGGGAGTTTATGATCTGGAAATAATTTTTGTAGTTGGTCTTGAAAATCCATAAAAAATTATTTTTTTAATCCCAGTTCTTGTAAACGTTCGTTTAGATAATCACCTGCGGTAATATCCTCAAACTTTTTTGGATGGTCTTTATCAATACATTCTTCAAGTACATTTAATTTCATACTGCTTACAGGGTGCATAAAAAACGGAATCGAATATCTGGAGGTTCCCCAAAGTTTCTTTGGTGGATTGGTAACTCGGTGTATTGTAGATTTTAATTTATTATTACTCAATCGCGATAACATATCACCAACATTAATCATTAATTCATCGGGTTGTGCAATGGCATCGATCCATTCTCCATCATGATTTTTTACTTGCAGACCTTTTCCTTGGGCTCCCATTAATAAAGTAATTAGATTAATATCTCCATGCGCTGCTGCTCTAACGGCATTGTTTGGTTCGGATTGAATAGGAGGATAGTGGATGGGTCTTAAAATACTATTCCCATTATGGATATATTCATCAAAATACGTTTCTTCTAAACCTATATACAAAGCTAGTGAACGCAATACATATTTTGCAGTTTTTTCTAACATTCTATAAGTGGTCTTACCAATTTCATTAAACATGGGTAATTCTTCTACAGTCACATTTTTTGGATATTCTTTTTCTAAGGAAGGGTTGTTTTCTACATACTGACCAAAATGCCAAAATTCTTTTAAATCACCTTCTTTTCTTCCTTTGGCACTTTCCTTTCCGAAAGAGACATATCCTCTTTGACCACCAATACCGGAAACCTCATATTTTCTTTTTACCTCAGTAGGTAATTCAAAAAAGTTTTTAATCTGACGGTACAACTCTTCAACCAAAGTATCCTCAAGAAAATGACCTTTTAAAGCAACAAAACCAATATTTTCATACGCCAAGCCAATATCATTAATAAATTGTTGCTTTTTTGCAGAGTCTTGAGATAAAAAATCAGCTAAATTAACGCTAGGAATCTTATTCATCATTACATGTTTTAATTGTTTGGTTAAAATTAGTAAAAAATTATAGTTATTTTTTAAGAAAAGGAATTAAATATGAAATAGTATAATTAAATCCAAAACCCGTATTACTGGCATAAATACGATTAAAACCAGGTGCATAATGAGTTTTAAAATTTACTGGATCTGTGAGGCTCACCATTATTTTATACGAGCTACTAAATGTAACAAATAAGTTGGTGTATACTTCTGCTCTAAAGCCTATTTGTATTTCCGACCAATGTGCTGTAAGCCCTTCATTAATAATTGGTGTGTTAATTATTTCGGTGGGGAGTATGATATTTCCTGTATTTATTTGATAGCTATTTATTGTTTCATCAAACAAAGCAAAACCATAACGAAATCCTACAAAAATCTCATTATTCATATCTAACCAATTGTTATATGAATTAAAATTAACCCCCAGTTTCGCATAACTTCCTTTAGAAGTACTATTAGTGTAATCTTCTCTTGTTATAAATTTTTCGGATCCTAATTCTGCAGCGATATACCATCTTTTTGAAATTCTATAATCTCCTACAATTTCTAACCCACTAGTGTAATCTTGTAATAATGACCTGATAGGTTTACTAATATCTATCCCAAGCCTCAGTCCATAATTAGTTTTATAGACAATGGTGTCTTTAGTGATACTATCGTTTTTTTGTTGCGCAGAGGCACTTACAAAAATGATTAAAAAACAAATGCTAGTGAAAAATTTGTACATGTGCTGTTGATTCATCGTCAATGGTCGTTATTGTCGCTATGGTGTCTAATGTATCTGTAAGCCCCAAAATCCAGTCATTTGATGGGGCAGATGTGATCGTAACATTGTTAAATATCGCTTTAAACCCACAGGATCTAGAAACAAATACTTCCTCTACATCATAGGCGATTGTTATCATGTTTTCGTTACCGTCAGAAGTTAAAGAATATAGGGTTTGATTGCTAGTCACATCGAGAGGAACAACAATGGAGTCTAGACTCACATTAGAATAAATTTCTTCAAAACCGTCAATGCTAACAGATAAATCTGAGACAGATTTGGTTTCTGATGGGTTTGTAGCATCATAAAAACGGATAATCATATTAGGAGTAATAGGATCTATGCAAAAGTCGTCTTTCTCACAGCCAACAATCAGCAGAGAAATCAACGATAAAAAAAAGAAGTATTTTTTCATATTCATGATAACTAATAAATGATTATTCTTCAGCCTCAATAATATTTTCTATGGCTTCTAGCAATTTAAAATCTAACTCAGTTACTCCATGGACATCGTGAGTAGATAGTTTAATTTCTAAAATATTGTAGGTATTACTCCATGTTGGATGATGGTTTAAAACTTCACATTCAAAGGCTATTCTCATCATCGCACTCATGCAATTTTTAAAGCTATCGAACTCAAACTCGTTATATAAAAGATTGTCAACATATTCCCAGTCAGGAAATTTTTCAATTCTTTTGTCAATTTCTAAAGGTGTTAGTTTTTTCATTTGCTGATATCTATTTACCCTTTCAAAAGTACAATAATTTTGAGAGTAATAATTGATGTAGAGGGTTAATTTTTTTCAAATAGAACCACCGTTTCTATATGAGATGTGTGTGGAAATTGATCTACTAAACTTAATTTTTTAAGGACATACCCTTGTTGAATTAATTCTACCGTATCTCTAGCTTGTGTTGCCGGATTACATGAAACATAGACAATTCTATCGGCGTTAATATTGATAATTTTTATTAGGGTCTTAGGAGCAATCCCTGCACGTGACGGGTCTAAAATAATAGTGCGAATTTTATTTTTATAGATTGGATAATCATTTAAAAATTTCCCAACATCAGCAGTATAAAATTTTAGTCCCTCTATATTGTTTCTTTTTGCGTTTTTGATTGCATCTTCAATTGCAGAAGCAACGATGTCTACACCTATGATGCTTGCATTATGACTTTTCGAAGCCAAGATCTGACCTATGGTTCCTGTTCCACAGAATAAATCCATGACTATCGTATTGTTGATAGCTTCTTTATTTTCTAGGGCATAGTCAATTACTTTTGTATACAGTTTTTCTGCCGATTTTGGATTGGTTTGAAAAAAACTTTTCATGCTAATTTCAAAATCTAACCCTAGTAATTCTTCCACAATTTTATCTTTACCAGCTATCAGTTTACTACTTCCAGAAGTTGCTAGAGTTCGATCACCTGTCTCATCATTGATAGTATGCAATAACCCTGCAAATCGTTCTTTAAAAATGCTTTGTAATAATTTAGAAAAAGCACTTAAATCAAACAGTTCGAGTCCACGCGAAGTGGTTACTAAATTAAATAAAAGGCGATTGGTTTTATAAGATTTCCGAACAACAAAATATCGAAAGAAGCCTTCTCTTTTTGGTCCGTGCCATGGGGGCAATCCAGTAGCTTGGCAATGGTTTCTTATTACTTTAATATGATCTTCAACCAATTGATCAAACAGCCCAGAATCTTTTTCTAAATTATCGCCCATCCACCAAACACCACGTCTTTTAAAACCAAGTGTAAAAATATCTATATCCGTTTTGTTTTCTCGATCATAGCCAATTGCAGAAAACCCATATTCCATTTTATTTCTGTAATGGAAAACATTTGGCGAGGGTACCAATTCATCAAAGAGTTCTTCGATATTTGAGACCTTTCCGATGCGTTTAAACAAAGACAAGGTACTTTCTTTTTTATATTTATGTTGTACTTCTATGGGTAACTGTATGTAGGGAGCTCCGGGAATATCTTGATATGGAACAGTAACTTCATCGTCCGAACTTTCTAATACATCTAGCAATTTACATTCTGCATAATTTTTACTAGACTTTTTAACTTGGGCTTTTACAGTTTGCCCGGGAATGGTATTAGGAACAAACACAACAAATACTCCTTCTTCTGATCTAATTCTAGCAATTCCTTTACCACCAAAAGCATAATCTTCAATTTTTAATTTTAAAATTTGACCTCTTTTAACAAATTTATTACGTTCTCTTCTTGGCATTGTTACATTTGAATATGAATAGGTTGCAAAATTAGTAAAAGATACGACTTCTAAAGAAGAATATTCATGAAATTGATTCTGCTGAATCTGAATAATATTTCTTAAATTGCAATTCCTAGGGATGATTTCTTTCCCACGCTGAATTTTCGAACCTATCGAAAGGATAAAGGTAGATAAGGAATGGTTATTTTACTCGCTTAGCGAGATTTAATTATTAATGTTTGCTTTAAAAAATGCAAACGATACCTTGTTTTTTAATCAAGGTATAAACCTTAAATTATTTTTAAATGGCTATTTTAGACCAAGTAACTTCGCAACAAGCGATCGAATTAGAAAACAAATACGGGGCACACAATTACCACCCGCTACCTGTAGTATTAAGTAGAGGAGAGGGTGTGTATGTATGGGATGTAGAAGGTAAAAAATATTACGATTTTTTATCAGCATACTCAGCAGTAAATCAAGGTCATTGTCATCCAAAAATCGTTGAGGCCATGGTAATACAAGCAAAAACATTAAGTTTAACCTCGAGAGCATTTTATAATGATGTCTTAGGTACTTATGAAAAATTTGTTACTAATTTTTTTAATTTTGACAAGGTACTGCCAATGAATACAGGTGCCGAAGCTGTTGAAACAGCTTTAAAAATCTGTAGGAAATGGGCTTATGAAGTTAAAGGAATAGAAGAAAATAAAGCACAAATTATCGTGTGTGAAAATAATTTTCATGGAAGAACAACCACCATTATTTCTTTTTCAAACGATCCTGTTGCACGAAAGAATTTTGGTCCTTTTACTGATGGTTTCATCAAAATAGAATACGACAATTTAAAGGCATTAGAACATGCGTTGGAAGTCAATGATAATATTGCTGGATTTCTAGTAGAGCCTATTCAAGGAGAAGCAGGGGTGTATGTCCCTACAGAAGCATATTTAGCTCAAGCAAAAGCCCTATGTGAAAAATATGGAATTTTATTTATTGCAGATGAGGTACAAACAGGAATTGCCAGAACAGGTCGTTTATTAGCTACCTGTGGAAATTGTTCTTGTGAAGATAAAAACTGCTCAGATACCCCCGATGTAAAACCAGATATTTTAATTCTAGGAAAAGCATTAAGTGGTGGAGCGTATCCAGTGTCTGCTGTGTTAGCTAATGATCCTATTATGAATGTAATTCAGCCAGGAAATCACGGATCTACTTTTGGAGGAAATCCAATTGCTGCAGCAGTAGCAATAGCTGCTCTAGAGGTAATTAAAGAGGAGAATTTAGCAGAAAATGCAGATCGATTAGGAAAGATGTTTCGATCGGAACTTGCGCAATTTGTAAAAGAAAACGATTTGGTAAGTGCTGTAAGAGGTAAAGGCTTGTTAAATGCTATTTTAATAAATGATACTGAAGAAAGTTCTACTGCTTGGGATATTTGTATAAAACTAAGAGATAATGGCTTGCTAGCAAAGCCTACCCATGGAAATATAATTCGATTTGCGCCACCATTGGTAATCAATGATGATGAACTTCTAGATTGTGTTTCGATCATAAAAAAGACACTTTCTGATTTTCAAAAATAACGATTAGAGATATGACTAAAATCACCTTAGCCCTTTGATTGAAATCGTAAGAATATATAGTATTTTTGCAATCCTATATTAATTAGATACTTAATGGTCAATATTTTAAAAGCACCAATAGCACACAAACATCCAAAAATAATTACAGTTCATAATGATCAAAGAATAGATAACTATTTTTGGATGCGTTTAACTGATGATCAAAAAACAGCGAGTAAAAAAGATGCACAAACCAAACAAGTAGAGCAATATCTTCTTGAAGAGAATGAGTATTATGATACTATAACATCACCTACAAAAGATTTTCAAGAGCATCTTTTTTTGGAGATGAAAAATAGAATTAAAGAAGACGATGAATCAGTTCCCTATTTTAAAAATGGATTTTTTTATATAACTCGATTTGAAAAAGGGAGTCAATATCCAATTTATGCACGAAAAAAAGAGACATTAAATGCTAAGGAAGAAATTATATTTGATGTTAATAAAGAAGCCCAAGGATATGAATACTTTCATTTAGGGGGGATACAAGTAAGTCCTAACAATACGCTTGTTGCCTTTTCTACAGATACAGTCAGTAGACGGCAATATATGCTACAAATTAAAAATTTAGAAACAGGAGAAATTCTTTCTGATACGATCAAAAATACTACTGGAGGAGTTGTTTGGGCAAATGATAATAAAACATTGTTTTATACAAAAAAGGACCCTATTACCCTGCGAAGTTCTATAATTTACAGACATGAATTAGGAACGGACGAATCTTTAGATGTTGCTGTATATGAGGAAACAGATGAAACATTTAGTACGTATGTGTATAAAACAAAATCACATCAATTTATTGTCATTGGAAGTCATAGCACCCTGTCTTCAGAATTTAGAGTTATTTCAGCCGATACTCCATTCGGCGATTGGAAAGTGGTTCAACCAAGGGAACGTCATTTAGAATATAGTTTATCTCATTATGGAGATCATTTTTATATTCAAACAAATAAAGACAATGCCACTAATTTTAAGTTGATGAAAACTCCAATTGATAGAACTACTAAGGAAAATTGGGTAGATGTTATTCCACATAGAAAAGACACTCTATTAGAAGATATATCTATATTCAAAGAATATTTAGTGATCGAAGAAAGAAATAATGGTCTTAGTAAAATTAGAATAAAGAGGTGGGATGATCAAGAAGATTATTATTTACCATTTGAAGAAGAAACCTATTCTGTGGGTGTATATGCGAATCCTGAATTTGATTCTGAAACGATTCGTATTTCATATCATTCGATGACCACTCCAAATTCGGTAATCGATTTTAATATGGAAAATCAATCCAAAGAAATTAAAAAAGAGCAAGAAGTTTTAGGAGGAGAGTTTAACAAGGAAAACTATCAGAGTAAACGTCTTTGGGTAACCGCTAGAGATGGACAAAAGGTGGCTGTTTCTCTAGTACATCATAAAAATACAAAATTAGAAAAGAATACGCCTCTTTTACTATATGCCTATGGATCTTATGGGTATACAATTTCAGATGGATTTTCTACAACACGATTAAGTTTATTAGATCGAGGTTTTGTCTATGCGATTGCTCATGTAAGAGGGGGGCAATATCTGGGGAGAGCTTGGTATGATGATGGAAAGATGATGAACAAAAAAAATACCTTTTTTGATTTTATTGATTGTTCAAAATATTTAATAGATCATCAGTATACCTCCGCGAAACATCTCTATGCAATGGGAGGGTCTGCAGGAGGATTGTTAATGGGAGCTATTATAAATATGAATCCAGAATTGTATAATGGAATTGTTGCAGCCGTCCCTTTTGTTGATGTTGTCTCTACAATGTTAGATGAAAGTATTCCTCTTACTACAGGTGAATTTGATGAATGGGGAAATCCGAAAGAAAAAGATGCGTATGATTATATTGTATCATATTCACCCTATGATCAGGTTACTGCAAAAGAGTATCCAACTATGTTAGTAACTACGGGTTATTTTGATAGTCAAGTTCAGTATTGGGAACCCGCAAAATGGGTTGCCAAACTAAGAGCATTTAAAAAAGACAAAAATATTTTATTATTGCATACTAATATGGATGTTGGTCATGGAGGAGCCTCTGGCCGTTTTGATTCGTTAAAAGAGACCGCTAGAGATTATACCTTTTTACTAAGTTTAGAAGATAAATTAGAAAAATAATATATTTTTGTCGCTTATTGATAAATGATGAACAGAAACAAGGGGATCTATAAAAATTTATTAGAATTAGTTGGTCAAACCCCAATGATCCAACTCAATAACATTACAAAAGACATTCCAGGTAACTATGTTGCAAAACTAGAAATGTTTAATCCTGGCCAGTCCCAGAAAGACAGAATTGCTCTTCATATTGTTGAGAATGCTGAGAAAAAAGGAATTTTAAAAGAGGGAAGTACTATCGTAGAAACAACTTCAGGGAATACTGGATTTTCCCTAGCAATGATTGCAATGGTAAAAGGTTATTCGTGTAAATTGGCTGTAAGTGATAAATCCTCTACAGATAAAATAGATGGATTAAGAGCCATGGGAGCCGAGGTTTTTGTCTGTCCAGCAAATGTATCACCAGACGATCCTAAATCTTATTACGAAGTTGCGAAAAGAATACACAAGGAAACTCCCAATTCTGTATATATCAATCAATACTTCAATGAATTAAATATTGAAGCTCATTATGAAACTACGGGTCCAGAAATCTGGAATCAAACAGATGGAAAAATTACTCACCTAGTAGTTGCCAGTGGAACAGGAGGGACAATTTCAGGATCAGGAAAATATTTAAAAGAAAAAAATCCCAAAATAAAAATATTAGGAGTTGATGCTTTTGGATCTGTTTTAAAAAAATATCATGAGACTGGAACCCTAGATCCTACTGAAATTAAACCCTATAAAATTGAAGGCTTAGGTAAAAACTTAATACCAACTGCTACAGATTTTGATATTATTGATGTCTATGAAAAAGTCACAGACAAAGATGCTGCTTATAAAGCGAGAGAAATCATTCAAAAAGAAGGCATATTCCCGGGATACACCTGCGGAGCAATCATGCAAGCGACTGTGCAATATGCAAAAAAAGGAATGTTTGATGAAAATAGTTTTGTAGTACTAGTATTTCCTGACCATGGATCTCGATATATGAATAAAATATATAGTGATACTTGGATGAAAGAGCAAGGATTTTATGATCCTAATTTACCTCAAAATAAACCGTCTACCTATATTTAAATTTTATATTGTAAAATATTTAATCTTAATAATCAATATTATAGATAAGTGATTATTATTTGAATAACTCCCTAAAATTCTGTTACTTTGCCAGCTTAAAATAGATTAGCAAAAAAAAAAGTTATAATAATGACGAATGACTTATTTGACAGAATAAAAAATGATAAGGGACCTCTTGGTAATTGGGCAGAAAAAGCAGAAGGATACTATGTATTTCCTAAGCTTGAAGGTCCTATTTCAAACCGAATGTATTTTAATGGTAAGAAAGTTATTACTTGGAGTGTTAATGATTACTTGGGCTTAGCGAATCATCCAGAGGTTTTAAAAGCTGATGGTGATGCTGCCATGGAGCATGGAATGGCTTATCCTATGGGAGCAAGAATGATGTCGGGTCATACGAAATTTCATGAGCAATTAGAGAATGAATGTGCTGAATTTGTAGGAAAAGAAAAGGCTTATTTATTAAACTTTGGTTATCAAGGAATCATGTCTGCAATTGATGCCTTAGTCGGAAAAAATGATATTATAGTTTATGATGTTGATACCCATGCTTGTATCATAGACGGTGTTCGTTTACATCCAGGAAAACGGTTTGTTTACAGGCATAATGATATGGAAAGTTTTGAGAAAAACATGAAGCGTGCAGTAAAAATGGCAGAGAAAACAGGAGGAGGAATTTTAGCCATTTCTGAAGGAGTATTTGGTATGCGAGGAGAACAAGGACGTTTAAAAGAAATTGTTGCTCTTAAGAAAAAATATAACTTTAGACTTTTAGTAGACGATGCTCATGGTTTTGGTACCCTAGGAGAAGGAGGAAGAGGTACAGGCTATGAACAGGGTGTTCAAGATGATATTGACGTATATTTTGCCACATTTGCTAAATCAATGGCTGGACTTGGTGCTTTTTTAGCTGGAAATAAAGATGTCATTCAGTTTTTACAATACAATATGCGTTCACAAACATTTGCAAAATCTCTACCAATGACCATGGTTAAAGGAGCATTGAAACGTTTAGATATGATTCGTACCATGCCAGAATTAAAAGATAAATTGTGGGAAAATACAAATTCGTTACAATCTGGATTACGTGCGGCAGGTTTTGATTTAGGGACTACAAAAACATGTATCACCCCAGTGTATTTAAAAGGAGATGTACCTGAGGCAATGGCTTTAGTGAATGATTTACGTGAAAATTATGGAGTGTTTTGTTCTATTGTTGTCTATCCAGTAATCCCCAAAGGATTAATCATCTTACGATTAATTCCTACTGCGTCGCATATTCAAGAAGATATTGATGAAACGATTGTTGCATTTTCAGGTATAAGAGAAAAACTTGAAAATGGAATTTACAAAAAAATTGCTGCTTCAATGATGGCCCAATAGTTTTTGAATATTAAAATTGATGATTTTAATAAAATAGTAATACACTATTTATAATTCCATGAAGGAGCACAATTTCCTTTATTAAATGTAGCTGCAGGCTGAACATCAGAATTTTTTACAACACCCATTGTATTAGCTCAGGCTAATAGCCTTTTAAATGTCGTTGGATTAATACAAGTGTTTATTTTTATGACGTTCTATTTGTCATTTTAAATGAGTTCTTATAAGCTTTTTTTACCTGAATCATTACATAATAAAATAAGGATATTATCTTTCTCTTCGCCTTCTTCCAAAGCCGGAGGGTTTATTGTTTCCTCCAGAACCACCTCTCCCTCGATCAGATCTATCTCCACCATTTCTAGAAGATTTTCTTCCACCATCACTTCTTCTTCCAGAAGAACTTTCTGCACTTCTTCGTCTTCCAAAACCACCACCATCTTTATTTCCAAAAGATTTTTTTCCTCTTCTTCTTCCTCCACCAGCACCACGTTCTTTTTTAGTGATTTCTATATTAACACCTCTTCCACTAAACTCAGGTTGATTAGTAGAAAAAGCACTCAATGTTTGTTCTTCGAATGTTTTATCTATTTCGAAGAAAGAAAAAGTGTCTAAAATATCAATAGCACCAATTTCTATGTTGTCAGTTATTTTTTGATCGTTTATTAGTCCTATTAATCTAGCTGGATTTAGACTATCTTTTCGTCCAATATTGATGAAAAAACGAGTCATATTTTCACTACTCCCTCGACCACTTCTAGAATTGTCACGTGTGGATAAGTTATTAAGGTCCGTAGCATTTTCATAATAGTTTAAAAATGAGTTAAATTCTAATGAAACAAATTTCTGGATGAGTTCCTCTCTAGTTAAGTCTTCTAATTTCTGATAAATACTAGGTAGGAAATCCTCAATTTCACTTTTTTTAACTTCGATAGTTGTTACCTTATCGATTAAATGCATCAATTGATTTTGACAAATTTCTTTACCACTAGGTACTTGAGAATGTACAAACTTTTGTTTAATAATTCTTTCTATGGCACCAATTCTACCTTTTTCTTTGTTACTTACTAATGCGATGGATATTCCAGATTTACCTGCTCTACCAGTTCTACCACTTCTATGAGTATAATTTTCTATTTGATCTGGTAGTTTATGGTTGATTACATGAGTTAAGCTATTTACATCGAGCCCTCTTGCAGCTACATCAGTAGCCACCAATATTTGAACTGTTTTTTTTCTAAACTTACCCATGACAGAATCTCGTTGTGCTTGAGATAATTCTCCATGTAATGCATCTGCATTATACCCGTCTTTAATAAGATTGTCTGCTACTTCTTGCGTTTCTCTTCGGGTCCTACAGAAAATAATAGCATATATATCTGGATTTAAATCCGCTATTCTTTTAAGTGCTTGATAACGTGTTCTTTCTGTTACTAAATAATATTCATGACTCACATCGTCTGAACCGGTATTCTTTTGACCTGAAGTAATTTCTACAGGTCTTGTCATATAATTCCTGGCGATAGATTCTACTTCTTTTGGAAAAGTAGCAGAGAATAATAATGTTTGTTTTGTTTCTGGGGTAGCATCTAATACCTTGTCTAATTCGTCTTTAAATCCCATATTCAACATTTCATCAGCTTCATCTAAAACCAACCATTGAATATTTCCTAATTTTAAAGCTCTTCGATTAATAAGATCGACAGTTCTTCCTGGAGTACCAACCACAATTTGAGCCCCTCTTTTAAGTCCTCTAATTTGTTCTTCAATATTAGCTCCACCATACACGGTTACAACTTTCAGGTTGGGGATATATTTAGCAAACTCTTTTATGTTATTTCCTATTTGAACGGCCAGTTCTCGAGTTGGAGAAAGGATAATAGCTTGTGTATTTTTATTACTATCATCTGCAAGTTCTATAATAGGTAAACTAAAAGCGGCTGTTTTCCCTGTACCTGTTTGTGCAAATGCTTTTAAATCATCTGTAGAAGAAATAATCTGTGGAATCGATTTTTGTTGAATAACTGTCGGAGTTTCATATCCTAAATCGAGTAATGCTTTATTAATAGGTTCTTTTAAACCTAATTCTGAAAATGTAGACATACTGTGTTTTTTAGATCCACAGATGCCCATCTGTAAATCTTAATTTATATTACGACTTTGATTTATAGTAAGTTAGACTATTTTACCAGTAAAATCGTGCAAATGTAATGTAAATTAAATAGATAGCGGTGTTTGGTTTCAATTACTTTTTAGCGAGTCTCTCGAGTTGTTGAAAAATTTTGTTAGAAGATAATGAGGCAAAACCATTGGTGACACTTCCTTTGCTATTAATAAGTATTGTTCTTGGAATTTTACTTGTAAGAAACATATTTGCTTCACTATCATTTTCTAAATAAAATTGATTCTTGATATCTAAACGTCTAATTTTATCGATCTTACTTCCAATAATTTTTACACCAATAAAGTGTAGAGATGGATATTTTTTAGACAAATAGGTTATCCTACTTCCAATATATTCATTACTTAAATAGTCGGGATTCCAGAAATATAAAACTGTATTTTTATTTTTAGTTAGAGATTTAAGAGATCTTTTTGTTTGATTGAAATCAGTAACAGAAAAGTCTGATAAGAAAGAACCTTTTTTAATTTTATTAATGTCGTTAATTAAGAGTTCTACTAATTTCTTGTCTTTAACACTCGAACTTAAATTTAAAAATGTACTAAATGTATTCTTATTGATCTCACAACTAGATTTTCTGATGAAATGACTAATAATAGTTTGTCGTAACATAGAATTCCTAGAATTTTCATTTTTCAATTCTAAAGAGATCGTTTTCAGTAAACTATTTGTAAAGTCATCAGATGAAATATCGTGACTAATATTGTTGGCTTTATTATATAAATTGCTCACTAGATATTCTCTGTAAGGGTAGAAGAACATTAAAGTATCTTTATTTAAGGAAATAAGATCTCTGTGCTTGTAGAAATTTGGATTGATTTTCTGTTGTTTTCTGTCATTCATTTTAGCAGAGTGCGCCATTGGGTAATTTTCCAATTTTGTGTATAGTGGATATGTAAGAGCAATCTTTAAAATATTTTTATATAATTCAGACTGATTGGGGTTGTTTGTTACAAAATTATTATAGGTTTCTAATCTAATTTTTTCAGTAGAATCAACTTTCATTAAAAATTCTGAGGATGGTAAGTTATAATGTGCATAAAATAGTTTCTCATCTTGCTCCGATTGAAGAAAACTATCGATCAATAAATTATTTTTTTCAGCACCACGGCCACTAAATACTAGTGTCTCATCAAAATTCCATGTATTTAACCGTATTAAGAGACTATCTTTGGGTTCTAGATACACATATTGATGTTCATTTCCATGCTTAAAATAAAAAAGACCTTCATCTAACGAGGGTATTTCACCTAGGAAAGAATTATTCTGATTTAAATAAAAAGTATCTATGGGTACTTCATGATTAAATAAAATAATATGATCCGTTTTTGGGTTAATAATTTTACCTCCAAAAAATGTACTATTAGATTGAGGCTTTTCAAAGCAACTACTGAAAGCTATCAGAACAATAAGCCAATATGTATATTTAAATAAATTGATAATTAAATAATTTGATTTT
This sequence comes from Flavobacterium sp., assembly GCA_042091515.1. Lineage (GTDB taxonomy): Bacteria > Bacteroidota > Bacteroidia > Flavobacteriales > Flavobacteriaceae > Polaribacter. Next base: position 37,896 of record JBELHH010000019.1, on the reverse strand, counting down.
TTATTTCACAAAAATACGTATCTAAACCAGTGAAACTTGTTAATTGCTTGTTAAAAGAAAAAGAAACTACTCTTAAAATTATGTTGGAAACAGGAGTATAAATTAATAAATGAAACCTAATAAATTGTTATTTAAAACATCTCAAAATTTAGATAAATAACATAAATCAAATTTGTACTTTTGCGCGTAATTTAAATGTAAACAATTAAAATGTTATCAGTTACAAATTTATCAGTACAGTTCGGAAAACGTGTATTATTTGATGAAGTAAACACAAAATTCTTGCAAGGAAATTGTTATGGTGTTATTGGGGCAAATGGCGCTGGAAAATCTACTTTTTTAAAGATTATTTCTGGAAAGATGGATCCAACTTCAGGTCATGTTTCTTTAGAAACAGGAAAAAGAATGTCTGTTTTATCACAAGATCATTATGCATATGATAATTTTCCAGTCTTAGAAACTGTGGTTATGGGGAATAAAGATTTGTTTGCAATCAAATCAGAAATTGATGCCTTATATGCAGATTACACAGATGAAAACGCAGAAAAAATAGGAGAATTACAAGTAAAGTTTGAGGAAATGAATGGTTGGAATGCAGATTCTGATGCTGCTGCAATGCTTTCAAATTTAGGTATTAAAGAAGACTATCATTATACAAAAATGAGTGAGTTGGATGGTAAACAAAAAGTAAGAGTGTTAATAGCTCAAGCTCTTTTTGGAAATCCTGATGTTCTAATTATGGATGAGCCAACCAACGATTTAGATTTTGAAACTATTCAATGGTTAGAGAATTTCTTAGCCAATTTTGATAATACTGTAATAGTTGTTTCTCATGATCGTCATTTTTTAGATGCTGTATGTACTCATATTTCAGATATCGATTTTGGAAAAATAAATCATTTTTCTGGAAATTATACTTTTTGGTATGAATCCTCTCAGTTGGCAGCCAAGCAAAGAGCACAACAAAATAAAAAAGCAGAAGATAAAAAGAAAGAACTAGAGGATTTTATTAGACGTTTTTCTGCTAACGTTGCAAAATCAAAACAGGCAACAAGTAGAAAAAAAATGATCGAAAAATTAAACGTAGAAGATATCAAACCCTCTAGTAGAAGATATCCTGCTATCATATTCAAAAGTGAAAGAGAAGCAGGAGATCAAATTTTAAATGTAGAGAGGTTTTCTAAAACTTCAGATGAAGGCGTTTTATTTCATGACATTCATATAAATCTTAATAAAGGCGAAAAAGTTGCAATTATCTCAAAGAACTCTAAGGCAGTTACTGCTTTTTATGAAATTATTGCAGGTGGACAAAAACCTGACAGTGGAAAATTTGATTGGGGTGTTACAACAACTCAGTCATATTTACCTCTTGATAACTCATCGTTTTTTCAAGATGGAAGTTTAAATTTAGTAGATTGGTTACGTCAGTACGCACAAACAGAAGAAGAAAGAGAAGAAGTCTTTTTGAGAGGGTTTTTGGGAAAAATGATTTTCTCTGGTGAAGAGGCTTTAAAGAAAAGTAATGTGCTTTCTGGAGGAGAAAAAGTTCGTTGCATGTTATCCAGAATGATGATGAAAAGAGCAAATATTTTAATTTTAGATGAACCAACAAATCACTTAGATTTAGAATCTATTCAAGCGCTCAATAATTCATTGATAAATTTTCCAGGAACGGTTTTATTCTCTACTCATGATCATGAATTTGCACAAACAGTAGCAAATAGAATTATTGAGCTAACACCTAATGGAGTCATCGATAGACATGCTACATTTGATGAATATCTTAGTGACCCAAAAGTGAAAGTATTACGAGAAAAGATGTATTAGTATCCATAAATTTTACTAATTCTTTAAAGGACTAATAATTTTTACATCACTGAATGAAATTGCACCACGAATAATACCATCTATTGTGTTTTTTAATGCTTCTAATAACTGTTTTTTCAATTCAGATTTATGATGAATTAGACTAATTTCTCTTGCAGGGGTTGGGGATGTAAATTCTCGTAAATGACTTTTATCTTGTTCATTTAAATCTAACGTATGAAGGTATGGAAGTAATGTCATCCCCAGGCCTTCCCTAGAAAGCTTAATTAATGTATCAAAACTACCACTTTCTATATGAAATCTTCTTTTATTATCAATTTTAAATGTTCTGCATAGATTAATAACACTATCTCTAAAACAATGACCATCCTCAAGTAAAAGGATATCGTCTATTTCTAATTCTTCAGGTTTAATTCTTTTTTGATTAAATAATCGATGTTCTTTTGGTATAAGTCCAATAAAAGGTTCATAATATAGAGGTTTTTCTATAATATCTTTATGATCTAGAGGAGTAGCTGCTAATGCAGCATCTATATGATTGTCATTTAATTTTGTGATAATCTCTTCAGTGGTGAGTTCCTCAACAATGAGTGTTACTTTTGGATACTTTTTTGTGAAATTTTTTAAAAACATTGGAAGTAGCGTAGGCATAACTGTAGGGATAATTCCCAACCTAAATTCTCCTCCTATAAATCCTCTATGCTGATGTACTATTTCTTTTACTCTGTTACTTTCATTAATAACTATTTTAGCTTGTTCAACAACTTTTTTGCCGACCTCTGTTAATTCTATAGGTTTTTTTGATCGATTGAAGATTTCTGCTCCTAAATAATCTTCTAGTTTTTGAATTTGCATGCTAAGGGTAGGCTGTGTGACAAAACTATGCTCTGCTGCAATTGTAAAATTTTGGTGCTCAGCTACCGATAGAACGTATTTTAATTGAGTAATAGTCATCTAATAAGAAATTTCTATAAATATATTAAAACTATCATTTTTTAATGATAGTAAAAAAAAAAATTTACCAAAATAATGAAAATAAATTAAGTAGTTTAGTAGGTAGCAGTCATTAATTCATAACAACTTTTGCAGTAAAGCACGAATTTATTTAAGTACTTATTTTTGTAATGAAAATTTTATTAATACTCGTTATTTAGAAGATGTTTACAGGTTCCAAAACTCTCTTTTTTTATTGAGTTTTTCTTCTTGTTTGCTGTATTCTTTGGTAGAGATTACTTTTAAGAATGAAGGATGTTGCTCTATGGCATATTCAATTTTAGTTACAATATTATTAATATCATCATGATCATAGTCTATTTCAAGTGCTTTTTTAATGACCATAGACTGTAAAACATTTCTTTTTTTAATCACCAATCCTTTCTTATCAAAAGAACGTCTAAAACCATCGATAACAATTGGAATTACAGTAGGTTTATATGTTTTTATAATATGAGCTGTACCTCTTCTTATAGGTTTAAATGGGGTCGTAGTTCCTTGAGGAAACGTAATCACCCATCCATCATCTAAGGCTTTTCCAATATTTGATATATCAGACATTTTTACTTGTCTAGTTACATTTTCACCAGCACTTCTCCAAGTTCTATCAATAGAAATAGATCCTGTATAGGCAAATATTTTTGGTAAAATTCCAGAACGCATTGTCTCACCAGCTGCTATATAATAAAGGTTTAATTTTGGGTTCCAGATATAACCAATATTTTTAATATTATCATCTCGACCTTTTAAAGCCGCGTTGAAAACATGAAACATAGCAGCTACATCTGCAAAATATGTTTGATGATTTGAAATAAAAAGCACATTGTTGTCTGGTAAATTTCTTAAAATTTCAGAACCTTCTATATGAAGATTATTAAAACTCCGATAACGACTATGAGAAATTATACCTAGAATTCTAATTAACATTTTTTTTATCCATAGGATATGTCCAAAAGGATTCTTTTTAAAGAAGGTCATTTACTTTTTTTGTTTATTGCATGCAAAAATACAAAAGTATTTATTGTGGTATTTTTTTTATAATTTCTTTGATTTCACTTAACATCATTCCTGTAGCTCCCCAAACAATAGAATGATTAAAATTAAAACATGGGACGCTTACTTGATCCATGTATGAAGTTTTCATATCTATTAAATTAACATTTGTATCATCTAGCAAATCTTTCAAGGAAACCTCTAGCACTTTAGCAACTTCTCTATTAATTTTAAAAAGAGGTTTCTCTTTCATAAAGGCTAAAAATGGAGTGACTAAAAAATTACTTGGGGGGATGTATACTTCGGTAAGTTCTCTTATGATATTCACATCTTTTTTTTCAATACCCACCTCTTCAAAAGTCTCTCTTAAAGCAGTTTGGCTGATCGTACGATCCTTTTTTTCAATTTTACCCCCAGGGAAACTAATTTGAGCAGAATGTGTTCCATTATAACTAGCTCGTTCAGTTAATAAAAAAGTAGTATTACCCTCATCACTGGGATAAAATAACACCAATACACCCGCTTTTTTTGGATCACTTGCTCTTATTTTTTCTTCATTATATCCACTTCGCAGCTTAGGAGCCATTTTAAATTGATCTTTCAAACCACCCAAAGGGATAGTTTTTAAAGCATTTATGATTTGTAAAAAATATTGAAACTTCATAAAGTCACTTTTCCTTCTTAAAAAGAAAACCTAACCCTAAACGAGTAAGAAATTTTTTTTCAAAGTCCCAAAAAAATTTAAATTGACCAAATAAAAAACCAACAATAGGGAGTGTCAATTGATAGATAGGGAAAATTAATAAGATTCTCATTGGCCAATAAATGAAACCAATAGTTGAGGCTCTAGAAATCCCTAATGCTGAAGTAACAGGATCGGCTACCCATGCAGCAAATGATCCATTAATTGCAAAAACAATTAAAATAAGTAAGATTTGAATATTAGAAGAGATACCCCAACGTTCTTTTAGTTTTTCCATATTGTATTTGTTGTTGCAAAACTACAATTTCAAATCTTCTGAAAAAAATAATATTATGATATGATTTTATGCTTCTATTTTAACTAAATAATTTTTATCTTTCAACAATTAAATACTTAAAACACGCAGATGAAAAAACTAGCATTGCATTGGAAAATTTTAATAGGGATGGTTTTAGGAATTCTATTTGGGTTTTTAATGAATTCTATCGATGGAGGAAAGGGATTTGTCATTGATTGGATTAAACCCTTAGGAACAATCTTTATTAACTTATTAAAATTAATTGCAGTTCCATTGATTTTGGCCTCATTAATTAAAGGAATTTCCGATTTAAAAGATATTTCTAAAATTAAAATAATGGGAGGAAGAACGGTTATGATATACGTTTTAACGACAATTGTAGCAATTATAATTGGACTAACCATTGTAAATACTGTGCAGCCTGGAAATGGAATGTCTAAGCAAACCATTGAGAAGATCAAAATAAAGTATGAAAGTTCTGAGGGAGTAAAAGATAAAATGACCAAGGCTCAAGTTACTAAAGATGCTGGACCACTTCAACCTCTCGTTGATATTTTTCCTTCAAATATTTTTAGAGCTTTAGTGGATGCAAAAATGTTACAAATTATATTTTTCGCACTATTTGTTGGCATTTGTTTGTTGTTAATTCCTGAAAATAAAGCAGCACCACTGGTCCATTTTTTCGATTCTCTTAACGAGGTAGTTATGAAAATGGTCGATTTGATTATGTTGACTGCTCCTTATGCAGTATTTGCATTATTAGCAAATGTAATTATTGCATTTGACGATACAGAAATATTAATGAAACTCTTATGGTATGCATTGTGTGTAGTAGGTGGTTTAATTCTAATGATTTGTTTTTATTTAGCTATTGTAAGTTTCTACACAAGAAAATCTCCTGTTTGGTTTTTAAAACAAATTAGTCCTGCACAGTTATTGGCATTTTCTACAAGTTCCAGTGCAGCTACATTACCAGTAACTATGGAAAGAGTAGAGGAGCACCTGGGAGTTGATAAAGAAGTTTCTGGTTTTGTTTTACCTGTTGGAGCGACCATCAATATGGATGGGACGAGTTTATATCAAGCGGTAGCCGCTGTTTTTATAATGCAAGTTATTTGGCCAGAAGGATTAACATTTACAAATCAATTGGTTATTGTTGTTACAGCGTTATTAGCTTCTGTTGGAAGTGCTGCAGTTCCAAGCGCAGGAATGGTTATGCTAGTAATTGTTTTAGAATCAGTGGGTTTTCCCGAAGAATTACTCCCAATAGGTTTAGCATTAATTTTTGCAGTAGACAGACCTTTAGATATGTGTAGAACAGTCATAAACGTAACAGGAGACGCTACGGTTTCGATGGTAGTTGCAAAATCTTTAGGTAAACTACATGATCCAAAACCTAAAGAATGGGATGATCATTATGACAAAGTTAAAGGATAATCTCAAATATTGTAAAATATAGTTATTGAGATCACTATATAAAGGTATATTCCTATAAAACCATCAGTTTCTGTAAAACTGGGGGTATTCTAGTTAGAGTTAATCGTTACATCAGTCGTTTTTCCAACAGGTATAAAATATAAATATTGACTCCCTTTAAGATTAATTTCAGTACTATTATAATCAAAATAAGGATCATTATGATCTCACATTTTATGATAATAACTTAAATATTTAACAAATATCTAGAATATGATAAAAATTGCTTATTTAAAAAAATAATGATTGATTAATTTGGTGATTAAAAAATAAATTTGCAAAATTTGCTTAAACAATAAAAACATGACTTTTATTCAACATCACCATCATTTTTATAACTCGACTCAGGCGATGTAGAAATGTATTGAATAAAATCAACATATTAAATAACCCGTTTGAGACTATCAAGCGGGTTTTTTCAATTTAAAAACCCAATTGATTGTTTTAGACAAATTAAAGAAACATGAATAAATTAAAAATTGCGATTCAAAAATCTGGGAGATTAAATGAAGACTCTTTAAAATTAATTAAAGATTGTGGAATTTCTATCGATAATGGAAAAGATCAGTTAAAAGCATCTGCAAGAAATTTTCCTTTAGAAGTTTTTTATTTAAGAAATGGAGACATCCCACAATATTTAAAAGATGGCGTGGTAGATGTTGCTATTATTGGTGAAAATGTATTGATAGAAAAAGGAGGAGATATCAAATATATAGAACGTTTAGGCTTTTCTAAATGTAAAGTATCATTAGCCATTCCAAAAGATAAAGAATATTCAGATATTACATTCTTTTCACAAAAAAAGATAGCAACTTCCTATCCCAATACGGTAAAACAGTTTTTAAATGATAAAGGAATTCAGACAGATATTCATATTATAAACGGCTCAGTAGAAATTGCACCAAATATCGGATTAGCAGATGGCATCTGTGATATCGTTTCAAGTGGAAGTACTTTGTTTAAAAATAATTTAAAAGAAGTAGAAGTATTAGTACAATCTGAGGCTGTATTGGCTATTTCTCCAAAAATTTCTAAAGAGAATAACACAATTTTAAATAAATTTAAATTCAGAGTTCAATCGGTTTTAAAAGGAAGAAACTCAAGATATGTATTACTCAATGCGCCCAATAATAAAATAGAAGATATTTTAAATGCCTTGCCAGGAATGAGAAGCCCAACAGTATTGCCTCTTGCGGAAAAAGGCTGGAGTTCTGTACATTCGGTGATTAATAAAAATCAATTTTGGGAGATTATAGATGATTTGAAAGAAAAAGGAGCTGAAGGTATTTTAGTTTGTCCAATTGAAAAAATGGTGATCTAAGATGAAAAAAATTGAATTTCCAGAAAAAAAATACTGGTCTAGACTATTACAAAGACCTACTCAATCAGTAAAAGATATTGAAACTACCGTTACAAAGATTTTTGATGATATTCAACTAAATGGTGATGCTGCAATTAAAAAATATACGTCCTTTTTTGATGAAGTTGATTTAACTGATTTTGAAGTGAGTCAGTCTGAAATTTCTAGTGCTATACAACTGGTATCTCCTCAATTAAAAAAAGCGATAGAGGTAGCGAAAAATAACATAGAAAAATTTCATATTGCTCAAAAAACAAAAATTGTTTCAGTAGAAACAATGGAAGGTGTTTTGTGTTGGCAAGAAAAAAGACCTATTCAGAAAGTTGGCTTATATATTCCTGGCGGAACAGCTCCATTATTTTCTACGGTTTTAATGCTTGCAATCCCAGCAAAAATTGCTGGTTGTAATGAAATTATTTTATGTTCACCTCCCAATAGTAAAGGTCAACTGGCCAATGAAATTTTATATACAGCTCAATTATGTGGCGTTACAAAAATTTTTAAAGTAGGAGGTATACAAGCAGTTGCAGGGCTCACTTTTGGAACCAATACAATACCCCCTGTTTATAAGATTTTTGGCCCAGGGAATCAATTTGTTACCGTAGCTAAGCAACTCGCAACAAATTATGGTGTGGCGATAGACATGCCAGCAGGGCCAAGTGAATTGTTAATTATGGCTGACGATGCTGCCAATGCAACTTTTATTGCATCAGATCTACTAAGTCAAGCAGAACACGGTACAGATAGTCAGGTGATTTTAGTAACTACCTCTCGTAAATTAATAGAGGCTGTTACCTTCGAACTAGATAAGCAATTTATAGAATTACCAAGAAAGGAAATAGCTAAGAAGGCTATCGATAATTCAATATCAATTTTAGTAAACAATCAAGAAGAAGCAATAGATATAATTAATGAATACGGACCTGAACATTTTATTGTTTGTACAGAAAATAATAATTTCTTTATTGATAAAATTATCAATGCAGGTTCTGTATTTATTGGAAATTACACCCCTGAAAGTGCTGGAGATTATGCATCGGGAACAAATCATACATTGCCAACAAATGGTTATTCAAAAGCATATTCTGGAGTGAATTTAGATAGTTTTAATAAAAATATTACGTTTCAAAAAATATCTAAACAAGGATTATTAAACATTGGTCAATCAGTAGAACTAATGGCAGAAGCAGAAGGGTTGTATGCCCACAAGAATGCAGTTTCACTGAGGTTAAAAGAAGTAAAGACATGAATATTCAAAACTTAGTAAGAGAAAACATCAAGTCATTACAATCGTATTCTTCTGCGAGAGATGAATTTATAGGCACATCTTCCAAAATGATATTTATTGATGCAAATGAAAATCCTTTTGATAATGGTCTCAATCGATATCCAGATCCACAACAAATTTTTCTTAAAGACGAAATTTCTATAATTAAAGGTATTGAAAAGAGTCAACTACTTTTAGGAAACGGAAGTGATGAAGTCTTAGATTTAATTTTTAGAGTTTTTTGTGAACCATCAAAAGATGCTGTTATTACATTAACACCTACCTATGGTATGTATGAAGTTCTGGCCCATACCAATGATATTAAAATAATTAATATTCCTTTATCAAAGGATTTTCAACCAAATATTCAGGAAATTTTAAAATCTCAAAATAAAGAGACGAAGGTTTTATTTCTGTGCTCACCAAACAATCCTACAGCTAATAGTTTTGATGCTGATACGATAGAAGATCTTATCATAAATTTTGAAGGGATTGTTGTAATTGATGAAGCCTATATTGATTTCTCTAAGAAAGAAAGTTGGCTAAACAGATTAAATGATTTTTCAAATCTGATTGTAATCCAAACCTTATCCAAAGCCTATGGATTGGCGGGGATACGGTTAGGAATTTGTTTTGCATCTCAAGAAATTATTTCTTTTTTGAATAAGATTAAACCCCCTTATAATATCAATCAATTAACACAAGAGGTTGCTTTAAAAGTATTGAAAAATTCAACAAAACTTTATGATGATATTGAAACAATACTATTGGAGCGACAAAAATTGATAACCAGTTTAAACCAGCTTGATTTTATTGAAGAAGTATATCCCTCAGACACAAATTTTATATTAGTTAAGGTAGACAATGCAATGATTCGTTATTCTCAATTGATTAATGAAGGTATTGTTGTTCGAAATCGAAGTAATCAACCTTTATGCGAAAATTGCCTTCGTTTTACAGTCGGGACAAAACAAGAAAATATTAAATTAATACACATATTAAAACAATTAGAAAAAGATCATTTTTGAGCATAGCAGCGAAGTCAAATTTCTGCTACCCATTATTAGATCACTAAAAGTAATACAAAAATGAGTAAAAAAGTTTTATTTATAGACAGAGATGGTACCTTAGTGATAGAACCACCGATCGATTATCAATTGGATAGCTTTGAAAAATTAGAATTTTATCCAAAAGTATTTCAATACTTGTCAAAAATCGCACAAGAATTAGATTTTGAATTGGTTATGATCACCAATCAGGATGGTTTGGGGACTTCAACTTTTCCTGAAAATACTTTTTGGCCTGTACATAATTTTGTGATGAAAACTTTTGAACAAGAAGGAATAATATTTTCAGAACAATATATTGACCGATCGTTTGCTAAAGATAATACACCTACAAGAAAACCCAATACAGGCTTATTGACCAACTATTTTTCGTCTGGTTATGATCTAGAAAATTCATTTGTCATTGGCGATCGCATCACAGATATCGAATTGGCAAAAAACCTAGGAGCAAAGGGAATTTTCATCAATAAGAGTAATACTGAAGGAGATGATGAACTCAGACTTGATCAAAATAAATTACAAAAATACATTGCCTTAGAAACCACTAAATGGGAAGAGATTTATCAATTTTTAAAAGCCAAAGATAGAACAGGAAGTAGTACTAGAATTACCAATGAAACAAAGATTCAAATCAATATAAATTTAGATGGAACAGGAAAGAGTGATATTTCTACTGGAATTTCATTTTTTGATCATATGTTAGATCAGATTGCAAGACACGGTCAGTTAGATTTATTTATTAAAGTTGACGGTGATTTAGAGGTTGACGAACATCATACAATAGAAGATACTGCCATTGCATTGGGAGAACTATTCAGTAAAACTCTTGGAAATAAATTAGGGATAGAGCGTTATGGTTTCTGTGTACCAATGGACGATTGCTTAGCACAAGTTGCTATTGATTTTGGGGGTCGTAATTGGCTTGTTTGGGAAGCAGAATTTAAACGAGAGATGGTAGGGAAAATGCCTACTGAAATGTTCTTTCACTTCTTTAAATCTTTTACAGATGGGGCTAAATGTAATTTAAATATCAAGGCAGAAGGAATTAATGAGCATCATAAAATTGAAGCAATTTTTAAAGGGTTTGCTAAAGCTATTAAAATGGCACTTAAAAGAGATATAGAAAAAATGATATTACCTTCCACTAAAGGAATGCTTTAGTGACAGACTAATTAATAACTATTTATGAAACTTATACTAATAGATTACGGTGCTGGTAATATTAAAAGTATTCAATTTGCTTTTAAAAGATTAGGAGTAAATGCGATACTATCAAACGATACTGAAGAAATAAAAACTGCTGATAAAATTATTTTTCCAGGCGTAGGGGAAGCTAATTCAGCCATGAAAATGTTAAAAAAGTCAGGTTTAGATATTGTTATTCCAACACTGCAACAACCCCTATTAGGTATTTGTTTAGGGATGCAATTACTATGTGATTCTACTGAAGAAGGAACTACAAAAGGTTTAGGAGTTTTTAATGTGAAAGTAAAACGATTTTCAAAGGAGTTTAAAGTGCCACAAATGGGATGGAATACTCTACAAAACCTACAATCTAAATTAATGGAAGGAATATCAGTTCATGACTATTTATATTCCGTTCACAGCTATTACGCAGAAGTAAATGAAAATTGTATAGCGGAAACAAAATATGGAATTACCTACGCTTCTGCACTCCAAAAAGATAATTTTTATGGAGTACAATTTCATCCTGAAAAAAGTGGTAAAGTAGGAGAAATTATCCTACAAAATTTTTTAAACTTATAATATGAGAATTATACCAGCAATTGACATTATAAATGGAAAATGTGTACGCCTGGCAAAAGGTGATTACAGTACAAAAAAAATATACAATTCAAGTCCTTTAGAGGTGGCTAAAGAATTTGAAGGAGCAGGGATACAGTATCTTCACCTTGTAGATTTGGATGGAGCAAAAGAAAATCATATTGTAAATTATAAAGTTTTAGAGCGAATTGCTCACAAAACTAATTTAATAATTGATTTTGGGGGTGGGTTAAAGTCTGATCAGGATGTACATATTGCCTTCAACTCTGGAGCTCATCAAGTTACAGGGGGAAGTATTGCTGTTAAAAACCCTAAAATATTTGAACGTTGGATTGTAAAGTATGGAAATGATAAAATAATTTTAGGAGCAGATTGTAATGATGAGAAAATTGCAATAAGTGGTTGGCAAGAAGAAAGTGATTTAAATGTCATTCCATTTATTAAAGACTATCAATCAAAAGGCATTAAATATGTCATTTCCACAGATATCACTAAAGATGGGATGTTACAGGGTCCTTCCTTTAATTTATATGAAAGAATTGTAAAAAAAATATCAGATATTAAACTGATAGCATCAGGAGGGATTTCAACATTTAATGAGATTCCACAATTAGCTCATTTAGGATGTGAAGGAGTTATAATTGGAAAAGCAATCTATGAGAATAGAATTAGTTTAAAAGAATTGGAAACCTATATTTTAAATCATTAAGATGCTCACAAAAAGAATAATTCCTTGTTTAGATATCAAAAACGGTCGAACAGTAAAAGGGGTTAATTTTATAAATTTAATAGACGCAGGTGATCCCGTTGAACTCGCAAAAAAATATGCAGATATTGGTGCAGATGAACTGGTATTTCTTGATATTTCAGCAACGATTGAAGGTAGGAAGACCATGCGAGAGTTAGTTTTACGGGTCGCAGAGCAAGTGAATATACCATTTACAGTTGGTGGTGGGATATCTTCTGTAGAAGATGTAGCACTATTATTAAAGTCTGGCGCAGACAAAATTTCGTTAAATTCATCAGCTATTAAAAGACCAGAATTAATTAATGAATTAGCAGCGAAATTTGGAAGTCAATGTATTGTTATCGCAATAGACGCAAAACAACTCAATAATACCTGGCGTGTTCATGAAGCTGGAGGAACTATTGCAACTCAATTAGATTTATTTGAATGGGCAAAAGAAGTAGAACAACGCGGTGCAGGTGAAATCTTATTTACATCAATGGATCATGATGGAACGAAAGCTGGATATGCAGATCAAGCATTATCAAAGTTATCTAGTCTAGTAAATATTCCAATTATTGCTTCGGGAGGAGCAGGGTCTATTGAGCATTTTATCGATACATTTAAAAAGGGGAAATCAGATGCAGCACTTGCTGCAAGTGTTTTTCATTTTGGTGAAATTGATATTAAAATACTTAAGAAGACATTAAAAAACAATCATATAGAAGTACGATTATGAATATAGATTTCAATAAATACCCAGACGGTTTAGTTCCTGCAATTATTCAAGATTCGACAACGAAAAATGTTTTAATGTTGGGATATATGAATAAAGAGGCTTTTGATAAAACTCTGAAAACAAATGCAGTTACTTTTTTTAGTAGAGCTAAAAATCGTTTATGGACAAAAGGAGAAGAAAGTGGTAACTTTCTTATTCTTAGAGAGATTAAAACAGATTGTGATAATGATACTTTGTTAATTCAAGTATCTCCTGAGGGGCCTACCTGTCATAAAGGTTCAGATACTTGTTGGGGTGAGCAAAATAACATCAACTATGGCTTCATCTCAAAATTAGAAGAAATAATCAAAGATAGAATAGAAAACCCACATAATTCTGAATCATACATCAGTTCACTTTATAAAAAAGGAATAAACAAAATTGCACAAAAAGTTGGAGAAGAAGCTATTGAAGTTGTTATAGAAGCAAAAGATACGAATGATAATTTATTTTTAAATGAAAGTGCCGATTTATTATTCCATTACTTAATATTATTACAAGCTAAAGGATATACATTAGATCAGGTTGTTGATATTTTGAAAAGAAGAGAAAAGTAATAAAAGGAAGTTACCACCAAACTAAAAAGAATTTTGAAAGTTCTCCAGTAGAAGTTTTTAACCAACATAGGGGTGAGAATTTTCGAAGTAAATAGTAATTACTTTCCAATAGGTATTCTTGATAAGTAAGCCAGTTTACATTTGTATGTGGAATAATTAACCAATCTTTTTTGCTGGGAATATAAAATTTAGCATCGTTGTAAATCTGTACTTCATTATGATGAAGGTAAAAACCTTTAATACATTCTAAATTAATTGCTCCATACGAGTTGTTTTTCCTTGAATAAGGAACAAATAATTGTGCTTTAAAATAGACTTGTTGCTTAATTTCTGAAGATTCTAAGTTGATATTCTTTAAATAGGTTAGACATTCTTTTGAATAAAGAAGTGGAAGTTGTTTGTTTTGAAGTTTTTCTAATTTTTCAACTAAACTATCTTTTCTATTAGGACCAATCCAACAATGAAGAGGATCTTTTTTATTAGTAGTATCGGGATTATAGACATAAAACTTATAGATAATTTCTAAATGAATTGGTTTGTTATTTTTAAGCAATAAGCAATCCAGTTCACCTACTGTGATTTTATCTCTAAATAGCTGAATATTCTCTGAAATAATTTCTGTAGAGTCATCATTCAATAATTGATGTGAAACAAAACGTTCAATATATTTTCCCAGACGAAGATTAGAATCAATATTCACAGAAAAAGAAATTGGTGTTTGATTGATTTCAAACTGAGTTAAATTATAAACATGATTAGCACTCCACAATGTGGGAGTTTTAAGGAACCCTTCGAAACGTTGTTGAATGATATTCATTGAATTCAAAAATACAAATCATTTGTGAATGATTTTTTTGTAATTTTAACTTTCAAAAATTATATCAAATATGGATTTCAAGAAATCTAGCTTACAATTTTTAAAGAATTTAAAGAAAAATAATAACAGAGATTGGTTTTCAGATCATAAATCTACTTTTTTAGATGCTCAAAAGAATGCTAAAGGAATGTATACTAGTCTTCGTCAAGATTTAGAAAAACATGATGAAATAGAAAAATTTAAACTCTTTAGGATTTATAGAGATGTTCGATTCTCAAAAGACAAGACGCCCTATAAGCCTCATTTTGCAGGTTCTTTTTCACGTTTAGGAAAACACTTACGTGGAGGATACTATTTGAGGATTAGACCAGGAGAGAGTTTTTTAGCAGGTGGTTTTTGGGAACCAAATAAAGAAGATTTATTTCGAATTCGTAAAGAAATCGAGATTGATGCTACTGAAATTCGAAATATTTTAAATGAAAAAAAATTTGTAAAATATTTTGGCGGCAAATTTGAAGGAGCAGAATTAAAAACAGTGCCCAGGGGTTTTGATAAAGATCACGCAAATATAGATTTATTACGAAAAAAAGGATTTATTGCCGTTAGAAATTTTTCTGATGAAGAAGTTTTATCTTCCAATTTCATCAAAGAAGTAAACTACTCTTTCTTAGCTATGCGACCTTTTTTTGATTATATGAGTGATGTTTTAACAACTAATTTAAACGGAGAAAGTATTCTTTAATAAAATACCATAGAATTTTTATGAATAGTTATATCAAATGTTATTTAGTTTCAAAACTACATATAGATGAGTTACATCATGTAAATAACATTGTATATTTAGAATGGATACAAGATATAGCAAATAGACATTGGAATCAATTAAAGAAAGGACAGGACACTTCTAAATATGTATGGGTTGTAATTCGCCATGAGATTGATTATTTAGGTCAAGCTCATCTAGGAGATCAAATAGACGCTAAAACTTGGATAGGGGAAACAACAGGGATTAAAACGATTCGTTATGTTGAGTTTTATAAAAATAATAAACTACTCGTTAAGGCGAAGACTACTTTTTGCTTGCTAGAATCTAAAACTTTTAAACCAACACGAATAACTGATGAAATTTTACGCACATTAACTCCAAAATAACAATACCTTTGTGGCTATAAATCTTTAAATAATTATGGTCACATTTGCATCTTTGGGAGTTAAAAAAGAATTGATAAAATCTATTGAAGAATTAGGCATCAAAACACCCACAGAAATTCAAGAAAAGGCGATTCCAATTTTAGTAAATAAAAAAATAGATTTTATAGGGTTAGCACATACAGGTACTGGGAAGACAGCTGCTTTTGGCTTGCCTCTAATTCAACAATTAGACCCCAAAAAACATTCTATTCAAGCACTAGTTTTATCTCCTACACGTGAATTAGTACAACAACTAAAAAAACAATTATTTAAATACACAAAATACTCCAATGACAAGGTTTTTGTAGAGGCTGTTTATGGAGGAGAAAAAATAGATCGTCAAATTAGAAACTTACAAAGACCTACCCATGTTATTGTAGCAACTCCTGGGCGTTTGATTGACCTAATTGAACGCGGAGCAATTTCTCTCAAAGAACTAAGAACGTTAGTATTAGATGAGGCAGATGAAATGCTTAGCATGGGATTTAAACAAGACATAAATAGAATTTTAAAATATACCTCTGGAACACGAAATACCTGGTTGTTTTCAGCAACAATGCCTGATGAAATAAAGAGGATTATTAAAACGTATATGGATCCTGCGGCTTCTAGAATTGAAATTAATAAAAATGCGCTCATTAATGCAAATATTATACACCATTATTTTAAAACTTCCATTAAAGAAAAAACAAATGCCATCATCAATTTTTTAGAAAAGAGAGGCTCAGAGAGAGGAATTATTTTTTGCAGAACAAAAGCCGGGACACAAAATTTAGCAAAACAGTTGCAAGATGAAGGTTTTTCAGTAGGAGCATTAGAAGGAGACATGCAACAAAAAGAACGAGAAAAAGTAATGAGAGCCTTTAAAAATGAAAACTTACAATATTTAATTTCAACTGATGTATCTGCCAGAGGAATCGATGTTAGAGGCTTGTCCTTTGTTATTCATCATCAAATCCCTGAGAAATTAGAGTATTATACCCACAGAAGCGGAAGGACTGCTAGAGCAGGTAAAACAGGTGTCTCTATTGCTTTTGTTTTGCCGAGTGAAATACAACGTATTCATGAAATTCAAAAAGAACTTGCTATAACCTTTTCAGAAATTTCCTAACTATTTTTAAATCGTTAAATTTTGTTAAAAATAATAAAGTGCCAATTGGGCTTCTTTTAAATTGGTACTTTTGTGCTTTATTATTAAAATAATCCAGTGAATTTTTCTAAGCTACACCATCTTCTTTCATATACCATCTTTTTTTTAATTCCTTTATTTATAAATGCTCAAATAACAACTACCATTAAAGGAAAAGTTGTTGATGAGAAAGGAGCTCCAATAATGGCTGCTTCAGTTTTTTTAAATAACAATCAAGGTAATTACACTGAAGAAAATGGATCTTTTGAAATAAGAGACGTTACGCCAGGGTCTTATAACCTCACAGCCAGTTTTGTTGGTTTTGTTCCACAAACAAAATTTAATATTATTATAAAATCTAAAGGAAATAGTTTTTTAAATTTTATATTAATTCAATCCTCAGAATCTTTAGATGAAGTTGTAATTTCTACCAAAGATAAAATCAGTAGACCTAAAGAAACACCACTTTCAACACAATCGTTATCCGCAGTTGAAATTGCTACATATCCAGGAGGGAATAATGATGTTGTTCAAGTGGCACAATCTCTTCCGGGGGTGTCTCCATCGGTAGGTGGTTTCCGAAATGATTTAATCATTCGAGGTGGTGCACCAAATGAGACAGTATATTATCTTGATGGAGTAGAGGTTCCCAATATCAATCATTTTGCTACTCAGGGAAGCTCTGGAGGTCCAGTAGGTTTATTAAACGTTTCATTTATTAATGATGTAACACTCTCAACATCTGCATTTGGTGTTCAATATGACAACCCTTTATCTGGAGTGCTTCAGTTTAAGCAGCGAGATGGAAACAAAGATAGGTTAAATACCAACATTCGAGTAAGCGCTACTGACGCTGCATTTACTTTTGAAGGCCCTTTATTTAAGGGAAAGAATAAAGAAAGTAAAACTAGTTTTTTAATGTCTATAAGACGTAGTTACTTACAAGCTTTATTTAAGCTAATAGGCTTACCTATCCGCCCAGATTATTGGGATTATCAATATAAACTATCACACCAAATAAATGAATACAATGATTTGTATATCATAGGATTAGGTTCTGTAGATGATTTCTTTGTTGAAGCTCCTGACGGCTATGATGAAGAAGCTCAGGCTGTATTAGAACAAGCACCATTTATAAAACAAAAAACAAACTCAATTGGTGTAACTTGGAAAAAAAGATTTAATAATGGTACTGGGTTTATGGAAACCACTCTTAGCAACAATCGTTTACAAAATATATTTACCAATTATCTAGATCCAGAAAATGAAACAGGTATTATCTTTAGAAATGATGCTGTTGAATCTGAAACTAAGCTCCGGTATCAACTTACTAAATTTACATTAGATTGGAAGTTTACCGCTGGTTTTAATTCACAACACTCATCCTACAGCAATAACACAATAAATAATACAGATAATATTTTTTACAGTACAGATATTAATTTCATAAAATATGGATTATTTGTAAACGCCAGTCGATCTTTTTTTGATGATAAGATTGATCTCTCTCTTGGTTTTAGAATGGATGACGATACGTTTACAACTTCAGATGACCTAGCATCAACTTTTTCACCAAGAATATCACTATCGTATGAATTTGTAGACGATTGGAGAATTAGTGCCACTGCAGGGCGATATTTTAAACTTGTTCCCTATACGATCCTTGGGTTTAAGGATATTACTGGTAATTTCACCAATAAAGATAGTAATTATACTCAAAGCGATCACTATGTAATAGGAATCCAGCATTATTTCAATCCATCTGCCAGTATTTCCCTAGAAAGCTTTTACAAATACTATAAAAATTATCCTGTATCTGTTTTAGATCAGATTTCTTTAGCCAATAAAGGAGCTGATTTTGAAGTTTTAGGAAATGAAAATGTTAAAACAGTAGGGAAGGGAAGAAGTGTTGGTTTAGAATTTCAATACCAACAAAAATTATTAAATAATTTTTATAGTATTTTTTCATACACTTATTTCTTTAGTGAATTTACAGGCTTTGATATATCTACATACCTCCCTTCTGTATGGGATAGTCGACATTTAATTTCTTTTGTGGGTGGTTATAAATTAAAAAAGAATTGGGAATTTAGTGCACGGTATCGTTTTGCTGGTCGCACCCCATATGTTCCAACAAATACAGAGGCAACACTTCTATCTTATCCGGAAATAATTCTTGATTACACAAAACTCGGACAAGTAAAATTAGAGACATTTAGCCAATTAGATATTCGAATTGACAAAAAATGGAACTATCAAGAATGGAGTTTAAATATTTTTTTTGAAGTTCAAAATATGCTAGGTCAAAGCATCCCAAGGCCTCCAGAATATGGGTTGTTAAGAGATAGTAATGGTACTTTAACAAATCCTTTAAGTTTAACAGAAATAGACCAAGATACGAGTACGAGAATTCCAAGTATTGGAATTGTTGTTGACTTCTAAGAATTATAGGAGGTGTCCTTACAACGTTTATTTTGGTTGGTTTATTATTTTTCTTTGAAATAGAAGCGCGTTGTTATTGGTTCTTCCTACAAGGATATAAATGCCTTGTGCAAGATTATCTAAATCTAATTTTATTTCTCCTTCATGATTTTTAAATTCGAAAGTAAGCAGTGTTTTTCCTGTTAATGAAAGGATTTTAATATCAATCGCTTCAAGAGTTGATGTTTTAATATTCAGTGAGCTTTGAAATGGATTTGGATATACCAAACCATCATTAATCAATGAACTATCATCAAAACTCAAAGTGCCAGAAAAATATTGTTGTCCGATAGCAAAGGACTCTTTTCCAATTATGTCCCCTATAATTCTTCCTTTAATATCATCGATAGGAGGATGTATTCCTCCCCAAATTCTGGAAAGACTTGTCTGATCAGATGCATCTTGATAGGTAGCCCATTGAAGCGAAAAACTTTCAGATGGACCTTCTTCAAAAACTAAAAATTCATTTTGTGCTACATCAAAAGTTCCTATTCCACCAGGAAAAAAATTACTTCCCGTAATTAATGTTAATGATTCAGCAGCTGCTCTGGAAAATGTAGAATGCCCCGATAAATATCCAGCAAATGGTGGTGTTACAAAAGTAGGTCGCTGATAAGGCCACCAATGGGTACCTAATATCCAATCAACTCCAGCAACATCTGTCTCTGGATCATCAATATAATCTGGTCCTTTCCAAGCATAAATTTTAATTTTTCCAACATTTTCATCATCATCACCAGCCAAAGGGTCACCGGATTCGATAATTTCTATAAGTGATGGAATTAATGGCAACCCATGAGGGTCAAAATTTGATAAATTAGTGTTGGTACTTTGTCCTTTGGAAGCCATGTATCGAATGGCAGAAATAGGTCTTATATAATCGTAATAACCTTTAATACCCCATATATTTATTGCAGCATCGTGCATTGCACCTCCTAAAACTAAATAACTTTTTACATCCCATTCTAAATTACTAATTAAAGGACCTTGCCCTCCAAATTTCTTTACTGTTTGAGGATGATCACTTACAAAATTTAAGAGAGTAAACCAATGACCAGGGGGTGTTTCAGAATCAGGACCATCTGCCCAAAATTCAGCTAAGACACGTGTATAATCCGATCTTTTAACCAATTGAGGACTATAGCTTTCCCCTGTAACTGGATTTAATTGATGCCCAGAATCTATAGACCCTCCATCAGTAAAATTGTAAAAATTTTTATATTCTTCAAAGCTTGTTGGAAAAGAATTGATATCTATATTACCTAACGAAGCAGGAGAAATATCAATCATTGTTTCATTTGATGGATCAAGATGAGAGGACCAGGCAATGACCAATGAAAAATGCCATTTGTAAGGATCGTCAATCCCATTTGATGTTGAATTTTGAATAAATACTGGAGCACCAGGATCATTATAAACATAACTATCAAACCCATCATTAAGAATAGTTAGTTCATTAGGTAGAAGTGAAAAAGGAGTAACCTGCCCCCACTCTGGACTTAAAAAACCAGGAGTTTCTAATGGAAAAAGATTACCACTTTGATCGATATAAACATCAAAAGCTAAGGGTTGCCATTTGGAAGGATCTATGGATGAATTATCTTCGTACAACTCTAAAATTAAAGGAGTATTATCAGGTTGATAATATAAATTTTCATAATTATTTTCTTCATTAGAACCGTCTTGATTTCCAAAGGCTATCATTTCTTGAGCCAGATAATTTCCTAAAGCAGCATAAGAATTAGAGGAATAATCTGTAGAAACAAATTCATCGTCATATCCATAAGATTCAAATAAAAGAGTAAAACTTTCTAAAGTAGTTATAGCATTTGGCGAATTCATAAAACGATGCGTAAGTAACCTAAAGGAGGCATAGCTTATTATTTCATGAACTGCTTCTTCACGATTAGTTGGTGGTTGAATTCCTTCATAAGCACACTCGTATCCTCCAAAATTTTTCCCAAGAAAAACAGTTTCTGCAGTTGAATCAAAGATCGCCCAAGCATCATACATAATTACAGAGGTATGAAATAAATTTCTTGCATGAACCGTGGGTCGAGCAAAGTCATTCCTTATGGCTTCTAATAGTTCATCATTCCATTCTCTAGCTACCGAATTTTGTGCTTCTGTGAAAGAAAATTGAGCCACTGTTAATAATAAAATGACATTGAGTAATAATTTCATACAATCAATTATAAAACAAAAATAAAATAATATATTTTGATGGATACTTATTTTAGTTAAAATCAATTTTTTGTATGTAAAATTTAATAAATAATTTGTTAGCAACATTAAATAGTATGAGCAAAACTCCTTAAGTAAAGAATAATAAAAGAATATTTTTGTTAAATTGAGAAAATAGATATCTTTGACGTAATAAAAATAATATCAGTTACTACAGAATGGCAAAATCACAACAGACATTTAATAAAAGTGAAAAAGAAAAAAAGCGATTAAAAAAACGTGAAGACAAGCGTAAAAAAATGGAAGCACGCAGAGCTGAAATTAAAGAAAATGGGAGTAAAGGAATTGAATTTGCTTATGTTGATCATAATGGTCAGTTAACAGATACACCACCAGACCCAACTCAAAAAATAAAAATAAAAGCAAAAAATATTGAAATTAGTGTTCCAAAGATGACTGAAGCTGATAAAGAAGACCCTATTAGAAATGGTAAAGTTTCGTTTTTTGATTCTTCTAAAGGATTCGGATTTATTATCGATACAGAAAATCAAGAGAAGTATTTTACCCATGTTAGTGGTATTATTGATCAAATATCAGAAAATGATAAAGTTACTTTTGAATTAGAAAAAGGAATGAAGGGTATGAATGCTGTTAAAGTAACCCTAAAAAAATAATCAATACCAACATATCTTTAATAAAGACTACAAGTTTTCTTGTAGTTTTTTTTTTAAAATAAGACTATTTGATGAAAAATATGTTGTTATAAATTGATTTATATCGATTAGAATAAATTAATTATTCATGTAGTTGTTCAAATAATAGATCATAACTATATATTTTTATATATTTATATACTTAATTTATGACTCTAAACTAACTATCATGAAAAAAATAGCTTTTATCATTTCTTTACTCACATGTTTTTTTATAGCTGATTTTGATCTTACAGCTCAAAAATCCGCCAAAAACTTATATAATGGGTTAAAATTTAGAAATATTGGTCCTGCAATGACTTCGGGTCGAATTGCAGACATTGCCATCCATCCTAAAAATGAAAACATCTGGTATGTTGCTGTAGGATCTGGTGGAGTATGGAAAACAATGAATTCTGGAACAACTTGGAAACCAATTTTTGACCGTCAAAAAGTATATTCTACGGGATGTGTTACGATTGATCCAAACAATCCAAGTACCATTTGGGTAGGAACAGGTGAAAATGTTGGTGGTCGTCATGTTGGTTTTGGTGATGGAATTTATGTTAGTCATGATGATGGGAAATCATGGACAAATATGGGATTGAATAACTCAGAACACTTATCAAAAATAATTGTTCACCCAGAAAATTCTGATATTATTTGGGTGGCTTCTCAAGGGCCATTATGGAGTAAAGGAGGAGATCGAGGTGTGTTCAAGACTATAGATGGTGGAAAGACATGGAAACGTACTTTAGGAGATACAGAATGGGTTGGTGCTACAGATATGCTAATCGATCCTACGAACCCAGATGTATTATATGCTGCAACATGGCAAAGACATAGAACAGTAGCTGGATACTTGGGCGGAGGTCCTGGTTCGGGACTTCATAAAAGTATTGATGGTGGAGATACGTGGAAGCCTCTTAAAAATGGAATTCCAAAATCAAACCTTGGTAAAATAGGACTAGCAATGTCTCCATTTAATTCCAAAACTATTTATGCTGCCATTGAATTAGACAGAACTAAAGGCGGGGTATTTATGACAACTAATGGAGGAGAATCGTGGGTAAAACAATCAGACGCGGTAGCTGGAGGAACAGGTCCTCATTATTATCAAGAATTAATTGCTTCGCCACATCATGAAGGAACGCTATATTTTATGAATAATAGTGCTTTGATATCAAAAGATCATGGAAAAACCTTCACGTATATGAGTAGATCAAATCAGCATAGTGATAGTCATGCTCTTGTTTTTAAAAAATCAGATCCTAATTATTTATTAATTGGAACAGATGGTGGATTATATGAAAGCTTTGACGGAACAAAAAGTTGGAAATATGTTCGAAACTTACCTATTACACAGTACTTTAAAATTGCAGTAGATGACGCCAAACCTTTTTATAATGTATACGGAGGTACGCAGGATAATGGTTCACACGGAGGTCCTTCAAGAACGATCAGTTCTGATGGAATTGCAAGTGCAGATTGGTGGAAAACTCTTGGTGCCGATGGTGCTCAAACAGCTACAGAACCAGGAAATCCAGATATTACCTACGGAGAGTTTCAACAGGGAGCTTTATGGAGAATAGATAGCAAAACAAGGGAGACTGTTTTTATTCAACCACAAGCAAGAGAAGGAGATCCTTATGAGCGATTCAATTGGGATGCCCCAATTTTAGTAAGCTCTCATAACCCTAAACGATTATATTTTGCTTCACAACGTGTTTGGAAATCAGATAACAGAGGAGATGCTTGGGAGCCGATATCTGATGACCTTACATTAAATCAAGAGCGAATGACCTTTCCTTATTATGACACTTCACAGAGTTGGGATAATGCTTGGGATGTTGGAGCAATGTCTAATTATAATACCATTACTTCATTAGCAGAATCACCAAAACAAGAAGGGTTACTTTATGCTGGTACAGACGACGGGTTACTTCAAGTAACAGAAGATGATGGAGCAACATGGCGTAAAGTAGTGCTTGGCAATATTAAAGGAATTCCAGAAACTCCTTTTGTAAACGATGTTAGAGCTGATCTTTATGATGCTAACATTGTCTATGCTGCTTTAGACAACCACAAATACGGTGATTATAAACCTTATATCATTAAAAGTACAAACAAAGGAAAAACATGGCGCTTAATTAATGGAGATTTACCAAAAAAACTTTTAATTTGGAGGTTGGTTCAAGATCATGTTAAAAAAGATCTATTATTTGCTGCAACAGAATTTGGTGTTTACTTCACTTCTAATGGAGGTACAAATTGGATTCCACTAAAAGGTGGAATGCCAACGATACCAATACGAGATATTACTATCCAAAGACATGAAAATGACTTGGTTGCTGGATCTTTTGGTAGAGGTATATTTATTTTAGATGATATTACACCCTTGCGTACATTTGATAATAACGTGATGGATTCAGAAGCTACTATGTTTCCTGTTAAAACGGCACACTGGTATCGTCAATCAAATAGAGTTGGAAGTCAAGGTGATGCAGAATGGATTGCAAAAAATCCTCCATTTGGCGCAAATTTCACCTATTATATGGCCGATAAAATAAAGTCTAAAAAAGATGTTAGAAGAGCTAAAGAGAAAAAAGGGGATACAGAATTTCCAGGATGGGATGCTCTTGAAGAAGAATATAGGCAAGATGGACCCACCATAGTTCTTATTATTAAAGATGCAAATGGGAATGTTGTAAACACTATTAAAGGTTCTAATAAAAAAGGCTTTAATAGAGTAAACTGGAGATTAAACTATCCAAGTAAAAGCGGAGAACGTCTACAAACACCTAGAAATCGTCGTCGTTTTAGAGGGGGAGGAGTTATGGTAACACCTGGAGTCTATACTGTTACATTGGCTAAAAGAGTAGATGGAGTTCATACGATATTGCAAGGACCCAAATCTTTTAATGTAGAACCTTTATTTGATGGAGCCTTACCAAGAAAAACATACAAAGAAATTAATGAATTTAGAGAGGCTGCATTTGCTTTTCAGCAAGACTTAACATCAACCAATATTTCCTTATCACGGAGTCAAAAAATAGTGGATGCAATGTTAAGAGCACTGAATAAAGCAACGTCACCTACTGTTGATATGTATACACGATTAAATGCAGTTAAAATATCGCTACTGGATATCGATAAGGAACTTCATGGCGATGCTATTAAAGGTGAAATTGGGGAACGATCTAATCCAACGGCCAGTGATGGTAATTCTTTGGGGTGGAGAGCTTTAGGAAATACCTACGGTCCAACTGAAGAACATAAAGGACTATTAAAACGTGTTCAAAGCCAGCTTAAGAAAGTGAAAGCAAAACTTCAACCAATTCTTAATTCGACGCTCCCAGAACTTCAAAGTGATTTGAAGAAAACAGGAGCTCCTTGGATTGAAGGAGAGGGATTAATTAAAAACTAAACAAAATAACAAGAGATATGGAAACCCTAGAATATAGTATAATTGTATTAAAATTAATTATCTCTATTAGCATCTTAAATGTTTGGTTAATTCGTTCCAAAAAAGCAACAAGATGGAGAGGTGGTAGTGCCCAAACAATTGTCAAGGAATTTGAAGTATATGGCTTATCTAAACCTATTTTTTACCTAGTAGGTTTTTTAAAAATTAGTTTATCCTTACTGTTATTGGCTTCTATTAAATATGATGATTTAACTATAATCAGTAGTACAGGCTTAACTATTTTATTGTTTGGATCTATCATGATGCACCTAAAAATAAAAGACCCTTGGCAAAAATCTATTCCTGCGTTTATTTTTATGCTTATGAATCTTATTTTGGTTTTTCTTTCTCTTTAATAAAAAACAATAAAGGTTTTAAAGGCAATATATAAGTTTAATAAGGCAAAACTTAATGATGGTAGAGATTTGCTTAAGGAATCTTTAATTTTTAAGCGTACTATGAATCCGGAGAGCATCAGTAAAAATAATCCTACTGCTGCAGTGATTAATAATGGTTTAAATATAATACCTATTAATAATCCCAAAGCTCCTGCCAATTGAAGAAATCCGGTAAGTTTTCTATAGGCTGGAAGTTTATAACGTTTAAATTCAGAAATAATAAATTCTGAACAAAAGCAATTGATTCCAAAATAAATAAATGCCACCCCAGAAAACCAAGTCAATCCTATTAGTAAACTCAATGTTTTATAAAATTTAATGATGTGAAGATACTACAAGATTATCATAAATCAATCGATAGGCAATTAAAGAATAATAACCTCTCACAAAATGATACTCTTAGGAAAGATGTTAAGTTTATGGTACGTTAAAATGATTTTAGAGATATAAAAAAATATGAGTTGGAATTTTACTAATAATAAAATTAAATGTTGGTTAAAATTATTTTTAGATTAAATAAAATGTTATAATTGTTAATTATAGTAGTAACTATATAAATGATAAAAAAATTATTTTTTTATCATTTAATTTCTTCCTCCACTTTTTATAGTACCCTAGTAATATTAATTTTTATTCTATTAAAGGATGTTATAATCTATTGAAAAATAGTAACTAAAATAGTTAGTAGATTTTAATGATAGGATACTATAAAAAGTTATGATTTGATTTAGAATCACCTAATTAATTTATTTAATAAATAATCATATGTCGAAATCAACTGACCATCAAGAATCTATCCCTAGAAGAGATTTTTTAGCAACATCATCCTTATTTACTTTAGGGACAATTTTTGGTTTAACCTCTAAAACGTCTCTAGGAAATAACAATCCTTTAATGATTGCTCCAAAAGATGCAACAATAGAAAAATTAGCAATTTACCCACCGATTGGAATCAGTAGGGTAGGCAATAGTAAAAAATATTTCCTCGCTCCAGAAATTCCTGGATTAGTTCCAAACCCAATAGGAGGATTTAAAGACGGTAACCAAAAGATAAAAAAACAAGCACAACGTTTTAGAATTTATGCTTTTGACAAAAAAGGAAGAGTCATAAAAGAAATTACAGAAGGTAATGATACCATTACATGGAGTGTTAAAGTAGCCAATACCAAAGCAGCATGGTTTAGCTTTAATAACCCTCTAGATATGGGGAAATTAGCTCCGGGATTACCAGGGAAAAGAAGAAATGATTTTTTTGTAGGTAAAGAAAGAGAAGTTCTAGAAGTTTCTCCAGACGAAGTTAGTATTTCAGGAATCTCTATAAATAAAGATGGGCTCGATAAGAGATTTATAATGGATGACACTTTTTGGAAAGGATCTAATCAAAAAAATGTTTCTCTTGGCGATGTTAGAACTGATAATAAAGGCCGCCTCATAGTAATGCCCTCCGATGGAGTTAGTGATTCTGCTATGAAACAAAATCCAATTGATAATTTTGCTGATAATGACGGATGGTATGACGATTGGGCAGATGGGTATGTAAAAGCTAAGGTCACCCTAGCTAATGGTACAACCTTAGATGTAGAACCTTCGTGGATTGCTTGTTGTGGTCCTGATTTTGCCCCAGAGGTACCACCATTTATAACAATGCATGATGTTGTTCGTGATGTGATGATAAATGGTAAGAAAAAACCATTAGAGAAAAAGCCAGTAGGAAAACTTTCATTTAAAGAAGAGATTTATCCTTTTTTCAAAAGACTTGGTCTTTTAGAATGGACTTCTGCAGCGGCTAATCTTAGAGAAGGATGGATTAATACCAGCGATTTCCTTAATGAAGATTTTATAAAACAATTAGCAGACCCTTCATCCGTAAATCAAGCACTTCGTACCAAGGTTTTTTCTCAATTTAGATCCCCAGATGATTATAAGTTTTATGATAAAGAATCTGATTATGATGAGAAAATTAAATACAAAATACCCTTTATGTTGGGGAGCGGAGTCAATTACGATTTTAGTCCTGCTCATTGGTTTACAATGCCAGATCTACAGTATTGGATATTAGAACAATGGAATAATGGAAATTTTATTAACGATTATGATATCAAATTAAAAGTTGATGAAACACAAAAATTTGAAGATATTCCCTTAGATCAGCAACCAATGGCACTAACTCGTTCTGCTTTAGAACCTCTTTCTGGTGGTGCCTTTCATCCGGGTGTAGAACTTACATGGCCACTAAGACAGCAAGCTATTTTTAGTGATACAGAACCTTATCGAATAAAAGTGGGGAATAGAGAACATTTATATAAACAAGTAGAAGATTTAGGCTTATTATTAACTCCCGAAGCAGTTTTTGAAGGAGCTGAACGATCTAAGTCGCGCAGTGGAGAATCATATTCGTATTATAATTTACCAAAAAACTCCCCTATAGGGCCCCAAAATCCAGGAGATCTTACCAGATGGCTTGGTCTCCCTTGGCAACCAGATGCGTTTTCATGCCAGATGGTTCTTTACGATAATGATTTTCCTAATGCAACCTGGTGGCCAGCGTTACTTCCAATTAATGTTCTTCCAGAATATGCTTATAAACAGCTTCAACGAGATGACCTAGATGATGAATCTAAATTAAAATTTTTTAACGACCGAGTTACTTGGACTCGAGGAGTTAGTGGAATTGGTTATCATGTTGAAGGAAGTTATATGGATGGACTAAAAAGAATGATCGCATTGTGGTCTCATATGGGGTTTGTTACCAAACATCCTCGTCCTGAAAACTTAAGTCCTTTTTTGAAAAAAATTATTCCAAATGAAATTTTTGTCGAAACCGGTAGAGGCTCAATGGATTTATTAACAAACGATCAGCCAAATAGAGGTCTTGAACCAAAATAATAGCAATACAAATGATTCATTAATTTTTTTTGTATAGAATACACATCCTATTTGATTGTTACATAAATATGGTACACTACGATTTAATTATCATTGGAAAAGGAATTTCAGCTTGTGCAGCGATAATTTCACTTTTTGAATCAGGAAATCGTATTGCAGTATTAGCACCAGAAAACAATAATAAATTTAAAATCGGAGAAACACTTTCTCCCAGTGCTAACAAAGAATTAAAGAAACTTGGGTTATACCAGGATTTTTTAAATGAAGGACACTTAAAAGCTTATAGTAGTTTTTCATCCTGGGGAAAGGAACAACTAAGTGAAAAATATGTATGGGAAGGAAAGCAGGAGGCAGGTTGGTATATTGATCGTTCAAAATTTGAAACTTTTCTTTGGTCGAAAGCTTTAAAGACAAATATGGACTGTATTAATGACAAACTGATTTATGCAAATTTAGAGAACAACCTGTGGCATCTTAACACAAAAAAAGGAAACAAGTATAAGGCTAATTATATATTAGATTGCTCAGGAAGATCAGCCGTTGTTTTAAGAAATTTTAATTCCAGAAAAAGAATCGATAAACTGGTTGCTATATATGCTGTTCTTGATCCTTATAATAATGAGGTTGATCCCACGATAGCTAGTTTAGTAGAACCTACAAAAAATGGATGGTTTTATTCATCTATTATTCCTACCAATCAATTAGTAGTTGCCTATTTTACAGACAGTGATTTAATTCCTGACGGTGTTACTAAAAAAATAAAAACTTGGAAACAGTTGTTGGATAGTTCCGAATTCACCATGAAAAGAATTGATACTGCTGAATTTA
Organism: Flavobacterium sp.; assembly: GCA_042091515.1. Taxonomy (GTDB): domain Bacteria; phylum Bacteroidota; class Bacteroidia; order Flavobacteriales; family Flavobacteriaceae; genus Polaribacter. Next base: position 7,993 of record JBELHH010000019.1, on the reverse strand, counting down.
AGATCAATCAATTGCCAATAATTACAGATGCATCCACGATTATCTCTGATGAATCAAAGATAGATAGATTGTTATCTGCTGGTGATGCAATAGCAAGTTTTGACCCTTTATCGTCCCATGGAATGACAACCGCACTTTGGTCTGGAAGAAAAGCTGCGAAAGCTTTTAAAGGACTAAAAAACAATTCTACCATCGAGTTAGAGCGCTACCACAAAGCTCTTTATTCGGGCATACAATTATATAGGAAAGAAAAGAAACAAATCTATGCTATGGAGAAAAGGTTTTCAAAATATTTATTTTGGAAAAGAAGACAAGAATAAATAACTCTCTACTCAAGAATATTTTCATATTCATTTTGAAAAAACTTTTATGTGATAGCTTAAACTTCAATGTAAGTCATTGTATCAATTTAGTTTTCTGATTTTTTTGCTTTTAAAAAAAAAATACTGAAATTAGCCATATAATTTTATTATAAAATAGTCTCTTATACTGACCCACAAATCAACTAGCAATTAATTTTTTAAGTGCTGTTTTTTTAACTTTAATTAAAGGAAACAGATTCAGTTTAGCATAATATTATTTTATAATCTTAATTATTAAAATGAACGTTATGCTAATCAAACCGAAAAGTTTCTTTAAATGCCTACTATTTTTACTATTAATAATTTCATGTAGTAAGCCAACTAACAAAGAACAGGAAAATACTAACAAATTAACCCTAGAAACTGAGTTGAATAATTCTGTTTCAGATAGAAGTAAAACATATCGTAAAAAATTAATTGAAAACCTTGTTTTTAAAGGAGGTGGAGTTTTAGGAATTGCTTATGTGGGTGCTATTAAAGCCCTTGATGAAGAAGGAATACTTCAAAATATTAAAAGAACTGCAGGAACCTCTGCAGGGGCATTAGTTGCCGCTTTAGTTGCGTTCAACTATCATGCAGAGGAGATTATTGAATTAATGAGCGATACCAATTTTATTAATTTTGAAAATGATGAAAACCCTATTCGTATTGCTACTAGATATGGTCTTTATGATGGACTTTCTGCTCTAAGATGGATTGAAAATTTTATTAGCAAAAAAACAAATAACCCAAAAATAACTTTTGCAGAGATGAAAGCATTGGGTTATAAAGAATTAAGGGTGTTTGCTACAGACCTCACAGATAATAAGTTTCAAGAGTTTTCTTCTAGAACAACTCCAAATGCAATAGTTTCTGAATCTATACGAGCCTCGATGTCTATTCCTTTATTCTTTGATGTTTGGAAATTTTCAAATTCTATTCCTAACGATCATTTATATGTAGATGGGGGATTGACATATAATTATCCTATCTCTACATTTTCAGCTGAAAATACATTGGGTTTTTATCTTTTTCATAAAACTAATGAAATAGAAAAAATACTCAATGAAGATGATTTACCAATGTATATTGAAAAACTCTTTTTAACACTAGTAGCTTCTCAAGAACTTGATTTTATGGAAAATAAAACAGAAAGAGATATTTCAGTATTAATCAATGATTTTGGAATATCACCCCTTGAGTTCAATTTACATGATAACGATAAAAAAAGACTCTTTATCTCAGGTTTTGAATCCACTAAATCATATTTAGGAACAACTTTAAAATAATATACAAATATCTTCATTGTTAACTTCATATATCTATTAACCTTAGAGATATAATTTTTTCTTAAAATTATTACTACATTTGAAATTGGTTAACCAATTTTTTTTATAAGAATAGAATGAAATATTATTTATCCATTTATTTGTTACTAGTGGTGGTGAATGTTCAAGCGCAACTCGTTACCAATACCACAGAACTTCAAAACGCCATTTCAAATGCACAAGCTGGTTCTGTTATTGAGCTTACTGATGGTATATGGACGGATGTACAACTATCTATTGATGTAAATGCTACCAGCTCCCAACCCTGCATCATAAAAGCCCAAAACTCTGGGAGTGTATTTTTTGAAGGTCGTTCCAATGTAAGTTTAGGTGGTTCATATATTATTTTTGAAGGGATTGTATTTCAAAATTCATCAGGCCTTATTACTAGTGGCGATAAAATTGAACCTATTATAGAATTTAGAGATAGCAACAATAACGAGTGTGTACATTGCCATGTTAGAAATATCAAGATTGATTCTTATAATGGCTCAGAAAACCAAGAAACACTTAAATTTAAGTGGATTGTTATTTATGGAGAATATAACGAAGTAAGTTACTCTTCCTTTATAGGAAAAAATGGTGTAGGGAGTATTATTAACGATAATCACAATAACTCAACGCCCGATTATTCTAAAATACATCATAACTATTTTGCAGATAGAACCCCTGTTGATAACGATGTTAACGGATTAAACGATCAAGACGCCATACGAATTGGTGTAAGCACAACTTCGCTTTCCGATTCCTTTACAGAGGTTTATGATAATTTTTTTAATAATTGGTCTGGTGAAGTAGAGATTATTTCTAATAAAAGCGGAAGCAATAAATATTATAATAACACTTTTAGAGATTATCAGGGGACTTTAACCCTACGACATGGAAATAATACCGAAGTCTTTGGAAACTATTTTTTTTGGGAACAATAATGCTTTTTCTGGAGGTGTAAGAGTTATTGGAGAAGATCATAAAGTGTATAATAATTATTTCGAAGGACTTAGGTATAGAAAACCAAATGGAGCTGGTTCTAATACTACTGGCGCATTAAATATAACCAATGGGAAACCAGATTCTGCATTGAATGAATATTATCAAGTTAAAAATGTACACATCGTTAACAATACTATGGTAGATTGTGATTTAGGCATTAGAATAGGAACGGTCCAAAATAGTTCAACAACACTAGCTCCACAAGATATTATTGTAGCCAATAATATTATGTTGAATTCAAGCGATTCTGCTTTTCAAGAAGTGACTTCGCCCACAGGGACTTCAATCTATGAAGGAAATATAACTCAAAATGGAGACTGGGATTTAACCAATGGTGTAGATGCTAACCAAACGGTGACCTCTGGATTACTTGTTAGTGGAACTGAATTTTATCGATTGGAAATTGGAAGTGAAGCTATTGATGCTGGTGTAGGGTCGTATTCATTTGTAACCAAGGATATCCTTTATGGTAATAGAGATGCAGCCATTGATGCCGGTGCAGAAGAGTTTGGTGCTGGCGGCACTGTCGGACCTTACAAATTAGCTGATGTTGGTACTACCATCGGTTTTGGTGCCTTCAACCCTTTATCAACGAGTGACCTAACGATAGAAAAGGATGCTATTCAAATATATCCGATCCCTGCTGATGGTCAGTTTACGATTTCAAAAAATAATGGGAGTATTGGAGCCATTAAAATATATGATCTTCAAGGAAAATTACTTCATACACAAACAATAGAATTGAATACTGCTAAAATTGATATTAGTAATTTATCATCAGGTGTTTATATTTTGAAAACTACTAGAACAACAGTTCGTTTTGTTATTAACTAAGATATAATGAATCGTTACATGTTTCCAAAATAATGAATTAAATACTTTTGTACAATAATGTTCTGTGTGATCTTGTGTTGCTTTGGTAAAAAGTTTTTACAGTACTAATCTTCTTTTAATTTTTTTCTTTCTATACGTTTCTTTTACACCTATGATGGCTATATTTTTTATGTGACTAAGCATAAAGAAAGGAAGTATGATGTGTGTGGAATGAAATAAATAACACAACACATTTTTGTAAATACTAACAACCAACTGATCGTTTAAAATATTGTTATGATAGCTGGTGAAATAGCAATACAAGGGGATACTGGAACGTTAAAAAGCCAGTTATCGTTTCAATAACATCCGAGGTTTTTATCTAAAGCTTATTAATGAATAATTTAACTTACTTTTTGATAGTAGGATAGTTTTCCTCTTTTGATTTTTTAGCAGAATACAAAATATTCCAGATTGTAAATGCTATATAAATTGCAAATATTACACCACCGATAAAAAAGAATGCTAAATTCATGTTGTTCGTCTTTGTCTAATTACTAATGCAAATAATAGTATTGTTCCAGGCCAATGTGCAGAATATTGAGCTTCTTCAGTCCTGCCCATGATTCCTAAAACAACGGAATACATTAAACAGATAAAGGCTAAAATAACTGGGTACCAATTAAAGATAAATTTTTTCATTTTGTGTGATTATTTATATTTCTTTTATTAACTAATATTAAACTTCTACTTTATATTGTTGCAATAACTCTATGTTGGTATATTCTAATGCCTTTTGATGGGTAGACTCAAGAACTACCAATGGCGCTTTTCCAGCACGTTCAGCCTCCAGCCACCTAGAGATACACAAGCACCATTTAGACCCTACTTTTAAACCAGGAAATTGCCAATGAGGTATGGGTGTAGAAAGATCATTACCACGAGATTTTGTAAAATCTAAAAATTCTTGAGTCATTATTGCGCACAGTACATGCGTACCAGAATCTTCTTGAATTGTTCTACAAAACCCATCTCTAAAATAACCTGTGGCAGGATTATTACAACATACCACTAAGTCTGTTCCGAGGATATTTAATTGATTTTTTTTTATCATAATCGTATTCCAAAATCGGTTATCCCTTTTAACCTATTCTCATTTTTTTCTTCACAATTAATTGTTTCATTCATTTTGTTTAAACTTAAGTAAATAAAATTAAACAAAAAGTATTTATACAAAAATTATGCATTATTTATTATATTTTTAACATAACTACCAAACAGATCTTACCAAAAATAGATGAATCTGGTTTAGAAAGATTCGGCTTTAGTTTTGCTCATTCATATGTATTAGGTAAACATATACTTTTTAAAGTATTAATAAATAATGCTAATCTTGGATTAGATGCATCAGAATTCATGTTTTCATTATTCATATAAAGTTTATACCATTTTTTATATTATTACTGATATTCTGTGTAATGAATCAAAGTATAGATTATAAATATAATCTATAATAAACATGATGAATTATCGTTTTAATCCACTTTACATAATGAAATTAGGACTACTTATTTGTACTATAATGTACTGCGTTATGTTACTTTGCTTTGGTTAAAGTTGCGTTCCTCCCGACCAAAGGGAGTGGGGGAAAAGCCACTTTAAAACAGGGTATGGTAATGCCAGTTTTCTTTTTTTAAGGAGGGCATAGGGAGCCCTACTAAAGAGGGGAGAGAAAAAATTATTCTTTCTTTTATTTACTCAATTTCAAAATTCTAATTGCTCCTTGTATTACAAGCACAAAAACAACTGCTCCAATAATCAAATCAGGGTAATTTGAATTTAGCCAATAGACTAAACTACCTGCGATTATAACACCAAGATTTATTATTACATCATTTGATGTAAATATCATACTGGCTTGCATATGAGCTTCTTTACTTTTCGATTTTTGAAGTAAGTACAGACATATGCCATTGGCAATTAAAGCGAAGATTGAAACGACAATCATAATTGAAAAATCTGGCATCTTTTCAACTCCTATAAACCTTCTAATTACTTCAATGAATCCGATAACAGCCAGAGTAATTTGAAAATAACCAGCCAGCTTTGCAATTCTCTTTTTTCGTATAACTGAACCTCCAACAGCGAATAAACTAATTCCATAAACAAAAGAATCTGCAAGCATATCTAAACTATCGGCTACAAGTCCCATTGATTTGGAAATCAGACCAGTTGATATTTCAATAATGAAGAATACAAAATTGATGAGTAAAACTGACCACAACAATTTGCTTTGGTTTGATGATTCTTTAAACTGAACTTGCTCGACTTGTTCAGTAATCAGTTTTTTACTTCCTAAATTTAACTCCGTAAGCGAGTTTTCAATAGTATCAGTGTTCTTTTCGTGAAAGACAGTTAATTTTCTATTGGAAATATCAAATTCAAGATTCCGAATAAAAGAGAACTCATCAAGCTTCATCCGAATCAGATTTTCCTCTGATGGACAATCCATCTTTGATATTTCAAATGTCGTTTTATCCATTCTTAACAACAATCGCTTACACAACTACCGTTCTCTTGAATTGGAGGACAAGGTACTGTACCATAAGAACAATAGACACAACAATCATTATTAATAGGTTTGAGAACTTCTTTACAATTCTCACAATCATAAAAATATTGACAAGCATCAGTAGGCATGGTTTCCTCTTTTTGATGTCCGCATTTAGGACAAGTAATAGTTGATTTTAATATGAGCGTATTTTCCATTATTCTTCCAATTTATAATTAGTGACTGTATATCCTGTTTCTGTTTTAATTGCTGCTTTCATCTCTCCAATTGAGACTTTTGAAGTATCTACTTGAACAACAGCATTGCCGTTCTCATAAGAAGCATTTGCACTTACAACACCATTTAAAGGAAGTAAAGCAGATTGAACGTGATTTTCACAACCTGTACAGGTCATTCCATCAATTCTTAGCGTACACTCAATAACGCTTTCATTATTTACTTCAACCGTAGCATTACTTTGCCCATAAAACACGTGCGAATAATATGGAAATGAAAACATTAAAATAGAAAAGATGGTAATTGACCATAAGAAGGTTTTAGAACTCAAAAAGCTTTTCTTTTTAGGAATTTCACAACCACAGTCATCTGCTGGTTTTGGTTTGTATGCTTGATAGAAAGCTAACCCTAAAGCTAAAACTGATACGCCTATTAGATATGGCCTTGCAGGTTCAATCCATGAAAAAGTAGAAGCAGCACCTGACACACCACCGAATATGGCTATTAAAGGAGCAATACAACATAGAGAAGAGGCAATTGCTGCTAATAACCCTGTACTTAAAATTGCTTTATTTCCGTTCTTCTTCATACTGTTTCAAAAATTTGATTTTGACTAATCTTTTCAAAGAAGCCAAGTAATAGCGTTTCGTATTGCGTGTTAAGGGAATAATAAATTGTTTGAGCAACACGCTTATTTGCTATTATGCCACCATCTTTTAGTTTTCGTAAATGCTGAGAAACGGCAGGTGGAGACATAGAAAGAATATCGCTCAAATCACAAACGCATAATTGCTCTTGCTTCCAAAGCAGATAAAGAATTTTCATTCTCACTTCATTTCCTGCCAAATTAAGTGCGTTTGATAGGATTTGAATTGAATCATGAGCTTTTTCAAGCTCTTCTTTACAATTGTTAATTTGCTCAACATTTGCGTAAACACGTATACATGAATTAGCTTCCATGATACAAATTTAACTATGTTTTATTATTTAAGCAAATACTTAAATAAGAAATTGAATAGAACTTGTGAGCGTTGACAGGAAGAAAATGCGGGCCAGCGTAGGCGTGAATTGACATTTAGGCTGTAGCAGCCGTAATGCGAAAGTCGTTAAGAATGGCAAGAGAGCGTTGAAGCATATTTTCTTCTTGAACTTTTCTTTGGTTCGTTTCTTTTGTTTCAAGACAAAAGGAAATGAACATCCACCAACCATTGAAATTTGACAACCGCAAACTATGGAATTACAAACCCGTCAAATTTCTCCTTAAAATCCTAATCGCTGAGAATCGCATAGAATTTTAAATCCTGTACATTTTATTGAATACGAGAATTTTAGAAAGAATAATTTTTTCGTGCGTTGGCAAAAAAAAGAAAAATGGCATTGTGTGATATGGCTTAGGGCTGGGTAGCGATGGATAAATTGTGCATGAGAAATGTTTTGCAATTTTTAAAGCAAAAGATTTTGAAAAGCAATTGCGGGGTTTGCCGAAGCGGCAATTTAGCATAACGACTAATTATAGGACAACAACGAGATTACCATTAGAAAGAAATCGGGTTGGCTTGTGTGAGCTATTTACTTTGCTGCCGAGAGCAAAGCAAGTGAGGTACGAACGCAGACATAATAAGAATTATAAGATCTAAACGACTAAACACCTTATATAAATACTCAATATCGTTTTGTCTTATAATGTACTTGCGTTATGTACAACATGGGCTTTGGTTAAAAGCGTATGTTAG
>JBELHH010000018.1:0-57081 GCA_042091515.1 Flavobacterium sp. | reverse complement strand
CTGTAACAAACTTCCAATTGTATTAAATCGGACCGCAAAGATACTATTTTATTAAACTTGTAAACAAATATTATACTAAAATTTTACTAAAAAAAGAAGCTTCGGCATCTAATAAACTAAAAACCTTTGCCTTAGCTTTTTCTTTTCTTTTTAGTAGACTTCTTTTTCTGCTTTGCAAACATTGTTTTGTACTCTTCTACATCTACTTTTCCCTTTTTTGAGGTAGCTATTTTAAGGAAATCAAATGTAAGTTTAGAGGGTTGTGGTACTAATTTTTCATCAATGAAAGCTCTTTGTAAGATATCTTCAATCAAATAATCTTCATTAACGGTTGCTGGATGGTATTCACTTTTTAACGATAATTTAAATAAATTAGCTGTTGTATTATACCAAAAGGCTTTCCAACCACTTCTTAATGTTCTAATATTATCAAACGTTGTTTTACCTGTTTGACGATGTATTAATTTGATCAATACCCTTCCTTCTGTACGTGTCATTTTTTTTAGCTGGGATGTAAATTCTCCTTCTAAATATTTTTGAACTTGTTTTGTGTAGCGTTTTTTTCCTCTTTTTGTTTTAATTCTATCAAGTCTATCATTCAGAGAATCGAGTCTTTGCGAGGCAATTGTTGCATAAGGATATGCTTTAAATACTTTTCTTCGAAACCAATAATAATATCTGATATCCGTGGGAGAATCAAAATGATGCTTAGGGAGCACAGAAAATTCATCTAAATCAATCATTAATGTATCTCCTTCTTTGATTAAAATATACTCGTCTAGATCTAGAGGGGTAGCCTCTTTAATTTGAGCGGTCATTGTCAATGAAGAGACCAATAATATATACAGTAGATTTTTTAATAATTTCATTAATTATACTGATTAAGACAAAAGATTCATAACGATGAATTTAAACAATCTATTGCCACAAAATTATAAACTTTCAAAAGAAGTTTTACTATTTTTTTTTAGGGTCTTAAAAATGGTTTATTTTTACTGGAAATAAAAACAAACATGGCAAATAATTCAATTTTAACAGATTCCTCAATTTCTTTTTTAGAAAAATACTTAAATAATGCTGCTCCTACTGGTTATGAATGGGAGGGTCAGAAAATATGGATGGACTATCTAAAGCCCTATGTAGATGAATTCATTACAGACACCTACGGAAGTGCAGTGGCTGTTATCAACCCAGAAGCTCCCTATAAAGTTGTAATAGAAGGGCATGCAGATGAAATATCTTGGTATGTAAACTATATTTCAGATAATGGTTTAATTTATGTAATCAGAAATGGAGGAAGTGACCATCAAATTGCTCCAAGTAAAATTGTAAATATTCATACTAAAAACGGAATTGTAAAAGGAGTTTTTGGATGGCCTGCAATCCACACTAGGAACAAAGCCAAAGAAGAAGCCCCAAAACCTGATAATATTTTTATTGATTGCGGGTGTAAAACAAAAGAAGATGTTGAAAAATTAGGAGTACATGTTGGGTGTGTAATTACATATCCTGATGAATTTCATATCCTTAATGAATCTAATTTTGTTTGTAGGGCTTTAGACAATAGGATGGGGGGATTTATGATCGCCGAAGTGGGACGTTTATTGCATGAGAACAAGAAAAAACTTCCTTTTGGTTTATATATCACCAATTCTGTTCAAGAAGAAATTGGTTTGCGAGGTGCCGAGATGATTACGCAAACAATTAAGCCTAATGTTGCTATTGTTACGGATGTTACCCATGATACAACAACCCCAATGATTGATCAAAAAAAAGAAGGCGCTATTGTTAATGGAAAAGGGCCTGTGATCGCATATGCTCCTGCAGTACAACAAAAACTTAGAGATTTAATTACCAACACTGCTAAACAACATAGCATTCCCTTTCAACGGTCTGCCTTGTCTCGAGCAACAGGAACCGATACTGATGCCTTTGCCTACAGCAACGGTGGGGTTGCCTCTGCTTTAATTTCATTACCTCTACGTTATATGCATACAACTGTAGAAATGGTTGATAGAACTGATGTAGAAAATGTAATCAAATTGATATATGAAACTTTACTGAGTATTGAAGACGGAGAAACTTTTTCTTATTTTGATTAAATAAATGCTCAATACATACACACATCTATTTGATATTCCAGATGACATTTGTTATCTTAATATGGCCAGTCAGTCTCCATCATTCAAAGAGATTGAACAAGCAGGGATTGACGCTGTGATTCAAAAAAGTCATCCGTATACCATTACGGCGAATTCTTATTTTGAACCTGTTAAGGAACTTAAAAAACTATTCGCATTATTAATTGAGGCAACAGACTACAATAGAATTGCCTCTATTCCTTCTGTTTCTTATGGCTTAGCCACCATTGCAAATAATATGACATTACAGAAAGATGATGAAATATTACTTGTAGAAGATCAATTTCCAAGCAATTATTATGTTTGGGAAAAATTAGCCACAAAATTTCAAGCCACCCTTAGGATTATAAAGCGTCCAAAAACAGCAATTAACCAAGGAGTTTTATGGAATAAAAGAATCTTAGATGCCATTTCAGACAAAACTGCGCTGGTTACTATAGGAAATATTCATTGGGCAAGTGGAACCTTATTTAATTTAAAAGCAATTCGTGAAAAAACAACGAAACATGCATCTCTATTGGTTGTTGATGGGAGTCAGTCTGTGGGAGCACTTCCTTTTTCTATTAAAGAAATAAGACCCGATGCATTAATTTGTGCGGGGTATAAATGGTTATTTGGCCCTTATGGATCTGGCTATGCCTATTATGGTGATTATTTTGATGATGGAAACCCAATAGAAGAAAATTGGACAAACCGATTGCATAGCGAAAACATGAGCAACCTAACCAATTATGAAACCAATTACAAACCCTTAGCAAACAGATATTGCGTTGGGGAACATGCTAGTTTTATTCACACAAATATGCAACTAGCAGCTTTAAAACAAGTGATTGAATGGACCCCTAGCTATATACAAGAATACTGTAGAAATATTACAAAAGAAGCTGTATTAAAACTTCAAGAGATGGGGTGTTTTATTGAAAATCCAGCAGAGAGAACTCATCATTTATTTGGTGTAAAGCTTCCCAAAGAGTTGCGTTTAGAAAAATTAAAAAAAGAATTAACGAAGGCAAAAATTTTTATTTCATTTAGAGGAAGCTACATTAGACTGTCATGTCATTTATTTAATACAAAAAAAGATTTTGATCTGTTAATTGCTTGTATAAAAAGTGCGATGTCTTAGTTATTATGGATGAACGTATTGATATCTTAGATTCTGAGGGAAATTTTACTGGGACTAGCTGTTTAAAATCTAAAGCTCACAAAGAAGGGTTATTTCACGCCACTGTTCATGTTTGGTTCTTCACAAGTGATCACCAAGTATTACTTCAGAAAAGAGCTCTAACAAAAAAAGTATTTCCTGGTCTTTGGGATGTTTCTGTAGCTGGACATATTGGAGCTGGCGAAACAATATCAGAGGCTGCAATTAGAGAAGTTGAGGAAGAAATTGGTCTTATAATAACTGAAAGAAAGTTCACTAAGATTGGAATAAGAAAAGATAAAATAACCCATTCAAATGGAATCTTAGACCATGAGTTTAAACATATTTTTATAAGTAAACTAACTACTTCTATATCAAAACTGAGTAGACAAATTCATGAAATTGATGCAATTCAATTATTTGATCTTGGTATTTTAAAAGATGCTTCAAAACATGGAAATTATATGGTTCCGAATATGGATGGTTATTATGACTTTATCTATCAAGAAATTGATAAAAAACTAGCATCCTCTGATTCCTCTATTTTTTAAGAACCTCTTGATTGTTTAATGGTTCTTATCCAATATTTCTTTCTTAAAAGATCTATTTAGATATACATAAAGCTAAAAAGGTACCTAAAAAAAGAAAGCGGCATTTAATGCAGGTATTTGACCTTAGTAGTTCGATGATAAAGGATTGATTGTTGCAGCAAAAGAAAAAGGATTTATTTAGTTGTTAAATTTTGGCTTGGTAGGTAAATAGTTCATAATACCTCCCTTTTAATTGAATTAACTGATCGTGAGTTCCTCGCTCTGCAATATTTCCAGATTCGATGACTAAAATCTGATCTGCTTTTTTAATTGTGCTCAACCGGTGTGCAATGACAATCGTAGTCTTATTTTTAATTAACTCGGAGAGACTTTTCTGAATTAAGGATTCGCTTTCGGTGTCTAAACTTGAGGTTGCTTCATCTAAAATAATAATTTTTGGATCTGCTAAAATGGCCCTTGCAATTGCCAAACGTTGCCGTTGTCCGCCAGATAATTTTACACCTCTTTCTCCTATTAAAGTGTCTAATCCCTCCTCAAAACGATCTGTGAATTCATCTACATAAGCCGCTTTTACAGCATTTATTAATTCGGATTCTGTTGCATCGGGTCTTGGAAATAAGATATTTTCTCTAATAGTACCTTCAAAAAGAAACTCATCTTGTAACACAACCCCAAGATGTTTTCTGTAACTAGCGAGGTTTACTTTTGAGATGTCTTGACCATCAATTTTAATGGTTCCCGATGTTGGATTTAAGAACGTTGCCGACAACCCTGCTATGGTCGATTTTCCAGATCCAGAACTTCCTACCAAGGCGGTTGTTGATCCTGGAGGAATCTGAAAATTAATCGTATGCAATACTTCTTTTTCTTCTTCATATTCAAATGACACCTGTTCAAAAACAATCTCTCCCTGTATATTTTCTAGTTCAACTGTTCTAGACGGATCTTCTTCTTCGGCTGCTTTATTCATCAATTCTTCCGTTCTATCTAATCCTGCTAGGGCTTCTGTTAATTGACTTCCGATATTGCTCATCTGAACAATAGGGGCTATCATAAAACCTAAAAGGAGGGTAAACTCTAAAAATTGACCAGTGGTTAATTGACCTAAAATCATATAATATCCTCCAATACCCATAATCCCTACAGAAGCTAATCCTAATAAAAATGTAGAGGAGCTTGTCATGAGCGCTGTTGCTGTTAGGCTCTTCTTAACGTTTTGAAATAATAGATCCACTCCTTTTTCAAATGTTTTATTTTCTTGTTCTTCTGCATTAAACGCTTTAATAACGCGTATTCCTGATAAGGTTTCTAACAATCTTCCTTTTACCTCTGCATTAATTTTACCCCTTTTTCTAAAAATTGGGCGAATGTATTTAAATGCTTTTAATGCAATCACTCCAAAGACACTCACTGGTAAAAAGACAAACAAGGTCATCCAAGGATTAATTTGTATGAGTAAGACCAACGAAATAATTGCTGTAATAGTACCCCCTACTAATTGCACCAAGCCAGTTCCTATTAGATTTCTAACGCCTTCTACATCGCTCATAATTCTAGAAACCAAGGCACCCGATTTTGTGTTATCAAAAAAACTTATGGGTAAGGACACTACTTTTTTTTGTACTTGGGCTCTTAGCTCTGAAATCAGATACTGCGCTTGAACACTTAAAATTCGTGTCAACAAAAAAGAAGTAATTGCCTGAATTAAAAGGGCAAATCCAACCACCCATAATAATTGATATAGCGAATCCATATCTTTATTTGGGTAGATATCGTCTAATAAATCTTTTGATTTAAGTGGTAAAACAAATCCGGAAATTCTATTAATTAAAATTAAAAATAATCCAATAAAAACAAGATTACGTCTTGGCCAAATAATGGTTTTAAATGCCTTACCAATTGTTACATTGGGTTTCTTCTTTGTGTTGTTAGTTTCTTTATTCTGTTTCATAAAATTATAAATTACATCATCAATTTGTCAAAGGGTGTTTAACAATACATATTATCAGAGTTGATTTTTTAGTTCTTTTACTCTTTTTAAAAACTATTTTCGGTTGTCTATAATTTCTTTTACAACTTCTGGATTTAATAAGGTAGAGACATCGCCTAAATGTGTGGTATCGTTGGAAGCGACTTTTCTTAAAATTCTTCTCATAATTTTACCAGAACGAGTTTTTGGTAAGCCTGTTACAAACTGAATTTTATCTGGTTTTGCGATAGGGCCTATTGTTTTTGCAACAAGATCTCTTATTTCTGAAATCAGTTGACTTGATTGTGCGACTCCGTCATAGGGAATCACATAGGCATATAAAGCGTTTCCTTTGAGGTCGTGAGGAAAACCAACAACAGCACTTTCTACAATATATTGATGTTCGTTAATGGCATTCTCTATAGGCGCAGTTCCTAAATTATGACCCGAGACAATAACTACATCGTCTACTCTACCAGTAATCCTATAGTTCCCATTTTCATCTCGTAAGGCACCATCGCCAGGGAAATAATGATTTGGATAGGCAGAAAAATAAACATTTTTATACCGTTCATGATCCCCATAAATGGTTCGTGCTAAGGAGGGCCATGGATGTTTTATTGCTAAAATTCCTTCGGCAGAAGTTTCATAAATTTCTTTTCCATGGGTGTTTAGCAACACCGGTTGAATTCCTGGTAATGGTAGGGTTGCAAATGTGGGTTTATCTTTTGTAATCGTTGCCAAAGAAGAAATCATCATTCCACCGGTTTCTGTTTGCCACCAAGTATCCACAATCGGGCAGTTATTTTTTCCAATATGGGTGTCATACCAATGCCATGCTTCTTCATTGATAGGCTCTCCTACCGTTCCTAAAACTTTTAAATGACTTAAATCATGGTCTTCAACATGGGAAAGCGGATGTTTTGCTAGTGCTCTTATGGCTGTAGGTGCCGTATAAAAGTGGGTGATGTTATGTTTTTGACACACGTCCCAAAACCGACCGTAGTCTGGGTAACTAGGAACACCTTCAAACATAACGGTAGTGGCACCTGCTGCTAGGGGTCCATACACAATATAGCTATGCCCTGTCACCCAACCTATATCTGCTGTACACCAATATACATCCCCTGGTTTGTATTGAAAGACATTTAAAAATGAATAGGTTGCATATACCATATACCCTCCACAGGTATGCACCATTCCTTTGGGTTTTCCTGTAGAGCCAGAAGTATATAAAATAAATAACATATCTTCTGAGTTCATGGTTTCTGCAGGGCAATGGTCATCAACTTTTAACAATTCTTCGTGCCACCAAACATCGATTGACGGATTCCATGCGATTGGTTGTTTTGTTCTTTGAAATACAATGGATGTTTGAATCGAAGGACAGGTTTTTAAAGCATCATCTGCAATGTCTTTTAACGGGGTTATTTTATCTCCTCTAAATCCACCATCTGCTGTTACCAACACCTTACATTCGGCATCATTAATTCTTGCTGCAAGGGCTGTGGATGAAAATCCTGCAAAGACCACCGAATGAATTGCACCAATTCTTGCACAGGCTAATACAGCAACAGCAAGTTGGGAGACCATTGGCATATAAATACAGACTCTATCTCCTTTTACCACCCCATTATTTTTTAATACATTGGCAAAAGCACACACCCTACTATGCAACTGTTTATAGGTAATATATTGCACCTCTTCCTGAGGGTTGTTGGGTTCCCAAATGATGGCTGTTTGGTTTCCTTTGGAGGCTAAATGGCGATCTAAACAATTCTCTGTAATGTTTAACTCTCCTCCCACAAACCATTTTGTTTCTGGAACAGACCAATCGTATTCTAAAGTCTTGGTCCATTTTTTCTTCCATAAAAAATTCTCGGCAATCTGGCTCCAAAAAGTAGCGGGATCACTGATGCTTTTTTGATAGGCTTCTTGATATTCTTTATATGAATGTAATTGCAATGACATACGATTTTTTTTTAGTGGTTGTGGGCATTTCCAGCTCCGCTTGGAATTCTAATATTTTCTACCATGGCTTGTACTTCTTTTGGTGGTGACGGACTATACTTCGAAACAATGATCGAAACAATAAAATTAGCAATCATGGCTACCGTTCCAAACCCCTCTGGAGAGATTCCAAACCACCAATTTTCTTGTGTTCCTCCACCAAACAGTCCAAATTTAAATTTTGTCATGTAAAACAACATTAATAAAATTCCAACAATCATCCCTGCGATGGCCCCTTCTTTATTCATTTTTTTATAAAAAATTCCTAGAACAATAGCTGGAAAGAATGAGGCCGCAGCCAATCCAAACGCCAACGCAACAACGGCAGCAACAAAACCGGGTGGGTTTACCCCAAAATATCCTGCTACACACACAGCTACTACTGCAGCGGCTCTAGCTGCAATTAATTCTCCTTTTTCTGAAATTGTAGGTTTGATCATTCGTTTAATTAAATCGTGAGATACCGAAGAAGAAATAACCAATAATAAGCCTGCGGCGGTAGATAGGGCAGCTGCTAAACCTCCTGCCGCTACCAGGGCAATAACCCAGTTTGGTAAGCCGGCGATTTCTGGGTTGGCTAAGACCATAATATCTCTGTTAATCTCGAGTTCGTTCTTTTCTTTATTGGCAACATACTGTATAAGTTGATCTTGATTCTTATCTGTAAAAGTGATCAGACCCGTTGTTTCCCATTTTTTAAACCATTGGGGCATCGTTGCATAGTCTTTATTGCTTACTGTTTCTATTAAATTGGTTCTAGAAAACACGGCAATAGCGGGAGCAGTAGTATATAAAATAGCAATAAACAGCAGAGCCCATCCTGCAGATTTACGGGCATCTGCCACTTTTTTAACGGTAAAAAATCGAACAATTACATGGGGCAACCCAGCAGTCCCTACCATAAGGGCTGCAGTAATAAAAAACACATCCAGAGTAGATTTACTTCCTGAGGTATATTCTGCAAAGCCTAGGTCTTTATGTAGACCGTCTAATTTGTCTAATAAGTATATTCCATTGTCGTCTGCTCCTCCAAAACCTAGTTGTGGAATAGGATTTCCTGTCATTTGTATGGAAATAAAAATAGCAGGGACCATAAATGCAAAAATAAGCACACAATATTGAGCTACTTGGGTATAGGTAATTCCTTTCATCCCACCCAGAACAGCATAAAACAATACAATGATCATCCCGATTACTACTCCTGTGGTAATATCTACTTCTAAAAATCGTGAAAAAACAATTCCTACTCCTTGCATTTGTCCAGCTACGTAAGTAAAAGAGACTAAAAGGGCACAAAAAACAGCGACACTTCTAGCGGTGTTTGAATAATATCTATCTCCGATAAAATCTGGAACGGTAAACTTCCCAAATTTTCTTAAGTAAGGCGCTAATAATAATGCTAGAAGCACATATCCACCAGTCCATCCCATTAAATATACAGATCCATCATAGCCTCCAAAAGAGATGATACCGGCCATTGAAATAAAAGACGCTGCAGACATCCAGTCTGCTGCTGTTGCCAATCCATTTGCTAATGGAGAGACCCCTGCACCTGCAACATAAAATTCTTTTGTTGAGGACGCTCTTGACCAAATTGCAATCCCTATATACAAGGAAAAGGTAATTCCAACTAAGATCCATGTCCATATTTGAATACTCATCTTTTTCTTATTTTAGTGTTCATTATCTTCATGAAAGCCATATTTCTTATCGAGCTTATTCATAAGTCTAACATAGACTACAATTAAGATCACAAAGATATAAATTGCTCCCTGTTGAGCGAACCAAAATCCTAATTTAAACCCTCCAAATGTAATGTTGTCTAGGGTTTCTCGAAATAAAATTCCGGCACCAAATGACACTAAAAACCAAATTGATAATAAAATCAATAGGTACTTTAGGTTTGTTTTCCAATATAAGTTCATGATTAAGTATAAGGGGTTTGTTGTTGAGTAAAAATAGATAATTTTAAATAATTTGCCACAAGATAAAACTATATTCGCTAAATGGATTTAAATATATTGGGGCATCTACTTATAAGTCACTGGCATATTATTGTTTTATTTTTTATGATAGCGGTTCTATATTCTTCTATTGGCTTTGGCGGTGGATCTAGTTATCTGGCGCTATTAGCCCTAACAAGTATGGCTTTTACTCAGATACGATCTATTTCTTTATTGTGTAATATTGTTGTGGTTGGAGGGAATGTATGGCTTTTTTATAAACAGAAGCACTACCATTGGAAGAAGGTATTATCTCTTGTTTTATGGAGTATTCCAATGGCTTTTGTGGGTGGGTATCTTTCTATTAGTCAGAATTTCTTTTTTATCCTCTTGGGGGCTACCTTATTTTTTGCGGCAGGCACCCTTTGGTTTTCTAAAAAAATTATTTCTACCCACGCATCGCCTACTCATCTTCATGTTTTAAAAAATGCCAGTTATGGTGGAATCATCGGGTTTATCTCGGGCATGGTAGGGATTGGGGGTGGTATTTTTTTAGCTCCCCTCCTACATTTTATTCACTGGGATACTCCTAAAAAAATTGCCGCAACTGCCAGTCTTTTTATCTTATTAAATTCTATCAGTGGGTTGCTAGGACAATCTTTTAACAATTCGTTCTCCTTAGATGCACCCCTTAGCATTGTCCTGGTACTTTCTGTGAGTATGGGTGGATTTATTGGAAGTAGAATAGGGCATCGTTTGCTAACCCCCATTCAATTAAAAAAAGGAACTGCCATTCTTATTGCTTATGTTGGCCTTCGTATTCTCATAAAAAGTTTTTTCGACTTTTAAAACAGTTTTAATGTGATTTTTCTTTTGTAGGCGTCTTTTTTTTATGAGTGAGCATCCTCATTTATAGGGAGTTACTTCGTTTTTAAAACTTATATTTTATTTGTTAAAAAGACCATTTTTTTTGGAAGTTTCTTTTTTTATTTTTACTTTAGAGTAAATTTAATTGCGATGACTCCCCCAAAATTGCATTTTTTTACCACACTTTTTTCCAGGCCATCAGTGCCTGAAAGTCCCACTAGTCTCTTACTATATCAATTTGGGAGGAATTCATTTTGTGATTTTTTTACACTAAAAGTTAAAATATTCATGTTTAAAAAAATGTATTCTTATGAAAAAAATTGTGTTACTATTCCTCTTGCTATGTAGTTTTTTATTTACGTACGCACAAGTGGATGACGATGGCTCGCAAGGAAGCCAAGGATTTGACGTTCAAAAAGAGCTAGAAAGACAGGTTAACATTCCCAATACCCCAGAAGCCCAAGCTTTTGAGAAGTACGGAAACACCAGTGTAAGTATGTATACCGGGTCGCCTAATATTAGTGTTCCTCTCTATACCATTACCGGTCGAGAACTCAACGTGCCTATTAGCCTGACCTATGATGCCTCAGGAGTTAAAGTAAGCCAGATGGCTACCCAGGCCGGGTTGAGTTGGAATCTAAATGCCGGTGGGAGAATTAGCAGAACTGTTAACGGATTGGTTGATGATTATTATCATTCTTCGCGGGCCTATCTATCGTTAGGCAATCGTCATAGCAGGATATCGGGAACCAATATTGTGAGTTTATACAATGGGGGAATTAATACAGGAAAAACACTCAAAGAACTTGTAGAAGAATACAAGAACCCTCCTGGTAATTTTAGTAGTTTGTTGTTAGGACAACAATATATTAATTTCCTAAAAGACCTTTCCGAAAATCAGTTTGATACCCAACCGGATTATTTTAGTTTTAATGCGCTGGGTTATAGCGATACTTTTGTGTACGACCCGGAGTCGGAGGCCTTTGTTGCTTTAAAAAACCCTCGAACTAAGATCACAGCCACTTATTCGGCCTCTGGAAGTTCTTTAGAGCATTGGGTAGTCACCTTAGACAATGGCATACAATTATATTTTGAAGAAGCCGAGCAAACCGAACAACAATCAAATGATACTTCGTCATCAGATATCCCTCTACAACGATATAATTCTTCCTGGGTGCTTACCAAAATTGTTTCACCATTAAGTAAAGATCGGTATACCTTTGGATATATAAACACTACCCCTACCGATAATGAATCTTATCTAATAGGATCAGTAACAACCACCTTCCCACCTACTGATCCAAGTACTATATTTCCAATACCAGTAAACCATCATAGTCTCATAACAAAAAGATATCATTATAAGGCTAAAGTTTTAAAAAATATCAGTCATAACGAACAAGAAATCGTTCACATCTCTTTTAAAGAGCGCTTGGATCAAAAACTAGCCAATAACAGTCCTAATTATACTGCTATTGATACGCTTAGCATTTATAAACCAGTTAATGGTAAGGCACTAAAAAAAATTAAATTTCATCATTCTTATTTTGGGATTTCTAGTACAGTTGATCCTGAGAATTTTAGAAATTCGCCATGGCAAATACGTCTTAAGTTAGACAGTATCGATATTCTTTCGGCTAATAATCTTGTCAAGAGTTCTTATGCTTTTGAGTATATCTCACCAGAAAGTGTTGTCTCCAGACTGTCTTTAGGGCAGGATTATCTGGGACTTAATAATGGAGGAAGTAATTCGGTTTTATATCCAACAGTAAACTATAATGGAGCCACCTTAACTGGTGCCGATAGAAGTCCTAATTTTGATTTTGCAAAAAGAGGTCTTTTACAGACCATTAGCTACCCAACCGGAGGATATACTACCTTTGAGTATGAACCCCATCAGGCACGTGTTTTTAGTTCGGCCTCCAATACCATAGATGTTACCTATGGCAATTTAACTGTTGCTGGAGGCAGTGTTAACAATGATGAGAATTGTGGCAACTGCTGTATAGACCAATATGTATATGCTCCCAATATTCAATCCACCACTTTTCCTATTAATGAGCAGGGCATCTATGATATTGAGTATAGCGAAACGGGAAATATAGGAGAAACCTATCTGATAAAAATTAGCGATGTTCCTTTAGACAATGCTACCAGTATTCCCTATGATTCGATTATTAATCAAGAAACTTGTGCAGTTACTCAAGAGATCTTATGGTATAACTTGTCTAATGGCTCGAGTATTATTTTAGAACCCGGAACCTACCAGCTCACAACTTTAAAACAAACGGGCACCCTATCGGTTAGAGTTCATCGCGAAGAACAAGAACACTCTTCGGGATATTATAACGCTACAAAAGCAGGAATCCGTATTCATAAAATTAAAGATTATAGTAACGACAGTGTATTGGCGAGTGAAAAAGAATATCAATACATCCTATATGAGGAAGATGATGATGTGATTGATCTAGAAACAACTGGTCAAGAGATAGGCATCGGTGATGAGTTGCCACCCACCACTGGAACAAGCAATGGTATTTCTTCTGGCAGAGTTTTGTTTAACCCTTCAATGTATTCGATAGAATATTATAATGTTTATGAACCTCCATCAATCGCAACAAGGCCAAGTGTGGTTAGGAGAACGTCCTGGTCCGGAGGCGATCGTCCCCATGTGGCGTATAGTACTGTAATAGAAATTCAGAAAGCGCAAAACACAGTCGAAAATTCCGAAGCTATTACCAATGGGTATCAAGTTTACCAGTTTAATGTTGGCATGTATAATGGTGTCTCTACTGATCAATATGTAAATTATTATCGCAGTGATTTTTCTGCTGGGAAAGAGAAAAAAATGAGCGTATATGACACCGCTGATGTACTACAAACCCAAGAAAAAAATGAGTATCAAAACTTTCAATATTTTGGAAGTGCAACGCTCTATCCATTTCAAAACCCTCTTAATGGGTTGAAATACATTCTTTTTAGAGAAGTCACTCCAAACATTTGGCGTTATAATTATATGACTCCAACTTTTGCCGGGTATCAAGACCCATCTCAAAGTTGGGGTAGCGGTGTTAGTGCAGATGCTCCCTTAACACCACAACAACCCGAGGCATGTATAGAAGAAGGAGCTTTTTGTTTTCCTCCGGAGTTTTCTAGTTTAGGAACCAGAATTACCTATGCACAAGGAAAAACAGGCGGGGTTATTGGTAAAGAAAGCAGCCAGTTTTTTAACGATCAGGTAGTAACCTCGATTAGTACCTATGAGTATGATACAACAGGAAGCGCTCCGAATTATTTATTAACCCAAACAGAAACCACCAATGATGCTAATGATGTTCTAAAACAAGCATTTTCCTACCCTACCGTGGGTGCTTTGGTAAGTGCTAATATCCTGGCGAATCCAATAGAAACCCGTACCTATAAAAATGAGCAACTTGTGGCTACTCAAAAGACATTCTATCCTGAGGCAAGCACGTATCCAAGTAAAATACAAACGGCTAAAGGAGCGAGCCCATTAGAAGATCGATTGTTTTTTGAACACTATAAATATGGGAATTTAGTGCAGGCAAGACAAGCCGATGGAACCACCACCACGTATCTCTGGGGATACCGACATGGCTTACCCATTGCCAAAATAGACAATGCTACTTATGCACAAGTAGAAAGTTATGTAGAAAACCTCACACTCTTGTCTAATCAGGATGATGATCATACCATAGATCTTAGAGATGCCTCAGGCGCCATTGTCAGTTATCAAGGCAATGAAGGATTGTTACGGGAAGCACTGAATAATTTACGAAGCTCTTTGCCCAACGCACAGGTAACCACCTATACCTATAATCCTCTAATAGGGCTTACCAGCACGACAGACCCCAGAGGACAGACCGTTTATTATGAGTACGATGCGTTTAACCGACTTCGGTTTGTTAAAGATCAGGAAGGGCAAATTATACGTCAGAATCAATACCACTATAAAAATTAAACGCCATGAAAAAAAGACTTTTACTCTTATTATTGTTGCCTTTGGGAGCTTGGGCACAAACAGACACAGAAAATTATATCCTTACAAAAACCTATAAAGTACCCTCTACGGTAGAAATTACCGAGGCAGATCCTACCAAGGTAAGTACCACCCTCCAATATGTTGATGGCTTAGGAAGAAGGAAGCAAACGATCCTTGTTGATGGAGGGAATGGCGATGTTGGAAACAACCAACTTTTTTATGATTGGAGCTTAGGCAGCCCAACTAATGCTGGTTTTTATAACCTTAATGGAACAAGTTCAGAAAATCAGATTGTTCAAGGAACCACTCCTTTTGGAGATCTCGATTTATTATGGGAATGTACAAACACGGCCAATATCAATGCAGATGGTGGTTGGAGTACAGATTATATAAATCGAGATCATACCAAAGCCTACCGTTATACTGTTTGGGTAAAAAAAACAGGCAATAGAACCGATGGAAAAACCTATCATGGAACCAAGCAAGTAAACAACCTAGATGGTAGTTTTAATAGCAATCCCTATTTTTGGACTGGCGATTTACCAAAAATTGACACTTGGTTTTTATTAGTTGGCTATATACACCCTGCGGGATATACTGGGCCAGACTTGGGTATTTCTGGTGTATATGCTACCGATGGAACTAAAATATACGATGGTAAAGAATTTGTATGGCCTACCTCCTACACCACCACCCAATACAGAAATTATTTGTTTAATGCTACCCATACGAATACCAAGCAATATTTTTGGAGTCCGTTGGTACAAGAAATCGACGGTTCCGAACTTTCTATTAACGAGATAGCAACGAGTACACCTGCCATCATTAACAATCAAGAAATACTGTATAAAGATATTATAAACCATTACGAGTATGATAATTTTGGCAGACAAACCAAAGAATACTTACCTTATGCAGACAATACAAACGGTGCCTATAGTCCTCTAGCGGGTTTAAAAACACAAGAATATTATCAGCACCATTATGCAGATGATTTTGCAGGAATCACAGACCCTACCATACTCAATCCTTATTCAGAAAAAGGTTTTGATAGGTCACCTCTTAACAGGGTGGTAGAACAAGCTGCCCCGGGTAGCGATTGGAAAATGGGAAGTAATTTTATAGCCGACAATCTCTATACAGACGGACATACTATTAAGTTTGCCTATGACACCAATAGTGATGATGATCAGATTCCTTATTTTAGAGTGAGTCTCTCTGTAGAAAACAACACCTATCTCCCTACTCTGGAGACCACAGAAATTACCTATTACCAAGCAGGAGATCTGTACAAAACCATTACCAAAGACGAAAACTGGCAAGAAACCGATGGGGTGAATCATACCACAGAAGAGTTTAAGAATAAGCAAGGGCAAGTGGTGTTAAAAAGAACCTATAACAATCAACAGCCCCATGATACCTATTATGTGTATGACAATTTTGGCAATCTCACCTATGTCTTGCCTCCAGAGGTTACCACCACCGATGGAGTTTCTAGCGTCGAACTTACCGAACTTAGTTACCAATACACATACGATGATAGAAACCGCTTAATCGAAAAGAAAATTCCCGGCAAAGGATGGGAATATATTGTGTATGATAAACTTGACAGGCCTGTCTTAACCCAAGACGTCCTGTTACGGGAAGACAACAACTGGCTGTTTACCAAATACGATGTATTGGGTCGTGTTATGTATACAGGCATTTATACGGCAAGTGCAAGCAGTACCAGAGAGAGTTTACAAACTACCTTTAACAACAAAAATACCAGTGATAATTACGAAAACAAAGTGACTTCCGGAGACGGTTTTCAGGGGAGTTATTATACCAATGCCGATTTTCCGAATACAAACATCGAACTTTTAACCATTAATTATTACGACGATTATGTCTTTAACAGAGCCGGGGCACCTACCTCTGTTACCAATATGGCTGGAGTAAATTCTACCACCAATACAAAAACCCTGGCTACAGGAATCAAGGTTCGTGTGTTAGAAACTCCCCACTGGATTACCACCCTTACCTACTACGATACAAAAGCACGACCGATGTATGTATATTCTAAAAACGACTACCTGCAGACCACCGACATTGTAGAAAGTAAGTTGGACGACTTTACCGGAAAGGTATTGGCCACCAAAACCACCCATAAGAAAGTAGGGAAAGAAGATCTTGTGACTTTAGAAAAATTTGAGTACGATCATATGGACAGGCTGATAAGTCAAACACAAAAGATAAACAATCAAATTACCGAGCGGTTGGTTAGAAATAACTATGATGATCTGGGACAACTAACTAGTAAACTTACCGGAAATGCTACTCAAAAAGGATATACAGACGTCACTTCGGGAATTAATATTTCTGAAGATATTATTCATAAAACCGGAGCTAGCGCATGGAATACTGGCTTGGCTACCCTAGGAGAGATACAAGGAGATGGCTATGTTGAGTTTCAAACAACTTCTACCAATAAATGGTATATGGCAGGCTTGTCTTCAGACAATTCTAATGCTTCCTATAACACCATAGATTTTGCAATTTATATAGCAGGAACTAAGCTTAAAATTTACGAATCGGGGCAGTGGAAACAAACGTCTGGCACAGTAGCTGCAAACGATGTGTTAAAAGTAGAACGCATTGGAGAAAAGATCTACTACAAAAAAATGATGAGATTATCTATATTTCTTTACTTGACGCTACAGGCTCGTTTATTGGAGACATTAGTTTGCATAGTGCTGGAACAAAAATTAAAAATTTTCATATTGTAAACAATCACAAAGGCTTACAAAATGTAGATTATACCTACAATGTACGCGGGTGGCTTACAAATATTAACGATATTGAGGAAATTAGAAATGATTTATTTACCTTTAAGATTAATTATAATAAACCTATAGAAGACACTCCCTTAACAGAAGTGCTCTACAACGGTAATATTTCTCATACGAGTTGGAAAACCGCCAATGATTATATGAAAAGAAGCTACGCATATCGCTATGATGCCCTAAACCGAATTACTGATGCTTTTGGGGGTACTACATCAAATTACGATGTGTCGGATA
The DNA here is from genome assembly GCA_042091515.1 of Flavobacterium sp. GTDB lineage: Bacteria > Bacteroidota > Bacteroidia > Flavobacteriales > Flavobacteriaceae > Polaribacter. The sequence goes on along the minus strand of JBELHH010000018.1, from coordinate 39,394 downwards.
TTGAGTATGATAAAAATGGAAATATTGTATCGCTTACAAGACAAGGCCATACCAATGAAGAAGCCACACATTTTGGATTGATGGACGAGTTACGTTATGAGTATGATACAGGAAATAAACTTAGAGCTGTAGATGATAAATCTCAAATTCCACAAGGCTTTAAAGATGGCAATACCACAGGCAATGATTATAGCTATGATGCCAATGGCAATATGGTTGAAGATAAAAATAAAGGAATAACAAACATTGAATACAATCATTTGAATTTACCCACAAATATTAAATTTTCGGGTCAGCAGTCAGAAATTAAGTACACCTATGATGCTACGGGTGTTAAATTAACAAAAGATGTGATTGATGAGACTATAGATTCTCAAACCATCACAGACTATGCAGGCAATTATGTGTATGAGAACAATACCCTACAGTTTTTTAACACCGCAGAAGGCTATGTAAAAGAAGAGGCTGGAGCGTATAGTTATGTGTATCAAATCAAAGACCATTTGGGCAATGTTCGCATGTCTTATATCAATCCAAAAGGGAACTACCAGCATATATTTGAAGATTCATTTACCCAAGATATGGGCAATTGGGTAGCCAACGGTTCTTCGTATCCTACTTTAGAGAATGGTCGTTTAAAAGTAACTGTAAATAGTGCTTGGGAAGGGGTTCGGTACGAATTACCCAACCTAAACTTACAAGACAATGAGCAATATAGTATTCGTTTAAAATTCGATAAGGGAACTACAGCATCTCAAATACGGTTTTATATACAAGAATTTGATGCCAATGGAAATCATCTACGATATGTAGGCCTCACCTGGCAATTAGAAACAGGGGAACACCGTTTTAACTATACCGTTGGGAATGGTGCAAAAAAAATCTATTTGAGAATCGATAAAAGCAATACACACCTCTCTTCAGAAACCCAATTTTATATTGATTATGTGTCTTTAAGCAAAGGAGAATTAGAAATTATAGAAGAATCAAATTTTTATCCATTTGGACTTGAACATCGAGGTTACAATAGTACCGTCAGTTCTAATGGGAATAGTGTCGCACAGAAGTTTACATACAACGGAAAAGAAATCCAAGAAGAACTTGGGCTTAATTGGCTTGATTTTGATGCACGGAATTATCAGGCACATATTGGTCGGTTTATGAATATCGATCCAATGGGAGAATTTTTAATGAGTCATTCTCCATACGCCTATGCTTTTAACAATCCTGTTTATTTTGATGATCCCACAGGAATGTTACCAGGTATTAATCCATCACAGTTGTATAATCTGGTAGAAGATGTTAATTTCTTGATAGATATGTCTCAAAGCAATATTAAATTAGATGAAGTTGTGGTAGCTGCTAATGTAGATTCAAACCATAAAAGACCTAGTGGTCCTGCAATATATGGTATGGGAACCGAAAATTATGGTGCAGGAAGAAAAGGAACGACAACACATTCTATTAACTTTGATGATTTAACTCCTGCAGGAGGCGGAGCAAAGACAGCAAATGCCCTTGCTAGATTTTTAAGGTGGATAGCAGGTTTATTATCAACAAGTAAAAACATGAATGAGGTTAGTGAAAAAATAGCACCAACTAAAAAACCAAATGAATCTACCATGGATAATAAAGTGGAAGAAGAAGCGAAAGAGGTGCCAGAGAAGATTAAAATTACTTTAAGAAAGCATATTAACTTTAATGTTACTAAAAGCCATAAAAATAAAATTTATATACAGTCTTACATGAAATGGCCTAATGATACTTTAGTCTATGAATCTGATCTACAGGAAGTATATAGAAAAAATGATTCATTGAATGATGTTAAAAAACAAAAAGCGATAGAAAAATATAAGAAACAATATAAATTAAATTAGCGATGAATATTTTAAAAAAAATAATTATTATAGTTACTCTTATTTTCTTTTACGCTTGTAGTAAAGAAAAACCTAAAAATAATAATTTAGTAGATAATGGTATACAAGTAAAGCTTAGTATTGACTTACCTAACATTATTAAAAAAGGAGATACAATCAATGGTATTGTAACTTATAGGTCTGATTTTGATACAATTAAACTTAAGGAAACCGAAAGGCGTTATATTTTCGCAATACTTGGCAAAAAAAATGAAATAGCTAAAGATACTTTTGCATTAATAAATGATAGTATAATACCAATATATGATATTATTACTGATAAATTAGGTAACATATTCTTAGATGGTTATATATTGGACGAAGTTTATTTAGAGTTTGAATCAAAAAAAGGTATGATAAAAAAAAGAACCGTTAAAACAAATTTTAGCCATACGGTAACTGTAGAGGAACCTACAATAGATTAAATTAAAACTTTCTTTCTTTTTCATTGGAGAGCCACAAACCTTTTGGGTATTGTGGTTCTCTTTTTTAGGAGGTTGCTTTTTTGGCTTCCAATACCATGCAAATAATCAAAAAACAGGTATTTATACCTATAAAAAAGAGCAAAATTTTATAGTAATTTTATAGGTAATAAGTATAGCAATTATAAATATGAGACTCTCGTATGCAGATACCGTTAATGATGGAGCTATTCAACAGCTAACGAACACCCCGGAAGGCTATGTAAAAGAAGATGGAGACTCATTTGACTATGTATATCAATATAAAGATCACTTAGGCAACGTGAGACTTTCTTATTCAGATACCAACAACAATGGAACGATTGATTCTACAACCGAAATTATTGAGGAGAGTTCGTATTACCCATTTGGACTTGAACATCGAGGGTACAATAATGTTGTGAGTTCTAATGGGAACAGCCTTGCTCAGAAGAGAAAATTTGGCGGTAATGAGTTACAAGATGAGCTTGGTTTAGAATGGTATGATATTACGGCTCGTAATTATGACCCTGCTATTGGACGTTGGATGAATTTAGATCCTCTTGCTGAGCAAATGCGTAGACACTCACCGTATAATTATGCTTTTGATAACCCTATTTATTGGATTGATCCAGATGGAATGTCACCTTCAAGTAGCTGTTGCAAAAATCAAGACCCAGATGATCCACCGACAGAAATGGACAAACATATTCCTAAAATTGATTTTTCTCCATCAGATAAAACTAAAAAATTATTAAGTGAAGGGGTTGACTTTTTAGCAGAAGCTTTTGATTTTGGAGCAAGTGTAAAATCAAAAATAGGTATTGGAGGAGGAGTTAAAATTGGAGGTGTTGATGTAAAAGCAGAAGCAAATATCATAACTGGTGAAATTTCAACTGACTCTTCTGATAAAACTACCTATAAAACAAAATTAGGTTTAGTAGATTTAAATGGAAGTTTATCTATAGGTCCTAAAGACAGCGATGCTAGTATAAAAGCTAGTGGAAGTTTTAAGGTTGCAGATATGAATGCATCAATTGATAGTGATGGTAATGTAGACGGTTCGATAGAAGAAGGTGGCTTTGATGGTTCTTTTAGTCCAGGAGTTGGTGATGAAGTTAACATGAATTTAAAAGATTTATCAACAGTTGGTGTAAGTGGTAAACTTGGTGTTTTTAAGGCATCTGCTAGTGTAAACCTTTATAATCTTAGTATGGGTGTATCTAAACTTGTAGAGGGAGGTGCACAGTGGTTAAGTGAAATATTTAATTAAAAAACAAATAAAATGAAAGAATTTATAAAAAAGTATAGTAAAAAACCTGAAGGTTTGTTTAAGTTATTATTTGTTAATTTTTTATTTGCATATATTCCTATATCTTTATTTTTTGGAACTTTATCTTTGTTTGGCATAGTTCCTGTTAACTTTAATGATAGTAAAGTATACGGTATAAAAGGATTTATCATAGTTATGTTATTTATTCCTTTTATTGTATTTATATTAAGTTTCTTTACATGGTTATATTTTATAATAGGTAATTTTTTTCTAAATTTATTCAGAAAGCTTTTTTTATGAGATTATTTTATTTTATTTTAATAGTAATGCCGCTAAACAATCTTATGTCGCAGGATGTTTTACAAACAAAGTTTTATAAAGTAATTTTTCCAAAGTCTTTAACTTATGAAAAATTAAATTCTGCAGAGGAGGATTATTCTATTACCAATGTTTATAAAGTAATTGATTCTGAAAAACAAAAGGTAAAATATTTAGTTTATTTAATGTCTAACAAATCTAATTTAGACAGAATATTAGAATCTAATTTAGAGAAATATTTAAAAGACTTTGGAAATGTTAAAATACTTGATAAAGAGAAATTAGTTTTTGAAAATAAAAACGTTTATCGATTAAAAATATCTCTAAAGAATAATATTACAGGTATTTTGTATTTAATGAATGTAAAAGAAATTTTATACAGAATGATGTTTATGACTCCTGAAAAACATTATTTAGATAATGAAAAAGAAATAACTAATTTATTTACTTCAACCTCTTTTTTAAAAACTGATTGGTAAGGTAATGTCCTAAACTGGTGCTTTTAAAAAAAATGATTACAATTAGAGCCTGATAAAATTTGGGGATTGGTTTAAGAAAACTTTTTTCTTCTTTTTCATAAGTTTAGAGAGCCACAAACCTTTTGGATATTGTGGTTCTCTTTTTTAGGAGGTTGCTTTTTTGGCTTCCTACCCTGCAAATAAGTAAAAAACAGGTATTTATACCTACAAGAAAGAACAAATTTTATAGTAATTTTATAACTAATGCCTAGCAATTATAAATATGAGACTCTCGTATGCAGATACCGCTAATGATGGAGCTATTCAACAGCTAACGAACACCGCAGAAGGCTATGTAATAAAAAAAATAATCACGTGATTAATCACGTGATTATTTCATCCACTAAAAAGGGGTCGTGTCTTAAATGGGTGCTTATTGGAGTCAAAATCTTATAAATACCCCCAAAAAAACAGGTATTTATACCTATAAAAAAGAGTAAATTTTATTGTAATTTTATAGGTAATGAGTATGGTAATTACAAATAAGAAACTCTGATATGTCACAGAAATACTTGTACAGAAATATTTTCTGTACCGTAATGAGAAAGAAACATTTAAAATTAAACTGTTAATACCTAGGGTCTATGACTAAAAAAAATCACCCCATTATTGTAGAGCAGATATATGATGCTTCTATACAACAGGTCTGGGATGCCATAACCGTACTCAACAACATGGTTCAGTGGTATTTTCCTAATATTAGCTCTTTTAGGCCTGTGATTGGCTTTAAAACTCACTTTGTGGTTGAAGTTGACGACAGAACATTTGTACATCAATGGACATTAACAGAAGTAATTCCGATGAAAAAAATAGCTTATCAATGGCAATTTAAAGACTATCCGGGAATTGGGGTTTCTATTTTTGAACTTGCCGAAAAAGGACATCAATCGATATTAACACTCACCTTCTCGATCCTAGAAAATTTTCCTGACGATATTCCAGAATTTAAAAGAGAAAGTGGTGTTATAGGCTGGAACTACTTTATAAAAGAACGCCTAAAAGAATACTTGGAAGAAAAAGATCCTAAAGGACACTAAAAAGACCCTTTTAAGAAAAACTCATCTTAGTGCAAGCACCTCGCTCGACCCTTTCTAGAACAACTCTTTTTTAAAGATAGGTATCCTCGATTCTTTGCTGTACGATGTTACTAATTCTTTTATGAATCTCTGAGCTGTGCTGAGCGTAATAGCGGTATTCTTCTAAAGAAAAATGCCCAATAATAAGCCCCAGAGTATAATTTTTGTTTGCCATATCTTTTGTAAACATAGCGTTAATAAGGCTCTTTTTTTTTGTAAGAGGTAGCTCTATAAAATCGATATGTCGCTTTTGAAGATAGTGTTCAAAGCAACTTATCAATAAATCATGTTGCATTTTAATAATAGGTCGAAGGGTTGTATTTTGAAAAGCTTCTACATCATGCGTCCCTTTTCGAATTAACATTGGCAGTACGGGTCTTTCTTTTTTATCCATGGCCTAATTCCTCTAATTCTAAATGGTAATCGTATTGTAAATCTTCATGCAGGGTCGCAATCGCTTTTTTAATCATAAGAATCTGTCTGTCATAAACATTTTGCAAGCGAGGACTCCTAGAGATGGAGGGAGTTAATTCTTTTAATCGGATGCAGAAATGAAGCAATAGTTGTACTTCGGTTTCTTTTTTCTTAGAATAACGAATGTATTTTTTAGTAAGGGAGAGTATTTTTCGTACACTTTTTCTGATATAAAAAAAACTCTTGGTATTGATCTCCTCAAAAAGAGTATCCATATACTCCTGAACACTTTGTATATACATCGTTTCGTTATGTGCCTCAAACAAAAGGTATGTAAGAAGTTCTTTGTTTTCTTTTTTAAATCGAGACAATTTAAGACATAGTTCAACTAAATCGTGGGAAGAACGATGTTGTAATTCGTCTTTTAATTTTTTTATGGTAACTGCCTTCAAGAGAGATTTTTCTTAATTATATGGGTGCTTGGATAAAAAATCGATGACATTATGTTCTATTCTTCCCAATACATCGGTTGTAGAGGCTTTTATAAATGAATCGCCTGTAATTTGCTCAAACAACTCGATATATCGTTCTGAAATTTCTGTGATTTTCTCATCGGACATGGTGGGTATCTCTTGCCCTTCTTTTCCTTGAAAACCGTTTTCTATTAACCACTGACGAACAAATTCTTTGGAGAGTTGTTTTTGTCTTTCTCCACGATCTTGCCTTTCTTGATAGCCTTCTTGATAGAAGTATCGAGAAGAGTCTGGAGTATGAATTTCATCGATTAAAACAATCGTACCATCGGTAGTTTTTCCAAATTCGTATTTAGTGTCTACAAGGATCAACCCTCGTTTCTGAGCGATTGCTGTTCCTCTATTAAATAATTTTCTGGTATAGTCTTCTAAAACGAGGTAGTCTTCTTCAGAAACAATTCCTTTGGCAAGAATTTCTTCTCTAGAAATATCTTCATCATGCTCGCCATTAGCTGCTTTGGTAGAAGGGGTAATAATTGGTTGTGGAAATGGATCGTTTTCTTGCATTCCTTCTGGCATCTCAACACCACAAAGAATTCTTTTACCTGCTTTATACTCTCTGGCAGCATGACCTGATAAATACCCACGGATAACCATTTCTACCTTAAAAGGGTCGCATAGGTGCCCGATAGCTACATTTTCATCCGGATTTGAGAGTAACCAATTTGGAACCAAATCTTCTGTCTCTTGCATCATTTTTGTTGCAATCTGATTTAAAATCTGACCTTTAAAAGGAATTTGTCGTGGCATAATTACATCAAAAGCCGACAGTCTATCAGTAGCAATCATCACCAAGAGTGTATCGCTGATCGTATAGACTTCTCGAACCTTCCCTTTGTACACATTTTTTTGATCGGGAAATTGAAAATGAGTTTGGTTTATCGTATTATTCATATTATGTAATCGTTGGTCGCTACAAAAGTAGCGAAAGACAATGAAAAACTAATCTGTTTCAATGCCTTTATAAGCACTAATAATTCTTTTTACTAATCGGTGTCTAATAACATCTTTATCGTCTAGATAAATCTGTGCAATTCCGTCAATATCTTTAAGGGCTAATAAAGACTCTTTGAGTCCAGATATTTGTTTACGTGGTAAGTCTATTTGCCCTGGATCGCCATTAATTACAAACTTGGCATTTTTACCCATTCTGGTTAAAAACATTTTCATTTGATTGTGGGTAGTATTCTGTGCTTCATCTAAAATTACAAAAGCATTGTCTAATGTTCTACCTCTCATAAATGCCAAGGGCGCTATTTGAATAACTCCTTTTTCTAAATACGATTCTAATTTTTCGTGCGGAATCATATCGCGTAATGCATCATATAATGGCTGCATATACGGATCTAACTTTTCTTTTAAATCTCCTGGTAAAAACCCTAGATTTTCGCCAGATTCTACCGCAGGCCTTGTTAATATAATTCGTCTAACTTCTTTTTCTTTTAAGGCTTTTACTGCCAAGGCTACGGCAGTATATGTTTTTCCTGTACCAGCGGGTCCAACGGCAAATAACATGTCGTTGGTTTGCATCATGGCAACCATCTTACGTTGATTTTCTGTTTGTGCTTTTATCAGTTTACCGCTTACACCATGCACTAATACATCTTTTGATGAGGCATTTCTAGACTTTTCTTCTTTTCCTGTAGAGGTTAAAATTCTTTCGATACTGTTTTCATCTAATTTATTATATCGATTAAAATACTTAATGAGCATCGATAGCCGCTTTTCGAATTCATCTAGAAGTTCTGATTCGCCGTAAATTTTTAATGTAGATCCACGGGCAACTATTTTAAGTTTAGGGAAGTATCTTTTTAATTGTTCTATAGTACTGTTGTGAGCTCCAAAGAAATCATTTGGGTTAATTTCTGTAAGCTCAATGAGGCGTTCGTTCAAATGTTTTTAGTTTATAAATTCTTAATGTTATAATTCAACTTAAAAATAGTGAATAAATTTTCAGAAATGTTTAGCTTTGTGTTAATATTTTAAGCAACTTTTACACATTTAATTAACAGCTAATTTCTTAATGTCTATTATTACCTTAACTACTGATTTTGGAACGAAAGACCATTTTGTGGGAGCCGTAAAAGGGGCTATCTATTCAGAATTACCTGAAGCAAAAATTGTAGACATTACTCATCATATTTCTCCGTTTAACATCACGGAAACGGCTTATATCTTAAAAAATTCGTACAAAAGTTTCCCAAAAGGAACCGTTCATATCATAGGTGTTGATTCTGAGTTAAGTGAAACGAATAAACACATTGCTTTAGCGCTAGACAATCATTATTTTGTTTGTCCAGACAATGGATTAATTGGGATGATTACCAAAGATATTAACCCTACTAAGGTTGTTGAAATTAATATCCATGATAGAATAGAGAGTAGTTTTCCTGTATTGGATGTATTTGTTCAAGTAGCTTGTTTTATTTCTAGGGGTGGCAATTTAACAGTCATTGGGAAAGAAACTACTGCCTACAAGGAAATGACTGAAATTCAACCGAAAATAAGTCTAGATCAAAAAACCATTACCGGAGGGGTTATTTATATTGATAACTATGGAAATATTATTAGCAATATCAATAAAAAGCTCTTTGTAGAAATAGGAAAAGGAAGGCCTTTTAAAATTTCTGCTGGAAAATATACTTTTTCTAAGGTGGTTCATAAATACAATGAAGTTTTAGGCGAAAACAGCTCAGATCTTCGTCAATATGACGGAAGTAGACTTGCCTTATTCAATTCTGCGGGATATTTAGAAATTGCTATTTATAGAAGCAACTTAACTACTGTTGGTGGCGCTTCTACCCTACTAGGCTTAGATTACCGAGATACCCTCACTATAGAATTTATATAACCGATGTTAGTACGAATCGTAAAGATGAGTTTTCATCCAGAACATATCCATACATTTCTTACTCATTTTGAAGAAAAAAAAGAGCTGATACGAAAAAGTGCTGGCTGCCAATTATTAGAATTGTATCAAGAACAAAAAGGGTCTTCGGTTTTTTTTACTTATAGTTATTGGGATTCTGAAAAAGAGCTCGATATATACAGAAATTCTGATTTATTTAAGGATATTTGGAGCAAAACAAAAGTTCTTTTTAATAAAAAACCTGAAGCTTGGAGTGTAACTAAATTGGTACGTTTACCCTAATGATTTTCAATTTCTCTACTTTTCCGATTCTAAAAACCAACCGGCTAAACTTGCGTTCTCTAACTTTTGATGATGCAAAGAGTATATTTGAATTGCGTACCAACTCACATATTAACAAACTAATTACTCGAAAAATTCCAATAAATATTAACGAAGCTTCACATTTTATCAAAGTATGTCATGAAGAATTCAAGAATAAAAATCGGGTTTTCTGGGCCATAGAATATCACACTAACGTTGTTGGAACCCTAGCCTTACATCGAATTTCTATGGAGGAGCATTATGCCGAAATTGGGTATGAATTACACCCATCATATCATCAAAAAGGATTGATGAGTGAAGCGATGGGTGCTGTGTTAAATTTTGGTTTTAATACAATGGGCTTACAAACCATTGAAGCATTTACCCATAAAAATAATAAAGCATCTATTGCGTTACTTAACAAACATCGCTTTATTTTTGAAGAAAAAAGACGAGAGGTCGGGTTTAAAAATAATCGTATTTTTAAAATCACCAATACAGATACATAATTAATAATAATGAAAGCCATTTTAAAGAAAGAACTTCGTTCATTTTTCTCATCATCCACTGCTTATCTAGTCATCGGATTTTTCTTAGGGGTCAATGGGTTCTTTTTGTGGGTTTTTAATGATGATTTTAACATCCTTAATGCTGGTTTTGCAGATCTAAATAATTTTTTTTCTTTGGCTCCATGGGTGTTTATGTTTTTAATTCCTGCCATTACTATGAAAACATTTGCAGGCGAATTTCAAACTGGGACCATCGAGATTTTAAAAACTCGTCCTATTTCTAATTGGCAGCTTGTCTTCGGGAAATTTTTGTCAGTAGTAATATTAATAGGCTTTACACTAGTGCTGACATGGGTGTATGTATACTCAATTAATCAATTAGGAAGCCCTGTAGGAAACATCGATTATGGAAGTACTATTGCTTCTTATCTTGGTCTTTTACTTTTAGTGTGTGCCTATACTGCCATTGGACTATTTACCTCAACACTTTCAAGCAATCAAATAATTGCTTTTTTACTGGCGGTTTTGATCTTGTTCTTTTTCTATTATGGAGTTGATGCTATGGCAAACTTATTTGGAACCGCATCATATACAGTTCAACTTTTTGGAATGACAGAACATTTTAAAAGTATCAGTAGAGGCGTTATTGACACCAGAGATGTTCTTTATTTTATTAGTCTTTCTGTTTTCTTTTTATTTATTACCAAACAAACATTATCTAATGAATAAAAAAGGAATACGCATCATTGGAGTTTTGATTGGACTCCTCGTTCTCAATATTGTAAGCAACACTCTCTACAAAAGGTTTGATCTTACCAAAGACAAACGATATACCTTATCGAAGGTTACAAAAAACAGCATCGATTCGATAGACAATCAACTAATTATCAGGGTTTATTTAGAAGGTGATTTTCCAACAGAATTTAAGCGATTACAGATAGAAACTCGTCAGTTTTTAGAAGAGTTAAATGCAGAAAATTCGTTGATAAAAATTCAATTTATCCAACCAGACAGTCAAAAGGAGAGGCTTATACAATCTGGGATGGTGCCTAGTCAACTTACTGTTGAAGAAAACGGTAAATTATCGAATGAAATTATTTTTCCTTGGGCAGAAATTATTTATCAGCAGAACACCTCCCTTGTTTCGTTGCTCTCTAGTGGGGTGCTTCAGACACAAGAAGAGCAGTTAGAAGCAGCCATTGAAAATTTAGAATTTTCTTTTACCAACGCCATCAACAGCCTTCTTGAAAAAAGACAAAAAAGAATTGCTGTTATTTCTGGAAATGGTGAACTTACAGACATTCAACTCTATTCTTTTTTAAGTGAATTATCAAAAAAACACCGATTGGCAAAATTCACTCTAGATTCGGTAAGCAACAATCCTATAAAGAGTTTGCAAAAACTTCAAAACTACGACCTTGCAATCATTGCAAAACCTACTGAAGCTTTTAACAATAAAGAAAAAATGGTGTTGGATCAATTTATCATGAACGGAGGAAAAACACTCTGGATGATAGAAAATACGCAAGCCGATACCGATAGTTTATATAATGATGGTAAGATGTTAGCCTATCCTAGGGATTTAAATTTAACAGATTTTTTCTTCTCCTATGGCATTAGAATTAATACCACTTTGATTAAAGACTTGTACTCAGCAAAAATTCCTTTAGCAACTGGCAATATCGGAAATCAACCTCAATTTCAGAATCTAAACTGGTTTTATCATCCGCTGGTTAATGGAAACCCTAATCACCCAATTACAAAAAACATTGCTCCTACTCGATTGCGTTTTACAAATCAAATAGACACGCTAAAAAATGGTCTTCAAAAAATACCCTTGCTTGTAAGTTCTTTACTCACAAAAAAAATAGGAACTCCTACAATCGTAGAATTACAAAGTATTGCAGAAACGCCTAAAGAAAACGAATACACCTCTGGATACCAATTGGTAAGTGTCTTAATAGAAGGTGAATTTACATCTATGTATGCCAATCGTATACAACCTTTTAAGGTAAATGAGTTTATCAAAAAAAGTACTCCTAATAAAATGATTGTTGTGGCTGATGGCGATATCGGTAGAAATCAATTACAAAAAGGAACACCTTATGATCTTGCTCAAGATAAATGGACTGGAGAATTGTTTGGTAATAAAGAGTTTTTATTAAATGCTGTTGATTATTTATTGGACGACACGGGAATTATCGAATTGAGAAATAAGAGCTTACAAATTAACCTTCTAGACAAACAAAAAGCTTTTAAGGAAAGAATATTTTGGCAAGTGATAAACATCGGAGTCCCAATTGTATTCTTGGGGATTTTTGGACTTGTATTTTATTATTGGAGGAAGAAAAAATACGCTTATAAAGTTAAGAGGTTATCATGAATAAACTGATACCCTAGTACATTCTGTATTTTTTTTGAGCTTACTATCTTATAGTTCAATGGGGTGTTTTCTTCAAAAATTGGTTTTTCAAAGTCGATACTTTTCCGAGCATTTGTATAGAAATCTTTCCGTGTTGGGTGATCGTTCGAACAGGCATTTAAGGTATCATTCCAATGATTTTGGTCAATAATCTCGTGGATAATTTCAATACAATCGTCCAGATGAATCATATTAACAAAGCCATTGGGCTGAGGAATTTTTTTTTCGTTTTTAAACCATTTTCCTGGATGCCTTCCTGGGCCAAAAAGACCTGCAAAACGAATAATAGTTGTTTCAAAATATGTATTTTCTCGAAAAAGAGATTCAATTTCCGACAAGGGTGTTGTTAACGTCGCTGTTTCTTCGGTAACCATAGAATTTGAGGTGGGATATACAGAGGTAGCGCTAATAAAAATTACTTTTTGAATTATGGAATTTTCAATTTGTTCAATAAAACGTTCAAAGGCCAGAATATCTTTTAAAGGAATCGCTACAATAAGAATCTCTGAATGTAAAAAAGAGTCGAACTCTTCAAATTCTGTAATATCAATCGTATAGGTATCAATATCTAAGTGTTCTAATTCTTGAACTTTAATTTCTGACGTGGTAGACCCTTTTACTAAAAAACCTTCCTCCAGCAACGAAACAGCCAATGGCTTTCCTAACCAACCACATCCAAGAATACTAACATTCTTCATCGCAACAATTTTCGTACTTTACATACTTACAGCTAACAACTGCTAGTAAAGCACCTAGAATAGGTGCAAAAATATAAAGCCACAAACCATGAATATTTCCAGAAACTATATTTGGGGCTAGCGAACGAGCAGGATTCATAGACGCATTGGTAACAGGACCTGCAAAAAGGGCTTCTAACAACACTACGCCTCCTATAGCAATCCCTGCCATCATCCCTACTTCTTTACTTCCAGTAGAAACATTAATAATTACCACCATTAAGAAAAATGTAAGTAATAGCTCTAAGACAAATGCTCGCCATAAATCTATGGAGGGGATGGTTGCTCCTAAAAACTCACTTTTGGGAAATAACCACCATAACAACAAACTAGCCGAAAAAGCGCCAGCAAGCTGAAAAATAATATATGTTGGAACTTCCTTCCATGAAAACTTCTTTGCATAGGCAAAAGCTATGGTAACGGCTGGGTTAAAATGAGCTCCAGAAATTTCTCCAAAAGCATAAATCATTGCCATTACAATTAAACCCCATGTAATTCCAATTCCCACATGGGTTACATCTCCTCCAGTAACCTCATTTATTGTCATGGCTCCTGTACCACAAAAAATCATGGTAAAAGTTCCGATAAACTCTGCAATGTAATTTTTCATTTTCACTATTTCTTTTCAATATGTTTTGTTCATGCAAAGATACATTTGTTTAGGTTACCATACCATTATGTTTTATATTGCTACTTCAATATTTAATTCGTTTTTTATGAAAAAAATCATTTTATTAATAAGCTGCTTGTGTATTCTTAGTTGTTCAACTAAAAAAAATAACTTCGATCAATTAGACGAAAATGAACGTTGGAAGCTCAGAGCAGAAAACACAACAATTATTAGAGATGATTTTGGTGTTCCACATATCTACGGAAAAACAGATGCAGATGCTGTCTTTGGAATGTTGTATGCTCAATGTGAAGATGATTTTAATCGGGTAGAAAGAAATTATATTTGGGCAATTGGTCGCTTAGCCGAACTGGAGGGAGAACAAGCTATCTATAGCGATCTGAGAGCCAACCTATTTATGACAAAAGAAGAGGCAATTGCTAACTATAATAAGAGCCCTAAATGGTTACAGGAGCTCTGTGTGGCTTTTGCAGATGGCATTAACTATTATCTAAAAAATCATCCAGAGGTACGTCCAAAAATACTAACTCGTTTTGAACCATGGATGCCCATGTATTTTAGTGAGGGTTCTATTGGTGGAGATATCGAAAGAGTCTCTACAAAAAAAATAAAAAAATTTTATGGTCATCAAAACTCAGATAAAAAAGTAGCCGTTTCTGAGGGTCTTATTAGACTCCGTGATGATGAACCTAGAGGTTCTAATGGCTTTGCCATCAGCGGTGAAAAAACAGCCTCCGGAAACGCAATGCTATTAATCAATCCACATACTTCGTTTTTCTTTAGAGGAGAATCTCATGTGGTAAGTGAGGAAGGGTTAAATGCTTATGGTGCTACTACTTGGGGTCAATTTTTTATATACCAAGGGTTTAATGAAAAAACAGGATGGATGCATACCTCTACTGGAACAGATATTATTGATGAATTTGCAGAAACTATCGTAAAAGAAAAATCAAGAACTTACTATAAGTATGGTGATGAATTGCGAAAAGTAGATTCTCTAAAGGTAACGTTAAAGTATACGTCTGATCAAGGAATGTCTTCTAAAGATTTCACGATGTATCGAACTCATCACGGCCCCATTACTCATGCTATAGGTGATCAGTGGATTGCTACTGCCCTAATGTGGGAACCAATAAAAGCGTTGGAGCAATCTTTTACAAGAACAAAAAAATCTAATCATGATGAGTTTTATGAAATGATGGACATCCGAACAAATTCTTCAAATAACACGGTGTATGCCGATGCTGATGGAACCATCGCTTATTATCATGGGAATTTTATCCCAAAAAGAAACGAAAATTTTGACTATACCAAGCCAGTAGACGGAAGTAATCCAGAGACTGACTGGCAGGGATTACATGCGTTAGAAGATAATATCTTTCTAAAAAATCCACCTACACAATGGATTCAAAATTGTAATTCGACCCCGTTTACTGCATCGGGAGCCTCTAGTCCTAAGAAAGAAGACTATCCGGTTTATATGTCTTCTTTTCCGGAGAATTTTAGAGGAATACATGCAATTCCTCTCTTAACAAAAGCCTCCAACCTAACCCTCAACTCATTAATTGATTTAGCCTATGACCCATACTTACCTGGGGCAGATTTACTTATAACAGGTTTGCTTGAAGCTGCTAAAAAAACACCTGTTCGCTCTAAAGAGGCTAAAGAAGCAATCGCTATGCTCCAACAATGGGATTTTAAAGTTTCCATTCGTTCTGTAGAAATGACCTTAGCGCAGTATTATTTAAATAGCTATTATGAATCTGGAAAGATTCCTACATTTTCATCAGGAAAAAGAACTTCTAGACTGGCTCGGTTTCACTATATGAGTGCTGACTCACCACCCAAAGAACGCATTGATATTTTTGAAAAAAGTATCCAGAAATTAGCACGTGATTTTGGGTCATGGCAAACCCCTTGGGGAGAATTTAATCGATATCAAAGAAATGATGGAAAGATTGTTCAACAATTTGATGATCTTAAACCAAGTATCCCTGTTGGAATGGCATCTGGGAAATGGGGTGCCTTGGCTTCTTTTGGAACTCGGTTTGGAGAGCAAACCAACAGACAGTATGGAACTTCTGGGAATAGTTTTGTTGCAGTGGTTGAATTTGGAGATAAAGTAGTGGCTAAAACACTACTCGCTGGTGGTCAAAGTGGTAACCCAGATTCTCCTCATTTTGACGATCAAGCAATCCCTTATGCAAAAGGGACATTTAAAAATGTTGCTTTTTATAAAGAGGATATTTTAAAACGCGCTAAAGAAACCTATCATCCAGGAGAAAAAAAATAATAGTTCTTAAAATCAAATTAATTGTACATTTACTATTCATTAAATATAATATTATCATGAAAAAATCTATTTTAAAAAATGTAAGTATTGTTGCTTGTATAGCAATAATTTCTTTGGGAAGCTGCAAAGAAGCTTCAACCAATGAATCAATTGAAAAAATCGATGAAGTAGTTGAATTAAAAATTTCAACCCCCCAACCTAGTCCGCTAAGTAAGGTAGAGCAACGTGTTGGATTAACAGATGTATCGATAGAGTATTCGAGACCAAATGTTAGAGGACGAACTATTTTTGGTGATCTAGTACCGTATGGAACAATATGGAGAACGGGCGCCAACGCGAATACTAAAATAACTTTTAGTTCTGATGTTTCTGTAAACGGTCAAACATTAAAAGCCGGTTCTTATGGTTTGTACACCATTCCAAATAAAGATCAATGGGAAGTGATGTTTTATGCTGATAGTAACAAAAGTGGTGTTCCAAGAGACTGGGATGATTCTAAAGTAGTTGCGAAAACTACCGTAGAAGTATATCCTATGCCCATGAATATAGAAACATTTACCATTACTTTTGATGACGTTACCTCTACCTCGGCGGTGCTTGGTCTTCTTTGGGAGACAACCTATATAGGAATTGAATTTGAAGTCCCTACAGAATTGTTGGTTTCCGAAACAATTGATGTTGTAATGGCTGCAAGCCCTAAAGCAAGCGACTATTACAATGCTGCCATCTATTATAGTCAACAAGACAAAGATATCAAGATTGCAAATGAATGGATGGAAAAAGCAATGTCTATGACAGAAAAACCAGCGTTTTGGCAATTGAGGCAACAGTCATTAATTTATGCAAAAATGGGCGATAAAGACAAGGCGATTAAGGTTGCCAAAGAATCTTTAAAGCTCTCTAAAGAGGCAGGAAATGACGCCTACACTAAAATGAATACCGAATCTCTCAAAGAATGGGGTGCAAATTAACCCTATTTTATAATTCAATGAGTTTGGTATCCTATCGATAGGATTCAAAATAACTTTTTTAAAAAAAGGCAACTAATTTTAGTTGTCTTTTTTTATTTTATCCTTCAAACCTACTCTCATTGTAACCATGGTAGCATCCATGCCAACTTTTTTATATGCCTGTATTGCAGCTGTATTTGAGGGATAAACTTCTAATCGAACTTCATAAATGCCACGATGTATAGACCAATCACATAAATAATCAATAATTTGTTTATTAATCCCATTCCCTCTGAACGCCTCTTTGGTGTACATAAAACCTAAATAAGAAAATCGATTAAACGTAAAACAATCTCTTGCTTGTATAATTTTTGCATATCCACACGCAACAATGACACCATTTATCTCTGCGACTAATAGCGCTACAGTGGGTTCATTGATAAGGTATGGAAGATCATAGTAATAGGTATCTTCTCGTTTTAAGGTTGTATCCATTAATCTTTCGGCGTCTAAAACACCTTGCTCAAATTCGAGAAGAATTGGAAGATCATCGATGGTTGCATGTCTAAGTACCATTTTTTTAAAATAATTAATAGATTAAATTAATACGTTGTCTAATATGATCTAAGATCTCAATTAAATTTTTAGAAAAAGCAAAAGTCATAATATCACTTTGTTTTTTATGATCTCGTAGCAATTGATTAAAGTGTTCTATTTCAAAATTATATCCAAACCTATCGGAACTGAAATCTAAGGTTTGCTCCTTATTGTTTTCAATCAAAGTAACGGTTGTCGGTTGATGGAATCTCGTATTTACTCTAATCACTCCCTTTTCACAAGTAACTATCGCTTCAGTAGGTGTTTCTTCTAAAAATGTACTTCTTAGATATGCTGTCGCATCGCCGTAATGAAAAGTAATGTCACAGGAAGCATCAGCTCCATTTTCAAAAAAAGTAGCATTGGCATCAATATTTTTTGGGATTCCCAACATAGACAATGCTGCAAATACTGGATATATTCCTATATCTAATAAGCTTCCCCCACCTACTTTTTTATTTACGACTCTGCTTTTTACATCATAAGGAGGTTGAAATCCAAAATCGGCTTCTAATTTTAATACTTTTCCAAAAACATGATTCTTTAGTTGCATTAATACATATTGATAATGTGGTAAAAAATAAGTCCAAAGAGCTTCCATTAGAAGAGTATTATTCTCTTTAGCGACCTCTATCATTTCTTGAACTTCTGCTACATTCATTGCAAAAGGTTTTTCGCATAACACTGCTTTTTGATGTTGAAGACAAAGAATTGAATGTTCTCTATGAAAACTGTGAGGTGTCGCAATATATACTGCGTCTATTGCTGGGTTTTTAACCAATAGTTCATAAGAATTGTATGCATTGGGCACTTGATATTTTTTGGCAAAAGAGTTCACTTTTTCTTGACTTCTAGAAGCTACTGCATACAAGGTTGCATGCTCACAGGTTTCTAAATCTTGAGAGAATTTATGAGCGATATGCCCCAGCCCTATGATTCCCCAACGAATGGTTTTTATATGATGTTTTTTCATATCATGTTAAGAATCATGAGGTTCTTGATTATGAGTTACTTTGAGATGGTTTTTTTTCGATGCTTAAAATCCCTATTAAAATAAATAAAATCAATAAAACAATCACATGAACCAGCGTTAACTTTAAATAAACAATATCATACACTACTTTAGATAGTGTTAATGATATAAGGATTAACACTCCTTTTAGAGATAATTGATTGGATGTAAATGAATACATCAAAGCACTATAAATGACCAATATACAGCCTACAAAATTTAACCATAAATAGCTAATTACAGGTTCTAAACCTTGATTTTCTAATTGATATATTCCAAAATAATAAATCAAAAATATAAGTGTTTGAGTGATCAATGCTGCGGTAAAAACAGCATTCCCTTTTACTTTTTTAAAGAAAAAAGCCAGTAGGAAAATACCCAATACATTGCCATAAAAGACAGATCCAATAATATTTACCAGCTGAATTAAATTATCAAATAAATTGGCAATACAGGCAATGAGGATTGCTAGCATTCCCCAGGCTAAGGTCAACCATTTAGAGGCTTTTACATAATGACCTTCATCTCTTCCTTTTGCAAAGTTCCTCTTATAAACGTCGATGGTTGTTGTAGAGGCCAAGGCATTTAATTCTGAGGCTGTTGATGACATGGCTGCTGCTAAAATTACTGCTAGTAATAATCCTATAATTCCCCTTGGTAAATTATTGATAATAAAATGAATAAATACATAATCTTTATCATTGGCTTGAAGTTTTTTGCCAGAAGTAACAGAAACTTTTTCTATAATTTCTTTTGCCTTAGCTTTTAACGTCTTATCATTTTTATTAAGAGCGATGATTAATTCTTTTTCATGGTCTTGAACACCGTCCAATAGAAGTATTTTTTTTTGATTTTCTATATCGATGTGTTGTTGCTCTAAAGCCTTATAAGAATCATAATACACGGAGTTAATGACTGCCTCATTTGCTTTAGGGTTAAAATTTAGGGGCGACGCATTAAACTGATAAAATACAAAGACCATTACTCCTGTTAATAGAATAAAAAATTGCATGGGTACTTTTAATAATCCATTAAATAGCAGTCCCAATTGACTTTCTCGTAACGATTTACCAGATAAATATCGTTGCACTTGACTTTGGTCTGTTCCAAAATAAGATAGCATTAAGAATGTACCCCCAAGGAACCCAGTCCATATCGTATATCTATTATTCAAATCAAAAGAAGTGTCTATCACCTTCATTTTATCACTAGCTCCGGCAATGTCTAATGCCTTGCTAAATGTAATCCCATCGGGCATATAAATCATAATCAGTGAAAAAGCAATAATCATCCCTAAAAATATAATCACCATTTGTTGCTTTTGTGTAACATTTACCGCTTTTGTTCCTCCAGAAACAGTATAAAAAATAACTAATAACCCAATAATAATATTTAAAAGTATTAAGTCCCATCCCAACACATACGAAAGAATAATTGCGGGAGCATAAATAGTAATTCCTGCTGCCAATCCACGTTGAATTAAAAATAACAATGCTGTTAATGACCGTGTTTTTAAATCGAATCTAGTTTCTAAATATTCATAGGCGGTGTAGACATTCAGCCTATAGTATATTGGAATAAAAACTAAGCAGATAATTACCATTGCAATGGGCAACCCAAAGTAAAATTGCACAAATCCCATTCCGTCATGAAACGCTTGCCCTGGCGTTGATAAAAAGGTAATTGCACTGGCTTGTGTTGCCATGACCGATAAACCAATCGTCCACCATTTTGTATCGTTTCCTCCTTTAATATAATCTTTTACTCCCTGATCTTCTTTGCGAGTTTTATAGACTCCATAGACAACAATAAAAAGTAAGGTTGTTGCTAAAACAATCCAATCTAACACATGTAAATCTGAAACCTTCATATCTAATTAGCGAAGATTTGTGTAATCATGCAAAAGAAAATGATGTAGATGATGTTTGCAATTAGTACAAGTGAATAAATTTTCTTCCAAGGTTGTTTGTTTCCCATTATAGCTACTTTTTTATGGTGTTGTTTTCTTGAATATTTTCTTTTCCTATAGATAAGATATTGGCAAATAATTTATAGGCACCAATAACACCTGCTGGGAGTTCCCTAAAGAAACTTAATCCAGTATATATATAATTTCCTTTTCCGTAAGAAGCAATCAATAAACTTCCTTTTTTAGGACTTTCTCCTTTATCGTTCATCGATAAAATTGCCTCATATTCTGAACTCCAATCATTTGGAAAATACAAACCTCTTTCTTGCACCCACCCTTCAAAATCTTTATCGGTAATTCTATTTGGAAAGTTAATTACAGAATGTTCTTTCTTTAGAATTCGGACTTTCGCATATTCATCTGTCACTCGATCTCTAGATAAGTTTAATGGATAGGGCGCAGCTACATCTACTCTTCTACTTGTATTGTATTGCACCACCATATTGCCACCATTTTTTACATATTCTAATAAAATCTTTTGTTTATATTTTAGTTCTGGGATAGTATTATAGGCTCTTATTCCCAAAACAATGGCATCAAATTGCTGAAGATAATCGGTTGTAATTTCTGTAGGATTTATCATCGTAACAGTATAACCGATTTGCTCTAAACTTTCAGGTACAAGATCTCCTGCACCCTTAATATACCCAATAAAATTTCCTGCTTTTTTAATATTTAAACGAACCACTTTTGCTTCAGAATCTACTAGTACAGATTGAGTTGGAATATGAGAATACTTTATTTCTACCAATTCTTTTCGATATTCTTTTTTGTCTATTAATACACGTACCTTGAGAGCTCCTTGAGAATCGAATTCAGTAGGTGTTATTGTAAAGTTATAGTGTTGAGTATCGCCTTTTTGATTGATAAATACTTTTTTAAAACTTGGTGAAACATTCCATCCATCTGGAACTTCTAACGACACTTCTCCTTTTAAGTTTTGAACTCCTGAAGTAACATCAACAGAAACTTTACGGGGATTGCTATCTGAAAACAAGAGTACTTTTTCATTTAATTTTGAGGTAACCATAGGGAGAATCTCAAAGGGTTCATACAATTCTCCCTTGTCTCTTTTAGCATATCGATACACAACATTTTTATCAAAACTAATTTTGTGTCCATCTATTGAAAGATTAAAAAATACTTTGAGAGGTCTTGGAGTTTCAGGTTTTCCAATAAGCTGCCTGTCATCTACCTGATACATTCCTAGAGAGCCCGAAGTTTGTAACCAATAGGGGTCTGAATATTGTAAGTTTTCTAAACTAACGGCTTGTTTAAATTGATGTTTCTTATTGTTTTCTAATAGGAGCTCTGTTACAAGTGTTTCTTTTTTATCGGATTGAAAACGTATGGTTTCTAAAAAAATTGGAACCTCTTGATTCCTACTGATAACCTCTAAATTAACATCAATGCTCGTATTTGGTATACCTGATGGGCTCTCTGCTGATGCTTCTAGGTATAACCCAGCACATGCTTCAATAATTTGACTAATTTGTTGGAGCTTAAGAGTCTTCCAATAGACATCCTTTATTTGATTAATTTTTTTATAAGCACGCATTAAATCTTTTAAATGTTTCGCAGGATTCTCGAAATCAAAATTATCTTCTATATCATATAAAATAGCCCCTATTTCTCCTCCTTCTTCTATTCGGTTCCAGGTAGTATTAATACCCGAAAAAATATCATTCGTATCTTTAGGTTTATCACCTTTTAGAAACTCTATATATTCTTTTTGACTTCCTCTGGATGTTAGTCTTCCAAATCCTTGACACAAATGTTGACTACTTGCTATTGCAGCTACCTCATTATTAGACATCCCTTTTAATGGATAATAAACACCTACATCAAGCGATGATAGTTTTCCTTCTGTTGCTTTTTTAAATTCGTCCTGATTTTTATAAAACCATGATGATGTATTAAAAAACAATCGTGTTGGCTTCCAAGGTTGTGTGTATTCTAATTGATCTGTAAATTTAGTGTCGTCTCCAGCCTCATCAAAAGCCTCTACACTTAACATTGCAGAGGAGGTATGATGACCATGGGTTGTTCCGGGTGTTCTATGATTAAACCTATTAATAACAACATCGGGTTTAAAAGTTCTAATAGCCCAAACAACATCACTTAGTACTTTTTCTTTATCCCAAATTTTAAGCGTTTCATCGGGATGTTTAGAGTACCCAAAATCATTGGCTCTGGTAAAAAACTGCTCACCACCATCTACGTGTCTTGCTGCTAATAACTCTTGTGTTCTGATAACTCCTAATAATTCTCGTATTTCTGAACCTATTAGATTCTGACCTCCATCACCTCTAGTTAACGATAAATACCCTGTTCTTGCCTTCACATGATTTGACAAGTAAGAAATTAACCTTGTATTTTCATCATCTGGATGCGCTGCAATGTATAAAGCAGTCCCTAAAAAGTTTAACTTCTGAATTTTCTCATAAATTTCGTTTGATGAAAGTTTTAATGGTTCTTGAGAAAAAACTGAAATAGAAATCAGTAAAAATGAAAGAATGAATAGCTTATTTTTCTTCATATTTTTAGGTTTGATGGTTAACAAATGTAATGTTTTAAATTCTCATATATAATTGCCTTAACATTTTTATAACGTTTCAACATCTTTCCTTGTGAATCATACATTATGTCAAAAAAAGCTATCAACAAAACATGTAAAATGTTGATAACAAAATTTTCAAAATCCCTAAATTCGAATATCTTTGTAAAACAATCATTATTCAATAAAAATTAAGATGAAATTTATCGTATCGAGTTCGCAACTATTAAAACAACTACAAGTTTTAGGCGGCGTTATTAATAGTAATAATACCTTACCCATTTTAGATAATTTTTTATTTGAAGTTTCAGAGAACCAATTAAAAGTTTCTGCTTCAGATTTAGAGACAACTATGAGTTCTGTTGTGGCCATAGAGTCAGACTCCAACGGTTCTATTGCAGTCTCTGCTAGATTGTTGTTAGATACCTTAAAAACCTTCCCTGATCAGCCGCTAACGTTTAAAACCGAGGGAGACCATACTATTGAGATTATTTCCGATCAAGGAAAATATGACATGGCTTATTTTGGAGGTGATGAATTCCCTAAAGCGGTAAGTTTATCTTCCCCGTCAAAGACAGTCATTCCATCAAATGTGTTGGCTACTGCCATCTCTAAAACTATTTTTGCTGCTGGAAATGATGATCTTAGACCAGTGATGAGTGGTGTATTTTTTCAATTTAGTTCAGAAAATTTAACATTTGTTGCTACCGACGCTCACAAATTAGTGAAATATACAAGAACAGACGTAACTGCCGATAAGACCGCTGAGTTTATCATGCCTAAAAAACCGCTTAATTTATTAAAAAGCGTCTTAGGCGGTGATGAAGAAGTAATAATTGAATACAACGATGCAAATGCCAAATTTACATTTGAAAACTTTGTATTAACATGTCGTTTAATCGATGGTAAGTATCCAAATTATGAAGCAGTAATCCCAAAAGAAAATCCAAATAAATTAACCGTTGACAGGGCTTCTTTTCAAAACTCTGTTCGTCGTGTGTCTATATTTTCGAGCAAAACGACACATCAGATTCGTCTAAAAATGGCAGGGACCGAATTAAATATTTCTGCGGAAGATCTTGACTTTTCTAATAAAGCAGACGAGCGTTTGAGTTGTGATTATCAAGGTGATGATATGCAAATAGGTTTTAATTCTCGCTTTTTAAGTGAAATGTTAAGTAATTTAAGTTCTAGTGAAATATTAATTGAAATGTCACTACCAAACAGGGCTGGAATTTTAACTCCAATTGATGGGACTGAAGAAGGGGAAAAAATTACCATGCTCGTGATGCCAGTTATGTTAAACAACTAATCTGAGATTTTTATATGATCAACATTGTGATCGTTTTTCATTTCTTAAGTATATTTTCTCATAACGATACCCTCTATTAATGTTTAGTTTGATAATGATTCATTTTTATGAATCTTATACACACTTATTTTTATAGGAGATGGTTTGTTTTTATAAGAAATAGGTTACTAGATTTTATACTAGATTTTGTTTACTTTTAACATCAAATTTTTATTTATTGAATTTCCTTGCACATCTTTACCTATCCGGAAATAATCCCAATATAATGATTGGTAATTTTATTGCTGATCAAATTAAAGGCAATCAGTTTTCTCACCTTACAACAGAAATACAACAAGGAATTAAATTACATCGAGAAATTGATACCTTTACAGACACCCATCAAATTACTAGACTAAGCAAACGCAGACTCCATAAACGTTATGGTCTCTATTCAGGAATAATTATTGATATTTTTTATGATCATTACCTGGCAAAAAACTGGAATAATTACTCTGCCATCCCACTAGATGTCTATGTGATGGCAATCTACAAGCTACTCACAGATCACAAAGACATCTTACCAGAAAAAACATTACAACTCCTTCCGTCTATGATCCAATATGATTGGCTATTCAATTATCAATTTAAGGAAGGAATTAAAAGTGTTCTCAATGGAATGAACCGACGTACGAATAATAATGGACATATTAATTTAGCGATCGAGGACTTACTTCTATTTGATGAGGATTTTGAAAATGATTTTCAAACTTTCTTTGAAGACTTACGTAACTTCTCACATCAAAAAATTAAAACAATCCAACAACAAAACATATATAAATGAAAAAAAGAATCCTCTTAATTGTGGTTAGTATTCTCGCGATATCGTGTGAAAATAATACAAATAACTCAAAAAAAATAACAGGTTTAGTTACTGAGGAAGCAATGGTGGTCTCTGCTCGTGTAGAAGCTTCTCGGATTGGATCTGATATCTTAAAAAATGGTGGAAATGCTTTTGATGCCATGATGGCCACAGAATTAGCACTGGCCGTGGCCTACCCTTATGCTGGGAACATTGGTGGTGGTGGTTTTATGGTATATCGAAAAAATGATGGAGAAATTGGTGCTCTTGATTATAGAGAGAAAGCTCCTTTAGCTGCTTCCAGAGATATGTATTTAGATGCAGATGGAAAAATTATAAAAGGAAAGAGTACCCTTGGCGCCAATGCCGTTGGAGTTCCTGGAACCGTTGCTGGTGTTTTTAAATCACAAGAAAAATTTGGTAAACTGTCTGTTAAAGAAATTTTAGCGCCTGTCATTGAATTGGCGAAAAAAGGGGTGATTGTAACTAAAAATCAAGAACAAAGAATTAAGCGATATCAAAAAGGGTTTTTGACTGCTAATAAAGATTCTATTTTGATGACTCAAGGGTGGAAAGAAGGAGATACCATTAAATATCATGCGCTAGCGTCTACCCTTCAACGTATTTCTGATCATGGTAGAGATGAATTTTACAAAGGTGAAACTGCAAAAAAATTAGCATCCTTTATTCAAGATAATGGAGGAATCATTACAGAAGAAGATTTGGATAAATACCAAGCAAAATGGAGAACTCCTATTACATTTGAATATGATGATTTAAAGATTATTTCTATGTCTCCTCCATCGAGTGGAGGAATTTGCTTGGCACAGATTATGAATGCAATTGAGCCATTTGATATCCACACCTATGGGCATAACTCAGTAAAAACAATGCAAGTTATTACAGAAGCTGAACGAAGAGCCTACGCAGACAGAAGTTATTTTTTAGGTGATCCTGATTTTGTGAGTATTCCTAAAGATACGCTGATAAGTAAAACCTACTCTGAAAAGAGAATGAGTAGTTTTTCATTTGATTCTCCTACTGCTTCTAAAGATATTTCTTATGGAACTATTGAAATCATAGAAAGTAATGAAACCACTCACTATTCTATTGTAGATCAATATGGGAACGCAGTCTCCGTGACTACTACTTTAAATGGAGGTTACGGATCAAAGTTATATCATCCGGAATTAGGGTTTTTCCTAAATAATGAAATGGATGATTTTAGTAGTAAGCCTGGGGTTCCAAATATGTTTGGATTGCTTGGTGCTAAAGCTAATGAAATTGTTCCTGAGAAAAGAATGTTAAGTTCCATGACTCCTACGATTGTTGAAAAAAACGGTAAACTATGGATGGTTGTTGGAACACCAGGCGGATCAACAATCATTACCTCTGTTTTACAAACTATTTTAAATGTTCATGAATTTAATATGGGGATGCAAGAAGCAGTAAATAAACCTAGATTTCACCATCAATGGCTCCCAGACATTGTGATGATTGAACCTAATTTATTTGATAGAAATGTGATTGATGAATTAAAAGATATAGGGTATGTGATTGATGAACGCAACGCTCGTGTTATCGGAAAAGTAGATGCCGTCTTAGTATTAGATAATGGAAAATTAGAAGCAGGAGCTGATCGTAGAGGGGATGATACGGCTATAGGGTTCTGATGAATGAATGATTTAATGAGAGAATGACGTAATAATCAATACTATCTTTCTTTCTTTTGTATTTTTTTAAACAAATAATAGATAATTTATGATTCAACCATTTCACCTTGCGATTCCTGTTAAGAACTTAGAGGTTTGTAGAGCTTTTTACAGAGATGTTTTACATTGTAAAGAAGGAAGAAGTGATTCACATTGGGTAGATTTCAACTTCTTTGGACATCAGTTAGTCATTCATCAAAAAGATGACTTCATCTCTAAACAGATTTCTAATCCAGTAGATGGGCATGAGGTACCTGTGCCTCATTTTGGAGTAGTTCTTAGGATGGAAGACTGGCATTTATTGAGTGAACGCTTACTAAAAATCGGGACTCAATTTATCATTGAGCCTACCATACGGTTTAAAGGAAAACCAGGGGAACAAGCTACTTTATTTTTTAAAGACCCTGAAGGAAATGCCCTCGAATTTAAGGCCTTTAAAGACATCGGACAGTTATTCGAAACATAAATGCGAATCGTTGAAACTCATATCGCTACTCCTCAGAATACTCCCATCAGGATTCAAGAATATGCTGTGGATATTTTTAAGACAATAACGACAAAATCTGCCCTTAAAAAAGCAATCAAAAAAAAATTGATCTTAGTTAACGAACTCCCTACATCAACGGCTAAAATTATTGTTGGTGGTGAAAAAATAAGCCTATTAGAAGCCGATAATAAAATTACAAAAAAACAATTGGTTTTACCCCTAAAAGTGATTTATGAAGATGATTATTTAGCTGTCATCAATAAACCTGCAGGAGTTTTAGTCAGTGGAAATCGATTTAAAACTATCGAGAATGCACTTCAACAAAATCTACAAAAAAGTTCACAATCAGATGCAGTTTGTCCTACCCCTGTTCATCGCCTAGACTTCCCTACTACGGGACTGTTACTAATTGGCAAGACAAGATCGTCTGTAATCTCTTTAAGTCAATTATTTAAAAGCAAAACAATTAAAAAAACATACCATGCCATCACTATTGGTACCATGAAATCGTTTGGAATCATAGATTTTCACATTGACGGAAAAGAAGCCATCACAACATACCAAGTTATCAAGACAGTGAGATCAGAGCGATTTTCATTCTTAAATTTCGTCAAACTATCACCAAAAACAGGAAGAACTCATCAACTTAGAAAACATTTATTACATCTTGGAAATCCTATCTTAGGTGATCAACAGCATTGTTTTGAAGATTTTGTGCTTAAGGGGAAAGGGCTATATTTACACGCCTCTATTTTAGAGTTTATTCATCCGTTTACTCAAGAAAAACTATCCATTGAATCTGACATACCATACAAATTCTTGAAAATTATATTAGATATTCATCCTTCTAAAACATCGAGCTGTAAAGATAATTGATTGTATTATTTTTTATAAAATCAGACCTCATCAAGAATTATTATCACTAAAAATACCCACTAAAATTGTGGTTATACATAAAAGATAATGTATTTTTAACACTATAAATTTTATCATTTATATTAGCCACCTAGACCTTAGTTATCCTTATGAAAAAAATTCTTAAAACCATCGGAATAATTCTTGGAACTCTTCTCCTATTATTGAGTGTATATTTATTAACGACACATGATCCTTTACCTGAAGGTATTCAAGGAAAAGAGGCTGATATGCTAGCTAATAGAATGATGAAAGCTATGAACAAAAGAGCTTTTGATAATACCGAAATATTAGAATGGTCTTTTCGTGGTAAACATCATTACAAATGGAAAAAACAGGAGGGAATTGTAGAAGTATTATGGGATGACAATAAGGTAATTCTTGACTTAAATGAAAATTCTAAGAGTAAAGGGCAAAGTCCAGCGCTCATAAAAATTGCTCACGATTTTTTTAATAATGATAGTTTTTGGTTAGTAGCTCCCTATAAAGTATTTGATAATGGAACCGAAAGAAGTATTGTAAAATATAATGATAAAAATGCTTTAATGGTTAAATACACGAGTGGGGGTTCAACACCAGGCGATTCATATCTATGGATATTAGATTCGACCTATACACCAATAGCATTTAAAATGTGGACACAGATTATCCCTATTGGTGGTGTGTCTGCTTCATGGAATAATCTTACCACCGCCGCATCCGGAATAAAACTACCAACCAAGCATAAGCTCTCTCTTTTTGGGTTTGAAATAAACATGGGAGAAGTAAAGGCTTACAATCCCAATGCAGATTATTTAGCACACAAAATTTTAAAAGCTGTGAAACATGATGCCTATATAAATACTCGCTTTATTGATTGGAGTTTTAGAGGGAAACGATTTTATTCATGGGATAAGGAGCAACATATTGTAACGGTTCAATGGAATGATGCTAAAGTAATATTACATCCAAATGATTTGAAACAAAGTAGCGTGTTTTTAAATGGTAAAGAAATCAAAAACAGTCAAAACCTTATTAAAAGAGCCCTACGCTTGTTCAATAATGACAGTTTTTGGTTGGTCGCTCCTCATAAATTATTCGACCGAGGATCCTTTAGAGCTTTAGAAATGGTTGATGGTAAAGAAGCTCTATATATAACCTATAGCAAGGGAGGGTCTACACCTGGTGATTCTTACCGATGGATTCTTGGACCTAACTTTATTCCTTTGAGCTATCAGATGTATGTACCAAGTATGAAAATGGATGGGGTTTCTGCTTCTTGGGAAGACTGGATTGTTACTGAATCTGGAACTCTGTTGCCAAAAAATCATATATACACTAGTGGACGTATATTAAATATGGGTAATGTAAAAGGATATAATTAAATGAATTCACAAACTATTTCAAGAGGAATCTTACATGCGATATTAATCATTGCAGGACTAACAGCGTTCTTATATTTTCTATTAATGATAAAAGCAGTCTTAATTTATATTATCATAGCTGCGGTTATCGCATTAATTGCCAGACCAGTTATTTTACTCTTGAGAAAAAAATTAAAATTTCCAAATACACTTGCGGTTGTGAGTACCATGGCTATTTTTATGTTGATATTACTAGGAATTATAGGGATGTTTATCCCTTTGGTTATTGAACAAGGAGAAAGTCTTTCTCTTCTTAGAACAAAAGATTTAGAAGATAATATTCGAAACCTTATCATTCAAACCAATGATTATTTTACCTCAAAAAATATTGATATTCTTGATGGCCTTCAAACTTCCAATCTATTTGGAAGTTTAAAATCGATTCCTAATGTATTAAATTCTATTGTAGCAACGCTAGGATCCTTGAGTGTTGGGTTATTTTCTGTGCTCTTTATTTCCTTCTTTTTTATGAAAGATAGTAAGATGTTTAAAAGTGCTTTATTGACAATAATCCCAAAAGGAATAGAAGATAAATTTTCATTCTCTTTAGAAAAAATAAATGATTTATTATCTAGGTACTTTATCGGATTACTAATTCAAATAACCATTTTATTTATAATCTATACCATTATTCTTTTAATCTTCGGAATTTCAAATGCTGTTGTTATAGCGTTGTTGTGTGCGTTACTAAATATCATTCCATATGTAGGTCCTTTAATTAGTGCCTTTTTAATGATTGTTTTAACAATGACTAGTGGTCTGGGTCAAAACTTAAATTTTCAATCGGAGATTTTACCAAAAACGATGTATGTAATGATTGGGTTTATAATGGCTCAATTGATCGATAATTTTGCTAGTCAACCTATTATATTTTCAAAAACAACAAAATCTCATCCTTTAGAAATTTTTTTAATTATTATTATTGGAGGTTTATTAATTGGGCCCATTGGAATGATTATTGCTGTTCCATGTTATACTGCTCTTAAAGTAATTTTAAAAGAATTTCTTTCCGACAATAAAATTGTGAAATCACTCACAAAAAATCTTTAATAAATTGAACCAACGAATTTTACATCAAGACGTTCAGGATTATATTCATAATAATCTATCCTCAGATCTTCTTAAATTGATTTTAAAAGGGAGCCCTTTTAACGATCTAAACATACAAGAAATTGCTGCCCAAATTGTTGGAAAACAAAAATCAGAAATAAAATTACCCAGCTGGTTTCAAACAAAGAATATTTTCTATCCACCAAAATTAAATATTGAACAGTCTTCCTCTGAAATAACAGCCCAATACAAAGCTAAGCTAGTTTCTGGAGAGATACTCATCGATCTTACAGGTGGGTTTGGTGTGGATGCATATTATTTTTCTAAAGTTATCAAAACCGTTATTCATTGTGAGAAAAACAAAAACCTTTCTAAAATTGCCGCTTATAATTACAAACAATTAGCTGTAACAAACATTCTGACAAAGGCCGAAAATGGAATTGAATACCTCCAAAAATCAAACGATTATTTTGATATAATTTACCTAGATCCATCGCGAAGAGATGACCGAAAAGGGAAAGTTTTTTTATTACAAGATTGTGAACCTAATGTTCCAGAAAACATAACTCTCTTATTTAAAAAGACAGCGACTATTCTTCTCAAAAGTTCACCTTTATTAGACATTTCTAGTGCAATTAATGCGTTGAAATTTGTCAAAGAAATTCATATCGTAGCCGTTAAAAATGATGTAAAAGAATTACTTTTTTTACTCGAAAAGGGGTATGAGAATACCATTTTAATTAAAACAGTTAATTTCACAAACAAAAGGGTTCAGAAATTTGATTTTTATTATCATTCAAGAATATCTTCCAACTATCAAGAACCTTTAGAGTATTTATATGAGCCGAATGCTGCTATTCTTAAATCTGGTGGATTCCATCAAGTGAGTGATCAATTTGATCTCTTTAAATTACAGCAACATTCACACCTTTATACTTCAGAAAAACAATTTGATTTTCCTGGGAGAGCATTTAAAATCGTACAAACAATCCCTTATGATAAAAAGAAAATCGTCAAACAAATTCCCAATAAAAAGGCAAATATTACCACTAGAAACTTTCATAAAACAGTCGCACAAATTAGAAAAGAATTAAAAATTAATGATGGGGGTGACGATTTTTTATTTTTTACAACCAACAGCCAGAATAAATTCGTCTGTATTCATTGTAAAAAATTATAACTCCTTAAAAAAAGGAATCTCCTATTTTATCTAGTCTCTTAAATCTAAGACTATTTTTTTTTTATTAAGTTTGTTATCATAACTTTTTATAGGTTATACCATGCAAATAAACACGTACGAAGGCCTTCATATTGTAAATAAAATAGCCTCTATTACTAGAGATCAATTGGTGGTTGAAGCTCCCCTGCAGATTAATATTAATACAGAGGCATATACCGTTGTTATGAGGACTCCTGGTGATGACCTCGAGTTAGTATTGGGTTTATTATATGCGGAAGATATTTATAAAAAAACGACTGCTCTACCCTTCAAAATTATAAATGAAACTCATGGAGTTCCGAGCATTGTTAATGTAACAATTTCTGAAGAAAATTTAGGAAAAGGGTACCTTAATAAAAGGACATTACTTTCTGTTTCTTCCTGTGGTATTTGTGGAAAACAAGAGTTAAAAGATATCGAATTAGGCGGGGATAAAATTGAAAAAACAGTTTCTTTTTCATCTGAAAAGTTACTAAAAATGTTTAAACCACTTCAAAAACATCAAGTGCTATTTAAAAAAACGGGAGGAAGTCATGCTGCTGGAGTCTTTGATCAAGATTTTAAAGCACTAATTGTTAAAGAAGATATAGGGAGGCACAATGCGGTTGACAAATGTGTTGGTGATTTACTTCAAAAAAATGATTTAAAAAAAGGAACCTACCTTTTAGTAAGTGGTCGTGTATCCTATGAAATTGTTTCTAAAGCCTTTCTAGCTAAAATTCCAGTAATTGTTGCCGTTTCAGCCTGTTCTTCTATGGCAGTAGATTTTGCAAAGGAGTTTGGTATTTGTCTACTTGGGTTTACTAGAGGTGAAAAAATGACGGTCTATGCTAACCCTAATTATTTACAAACTACCTAACAATGGCGGCTAAAAAAATCCATGCTCAACCACCAGAAAAACTAACAGATATACAACTGAAAGAAATCCCTTCTTCCGCTGTTGGATTATCAGCGATTAAATCAGCAATATCCCATATAAATAAAGAAGTTGGTTTAACAAAAGGGGTTGGTTTACTAGCAAAATTAAATCAAAAAGATGGGTTTGATTGTCCGGGTTGTGCCTGGCCAGATCCAGACGGAAAAAGGGCTTTTTTAGCAGAATATTGTGAGAATGGTGCAAAAGCTATTGCCGAAGAAGCCACTAAAAATAGAGTTTCACCCCTTTTTTTTGCAACATACTCTATTTCTAAATTATCTAAATTATCGGATTATGAATTAGGAAAAAAAGGACGTATTACGCATCCTTTAATTGTGCGAGAAGGCAATAATCATTATGAGGAAATTTCTTGGGAAGATGCTTTTAAATTGATTGGCACCCAATTAAAATCATTATCCTCTCCTAATGAAGCCATTTTTTACACTTCTGGAAGGACCAGTAATGAAGCTGCTTTTTTATATCAATTATTTGTTAGACAATTTGGAACTAACAACTTACCTGATTGTTCTAATATGTGTCATGAATCTAGTGGAGCTGCACTTACAGAAACAGTAGGAATTGGAAAAGGCTCTGTCACTCTCGAAGATTTTAATCACGCAGAGTTGGTTATTGTCATAGGACAAAATCCTGGCACAAATCATCCTCGAATGCTAACGGCTCTGGGAGAAACAAAAAAAAGAGGAGGTAAAATTATTACTATCAACCCATTACCAGAAGTTGGCTTAATGAGATACAATGATCCTCAAAACCCTTTAAAATGGATTGGAAAAGGTCAAAAACTAACCGATATTTTTCTTCAAGTAAAAATTAATGGTGATGTTGCTCTACTAAAAATTATTTTGAAAATCCTTGTAAAGAAAGAACAAGAAACGCCAAACTCAATTTTTGATCATCAGTTTATCAATGAAAACACAAATGGATATGCTCATTTTCTAAATGATCTAGAAAACTATTCTATTGAAGATTTGTTGCCACAAACAGGGATTGATTTTAAGACCATCGAAGAAGCTGCCGAATTAATTGCCCAAAAGAAAAAAATAATTATCTGTTGGGCCATGGGATTAACGCAACATAAAAATGCAGTAGATAATATTCGTGAGCTGGTTAATTTATTATTGTTAAAAGGGAGTATTGGTAAACAAGGAGCAGGAACTTGTCCGGTTCGAGGACATTCGAATGTGCAAGGAGACAGAACCATGGGAATTTGGGAAAAACCCAACGAGTCATTTTTAAATTCTTTAGAAAAAGAGTTTAACTTCAAAGCACCCAGAAAACATGGATTTGATGTGGTAGGTGCTATTGAAGCCATGCATCAAAAAAAAGCAAGTATCTTTATTGGCATGGGTGGAAACTTCCTGTCTGCAACACCGGATACTGAATATACTGCTAAAGCACTACAAAATTGTGATATGACAGTCCATGTCTCCACAAAATTAAACAGAAGCCATTTGATTCATGGAAAAACAGCCTTAATCTTACCTTGCTTAGGTAGGTCTGAAAAAGATATTCAAGAAACAGGAGAACAGTTTGTGAGTGTTGAAAATTCTATGGGTGTTGTTCATAAATCTTCAGGGCATCTAAATCCTTTTTCAGAATCTCTCTTAAGTGAACCTGCTATTATTGCTGGGATAGCAAAAGCAAGTTTACAAAATTCTACAACTAACTGGACAGAATTAATTAAGAACTACGATCTTATTAGAGATAAGATAGAAGCCACCATTTCTGGGTTTGATAACTACAACCATCGAGTAAGAAAAAAAGGTGGTTTTTACTTACCCAATACTGCAAGAAAAAAAGATTTCACTCCTACTGGTTCTGGAAAAGCAAATTTTAGCATTAATACTATTTCTGATGTGGTCTTAAAAAAAGATCAGTTGATTATGATGACTATAAGAACCCATGATCAATACAATACCACCATTTATGGTTTAAATGATCGATATCGTGGTGTTTTGAATGAGCGAAGGGTTATTTTTATGAATCCTAAGGATATGAAAGAACAAGGTCTAGAAAAACTTGATATGGTAGATATTGTCAGTCATTTTAAAGGAGCAAATCGCATTGCAAAGAGTTTTATCGTCATTCCTTACAGCATCCCTAAACAATGTTCAGCTACCTATTTCCCTGAAGCAAATGTGCTAGTACCTCTAAAAAGTACTGCTAGAATTAGCAATACACCTACATCAAAAACAATTATAATTACTGTACACAAAAAGCAGTAAAATACTAACCTTGTTCCATTTATAATAATGCTTAGTTTTTTATAAAATTGACCGACTTAAAAAAACGTACCCCTAATTTTAAAATACCACCAAATAAATTCGGATGTATTGAATTGGAGTTTCTAAAAAATGTGATTTATAACTAACATTTATATTTAAACTTACGACACCCTGACGAAAAAAATAAATATTCCATAGAATGCTAAAAAGTTCAATTATTTTAAATTGTTAAAATAGAATTATTTAAGTCAAAAATATAACTAGAAACCTACCAGAACTTTGAAAGCGGGATCAATCCAAATTTTAACACCAATTTATCTATTTTTAGTACTTTTTTTTATTAAATTTGAAAAGACTTACTAAATTTTTTAAAATGACTAAATTAAAATTAACAACATTACTTTTTATTATGGCTAGTTTTAGCTTGATTGGACAAACCCGTGAAGGATATGCTCAAAAACCTGCAAAAGAAGTAAGTAGTTATTGGAAAACTCTTACCGGAGAAAATTACTCTGTGAAATATCCATCAAACTGGGAACTAAACACGTCTGGTGAAATGGGAACTAAATTCATTCTTTTAAGTCCATTACCCACGAAGATGGAAGAATTTAGAGCAAATATTAATCTTATTATTCAAGATTTAGAGGAGTTATCTACTGTTGATGCATCTAAGATCAACTTAAAAAAATATGTTGAACGATCACTTATTGAAATAAAAAATCAAAATATACGATCTGGAGGAGAACTTATTTCGAATGACCTCGTTAGTGTTGGCGGTGTTTCACACCAAAAAATAATCTATACAGGCGTTTCTAATAAAGGTGTAAAATTAAAATACGAGCAATACTACTGGGTAGAAAATAATAACGCATATGTTTTAACACTAACCAGCCAAGAGTATAAATTTGTTGACTACCAAACAACAGCAGAAAAAATATTTGATAGTTTTAGAATCCGTTAAAGATTTTTCTCGTAAGAAACATTTATATGTTAAAAAAATATACTAATGTAATTTTAGTTACATTACTATTAGTAGTCTTCTCCATTTTTTTTTACTATTTGTATGGTATTTTCTTACCATTTATTTTAGGGATGATCCTCGCTTACTCTGTTTATCCAGCCATTCTGAGAATACAAAAGGTGGTTAAAAACAGGCAGCTGGCTACAATATTTTTTTTGACAGCAAAAGTGGGTGTAGTAGTCCTTATTTTAATCTTTTGTACTCGATATGTGAATCGAGATTTTAAAAGACTCAATCAAAGTTTTATTCAATTAACAAAAATTGATAAAGAAAAATTAAATAAGACAGCAAAAAAGGTAAATGAATATATTGCTGATATTTACAATTTTGAGAATATAAAAAAATCATTAAAACATAAATCAGATTCGGCCGTTTATAACTTAAAAAAAATAGACTATACGAAGATTGATACTGAATCTATTAAGACTGGTTTTGAAAAAATAACTTCGGTATTCCAAAATGAAGAAATCACTAAAAAAACAACAACCCCTAGCTTTAGTTTCACATTTATTTTATTTTCCACAATTGTATATTTTATTCTTATTTTATTTCATATCAATTACTTTATCAAGATTCGTGAAAAATATTTTAGTGGTAAAATAGACTCATTTTTTCAAATTATAGTCGACGATTTCAACAAAAGTTTTGTCAAATATTTTAGGTTAAAAACAAAAATAATCTTGTTTCTAACTCCAATTTACATCATCCCTTTTGTGATTTTAGATATGCCTGGAACGATTCTTATTACCCTACTAATTATATTGCTGTCGTATGTTTCTTATTTACAATACTTCGCTCTGATTCCACTATCCATTGGCTGTTTAATTCTTTCTATAGAAAACCCTCATAGTTTTATCTTTTACTTTTTAATTGTATTGGGAGTTTTTATTTTAGCAAGTATTATAGAGGAGTTAATTCTTACTCCACGAATTATGGAAAAAAATATTGGTATAAATCCTGTAATTATTACTTTATCTATTAGTGTTTGGAGTTATCTTTTAGGAACACCTGGATTACTTCTTTCTATTCCGATGACCGGTTTATTGATTATTTTATTTAAACAATATTTTTCACATGCTTATAAGGATGTTTTTAAAACTTAATTTATAACTTGCTATAATCATTCAAAACATTTGCTATTGAAAATTATAAACTAATTAAAGTGAAAAAATTATTTTGTATTTTAATAGTATTGTGTCATCAAATAACAAAAAGTCAAAATACAATAGCGATCCCATCGAAAAGAACCCATAAAGGGTTTTTAGCGATGGATTTTTTATCTATTGATATGCCTACAAATAATCTAGAAGTCTCTGAAGACCCCATGGTGTTTTCAGGGATTCATTACAATCTGTCTTTTAATACGTTTTATTCAGGAATTGGGATGTATGGTGCCGTACGAGGAGCTCGGGGAGGTTTCTTTACATTAGGTATTAATGCTGGTTTTACATCTTATCTCTCAGAAAAGTTATTTGTAGATACAGGCATTCATTTTGGTGGTGGGGGTGGCGCTAGTGCACCGGATGGTGGCGGTGCATTTATCTTACCTCATTTGGATCTTGGTATTCAATTCAATAAATTTTCTTTAACAACTGGCTATAGCTATATTAATTTCTTTGATGGTGGAGGTATTAAAAGTCATCAATTACATCTTGCCTTGCGAGTTCCAGTTGAGTTATCATCAGCTAGTTTGGATGATGCAGAAAAAACGTTTACCGTTAATGAATTAAGATCTTCTGTTTGGAATAAACAACCCGGAAAAGCCTCTTTTATGCTGCATTTAAATAATCTTTTTGTAGAAAAAGGCCAACAATTAACCGGGAAAACAATTCGATTAGCCGGTTTTGAGTTTAATTCTTATATTGATACGAAATGGTTTTATTTTGTAAAGTTTGATGGTGCTTACAACGGCATCAAAGCTGGATATATGAATGTCCTTTTAGGAGCTGGTTATCATTTTTCGTTCAATAAAAATAAAACCAATATTTTAACAAAATTTGGAATGGGTGCCGGTGGTGGTGGTGGTGTAGATTCACAAGGAGGTTTTTTAATTTATCCAGATCTGTCTGTTGAGCAGCACATCTCAAATAATATTTATTTTTCTATAAACAAAGGATTGTTGATGAGTCCAAACTCCTATTTTAAAACTTCAACCGTTGGTATAGGACTAAAATATTATTCAAATATTAATGGAATCTCGAGACGCTCATCAGATGATAAGGTAATATTTAAAGGGGTAGAAGCCATTTTAAAACAGGATGTGTATTTTGATGCAAAACGTATAGAGGATCCTACCGAAAATATGCATCAAATTTCATTACAGTTTAATTATCATGTATCAAAAAACATCTATCTAGCAGGGCAAACTTCTTTTGCAAATTTTGGTAATGCTGGGGCTTATGCAGAAGGTGTTGTAGGCGTGGGAATGCAAAGTAATTATTTTATTAATAATACAATCAACCTATTTATACAAGGTTTAGTAGGAGGCGCTGGAGGTGGAGGGATTAGCACTGGTGAAGGCTTGATAATAAAACCTAGTATGGGTATTCATTACCACCTAAATTCGGAGCTTGCACTTCGAAGTTCTATAGGCTATGTAAAAGCTAAAGCAGGCGAACTATCAAGTCCGTTTTTTAATCTTGGAATAAGTTACCGACTTTCTTTTCTTACTGCTAAACAATAACTATTCCCAACAAAAAAGCCTCACATTTCTGTGAAGCTTTAAGTGAGCCCGATAGGATTGGATATTCTAATGGTGTATCCATTTTGAAAATTACGCCTAACACTTTCAGTGTGTCCTTTTCTATTTTTTAGAATTTGAATGTCCCCATTCATTCTAAAAAGCAGAAAAGCCTAACAAGTAAAAACTTGTTAGGCATATTTATCTGTGAGCCCGATAGGATTCGAACCTATGACCGCCTCCTTAGAAGGGAGGTGC
>JBELHH010000017.1:22990-61199 GCA_042091515.1 Flavobacterium sp. | reverse complement strand
CTCATTAAATAACCAACAATAGCATTTGTCCTATAATTTATATTATGTTAAGTAGAGTTTTTCAAATACTTCCCTCTTTTAGAAAGAAATAAATATAAGTCCATATAACCTATGTAAAAAAAGTACTTTTGCAAAATGATTTCAAAAAAAAATCAACAAATACATAACCAAACAAGGAACTCTCAAATAGAATTTATCCTTTTAATGGCATGTTTAATGTCTATTGTGGCATTAGCAATTGATGCCATATTACCAGCACTTATACCCATTGGGAAAGATATTGGGACTGGTAATTCTGGCGATAATCAACTATTAATCACTATGATCTTTTTAGGATTGGGTTTTGGGCAATTAATTTTTGGTCCACTCTCTGATAGTTTTGGACGAAAACCTGTGGTCTATATTGGTTTTATAATCTTCGTTTTGGCAAGCTTTATCTGTATTTATGCACAAAGTCTTGAAATAATGGTTTTTGGTAGAATCTTACAAGGAATTGGACTCTCTGCGTCTAGAACAATCAGTATTTCCATGATTCGTGATCGTTTTGAAGGTGATTATATGGCTAAAATCATGTCGTTTGTAGTAACTATCTTTATTTTAGTTCCTATCATTGCTCCCTCACTTGGTAAATTATTACTAGATCATTATGGATGGGAAGCTATATTTTATAGTCAACTACTATTTGGAATTACTGTACTGTATTGGTTTTGGAAAAGACAAGCTGAAACCCTACATCCTACGCATAAAAAAAAGTTTTCAATGTCTATTTTTGTGAGTGGTACAAACGAATTTATAAAACATAAATCCGCCATTATTTTTACTTTAATTTCTGGTTTAATTACTGGATCTTTTATGGTTTTTTTAAGTAGTTCTCAGCATATATTTGAAGTTCAATATGGCTTAATCAACGAGTTTCCCTATATATTTGGCGCTCTAGCATTTTCAGTGGGAATCGCCACATTTACAAACGGTACCCTAGTGGTTCGTTTTGGAATGAGAAAATTAGTAACAATCTTCTTAGTTGTTTTTACTGTATTCTCTATTGTATACCTATTCCTCTTTTATGGAAAAATGAATCCAAGTATTGTGGTAATCATTTTCTTTTTTATCATTCAATTTTTCTCTATTGGTTTTTTATTCGGTAATGTAAGATCCTTAGCAATGCAACCTTTGGGGCATATTGCAGGAATTGGCGCAGCTATTAATGGGTTTGTCTCTACTATTATGGCAGTACCTATTGCTACATTTATTGGTAGTTTTGTAGACATTACAGCGCTCCCACTATTTATAGGCTTTGCCTCTTGTGGGGTCGCCTCAATTATTTTAATCGCTTTCGCAAAAAAATCTTCTTGATACCATTAGAGATCATATATCAAGATTCCTATTGTTTGTTAGTAAGCAAACCCAATAATGTACTGGTACACCATGCGTATCATTCTAGAAATAAAAAAGATGAAAAATCCTTGTTAGAATTATTAGAAGATCAAGTAGGCGCTAAATATTACCCTATCCATCGGTTGGATCGTAAAACTTCTGGTATCCTACTACTAGCAACAAAAAAAGAATATGTTTCTAAGTTTCAAGCCTTATTTACCAACAACCAAATTCAAAAAATATATTATGGCGTTGTCCGTGGTTTTGCTCCTGATCATAAGATTATAGATTCTCCTGTCAAGGGAAGGGATGCTGATGTATACAAGGAGGCAGAAACACACCTTAAATGTATCGAAAAAATCACGCTAGATATTCCTGTAAAACCTTACGATTCGTCACGCTATAGCTTGGTAGAATTAATTCCAAAAACAGGAAGAATGCATCAATTACGTATCCATATGAATAAAATTGCGACTCCTTTAGTCAACGATACCAAGTACGGTGATAAAAACCACAATATGATGTATGATCATCATTTTGGCTGGAAAAACCTTTTTTTACACGCAGGATTATTAAAATTTACACACCCCTTTACAAACGAGAGTTTACAACTAAAATCTTCTTTTTCTACTGATTGGATAATGTTATTTAGTCAATTTAAATGGAGAAATCCGCTACAATAATTTTATTGTTCTATAGACTTGCTCTCAAACGACATGATCTCTCTATTTATAAAATCAACAGAAATCTCTATAGGATTACAACAAACCTCACAATCTTCTATATAAGTTTGTGAAGGAATAGTGGGTTCCAACATCATCGAAATTTCTTCCCAACAATATGGACATTGAAAAAAATGTTCCACAAGGCTACTCTTCGATTACTTTTAATACTAGTTTTCCCTTTTTATTACCATTAAAAAGGCGTGCATAGGTTTCTTGAAAGTTTTCTATTCCTTCAAAAACAGCTTCTTTAGATCGTAGCTTCCCTTGTGCTATCCACATTCCCATTTCTTGGGCAGCTTTTTTATAATCATTAGCATAATCCATCACAACCATTCCTTGCATTGAAGCTCTGTTAACGAGTAAACTCAGGTAGTTACTGGGTCCTGTGATATTTTTTTTATTGTTATATTGAGAGATTGCACCGCAGATTACAATTCTAGCATGCATCCGTAATCTAGTTAATGCTGCATTTAAAATTTCTCCACCAACATTGTCAAAATATACATCGATCCCATTGGGACATTTTTCTTTTAACGCTTTATGGATATTTTCTGATTTATAATCAATAGCAGCATCAAAACCTAATTCTTCAATAAGATAGTTGCATTTTTCTTTTCCACCTGCGACTCCAATAACTGTACATCCTTTTATTTTTGCAATCTG
The DNA here is from genome assembly GCA_042091515.1 of Flavobacterium sp. Taxonomy (GTDB): domain Bacteria; phylum Bacteroidota; class Bacteroidia; order Flavobacteriales; family Flavobacteriaceae; genus Polaribacter. The sequence goes on along the minus strand of JBELHH010000017.1, from coordinate 58,437 downwards.
ACCAACAACACTACCAACAGCTCCTGCAGCACCAGATACTAATACGATATCTCCTTTTTTAATTTTACCTACTTCTGTTATCCCAAAATAGGCTGTCATTCCGGGCATTCCCAGTGTACTAATATATAACGGCATTGGTGCTAACGAATCATCTACTTTAAACCACCCTCTTCCGTCCGTTGCCACATATTGCTGAACACCTCCCCAGCCTGTAAGACAATCACCAACCTTAAATGTTGGATGACCGTTAGTCTTAATCACCTTACCAATAGACCCAGCACGCATTACATCATTGATTTCAACAGGAGGAATATACGACTTACTACTATTCATCCATCCACGCATGGCAGGATCTAAGGATATATAATGATGCTTAATTAAAACTTCACCTTCTTTTAGTGTTGGAATTTCATTTGTTTCTAAATTCCATGTTGTCTCATCTGGAAATCCAACAGGTCTATTTTTTAAAATAATTTGTTTATTCATGTTATTTAATTAAGTTTTTATTAATAGGCTAATAATGATCTTAAGGCTGACTCAAAACGATTTTTAGGTAAGTATTGTTTTTCTAATTCTCCGTGAAAAGGGATGGGTGTTTCTATGCTAGCTACTCTCTTTACAGGGGCATCTAAAAACTCAAAGCAATTTTCTGTAATCAGTGCAGAAATATCACTAGCTACCCCACCAAACATAGAATCTTCTTGTAAAATTATAATTTTTCCGGTTTTTCGAACAGAGGCATATATAGTGTTAGTATCTAATGGTTGTAATGTTCTTAAATCTATCAGGTCTGCCTCAATTTCTAGATTTTTATCTAGGGTTTCTAGCGCCCAATGCACACCAGCTCCATACGATATAATGGTTACATCATCACCTTCTTGTAGTAATGAAGCTTTTCCGATTTCTATGGTGTAATAATCTTCAGAAACATCTTCGTAAACAGAACGGTACAATGCTTTGTGTTCAAAAAACAAAACTGGATTTGGATCATTGATTGCAGCACATAGTAGTCCTTTGGCATCTGACGGAAAAGCAGGATATATGACTTTTAGCCCTGGTGTTTTGGTAAACCAGGCTTCGTTTGTCTGACTGTGAAATGGCCCTGCTCCTACACCGGCACCACAAGGCATTCTTATCACTACGTCTGCATTTTGACCCCATCGATAATTTGACTTTGCTAATAAATTAACAATCGGATTAAAACCAGAACTTACAAAATCTGCAAATTGCATTTCCATAACAGCCTTCATTCCATTAATAGAAATGCCATAGGCTGCTGCTACAATTGCAGATTCACAAATAGGGGTATTTCTTACTCGTTCTTTTCCAAATTGTTTTACAAATCCTTCTGTAATCTTGAAGACACCTCCATATTCTGCAACATCTTGCCCCATAATAATCAAATCATCATATCGTTCCATAGACTCACGTAAGGCACTAGATATAGCATCTATTAATCTAATGTTTGATGTTTTTGTGGATGGAGGGATGTGTGTTAGTTGATGTTTTTTATATACATCATTTAATTCCAAAGAAAGATCTACAGTAATAGCTTCTTCATTAAATGCCATTTGAAGATGTTGATCGATTTCCGCTTTGAATTCTTTTTTGATCTCTTGTATTGACTGTTCTGAGAGAATATTTTCTGAAAGCAAGAAGTGTTCATAATTTTTTATGGGATCCTTTTTTTTCCAACGATCCATTTCTTCTTTAGGAACATATTTTGTGCCACTGGCTTCTTCATGACCTCGCATTCTAAATGTTTTAAACTCTAGTAAAACTGGTCGTGGGTTTTTTCTAAGATCTTCTGCGATATCAGAGACCTTTGTATACACATCTAAAATATGATTTCCATCGATTATATGACTTTCTATTCCATAGCCAACTCCCTTATCTGCTAAATCCTTACAATGATATTGTTCTGAGGTGGGTGTTGAGAGTCCATACCCATTATTTTCTATACAAAATATAACAGGCAACTCCCAAACAGAAGCAACATTTAATGCTTCATGAAAATCACCTTCGCTTGTGCCTCCTTCACCAGTAAAGACAGCACAAACATGGTTGTTTTCTTTTAATTTATTTGCCAGTGCAATTCCATCTGCCACTCCTAACTGAGGGCCTAAGTGAGAAATCATTCCAACAATATTAAACTCTTGAGTTCCAAAATGAAAACTACGGTCTCTTCCTTTGGTAAATCCACTTGGCTTGCCTTGCCATTGAGAAAATAACCGGTGTAAAGGGATTTCTCTAGTTGTAAAAACACCAAGGTTTCTGTGCATTGGTAAAATATATTCTTCTTTTTGTAATGCGGCGGTCACTCCTACCGAAATAGCTTCTTGCCCAATTCCAGAAAACCATTTAGAAATTTTTCCCTGTCGTAATAATACCAACATTTTCTCCTCTATTAAACGAGGTAACAACATCTGTACATACAATTTTTTTAACGTCTCTTGTTGTATGCGTGATGAATTGTATTCTAGGTTAGTAGTCATGATCTGTGTTACGTTCATTTAATGTAACGAAAATAACATTTTCAAATTCAATTATGATTATAATTGATTTAAAATATCTGCAGCTTGTAGTAGAGTATCATCTGTTTTGGCAAAACAAAACCGTAGAGTCTTAAAATCTTGTTGATTTTTATTAAAAACTGATAGTGGTATAGAGGCAATTCCATGTTCTTTTGTTAATCTTGTTGCAAAATCGACAGCCCCTTCATCAGAAATATTAGAATATTCTAAGGTTTGAAAATACGTGGCTTGAGTTGGTGTGTATAAAAATCTAGAATTTGAGATCGCATTCAAAAATAAATCTCTCTTTTCTTGATAAAAATTAGGTAATGATTGATAGTGAGTGGGGTCTTCTAGATAGGTTGCTAATCCTATTTGCACGGGATGATTTACTGCAAAAACATTGTATTGATGTATTTTAACAAACTCTTGTATTAACATATTTGGCGCACAACAATACCCAACTTTCCAACCGGTATTATGAAATGTTTTACCAAATGATGCTGTAATAAAAGATCGTTCTTTTAATGCTGGGAAAAGGCATACACTTTCATGTTTTTTACCATCAAAAATCATATGCTCATAGACTTCATCGCTTAGCACAATAATATCTGTATTATTTGTAATCCTTTCCAGGGATTGCATGTCCTGCTTAGAAAATATCGATCCAGTAGGATTTTGCGGAGAATTGATTACAATCATTTTTGTCTTTGAATTGATCTTTTTTTGTACAACATCCCAATCAATTTTATTCTCAGGGTAAGATAGCTGTATAGGGACTACTTTAGCTCCCTGAAGCTCTATGGCAGACTCATAACAATCATAAGCGGGTGTAAAAATAATGACCTCATCGTTGGAGCGAACAAAAGCTGTAATTATAGTAAAGATTGCTTGTGTTGCTCCTGCTGTAATGACAATCTCTTTCTCTGGGTGGTAGTGGGATTTATATACCTCTTCAAATTTATGTGAAATCGCTTTTCTTAAGGCCATACTCCCCATCATTGGTGCGTATTGGTTATAGCCATTTTTCATTGCTTTAGATACTAATTCAATTAATATTGGATCGCTTTTAAAGTTGGGAAAACCCTGTGATAAATTAATGGCATTGTATTGATTTGCCATGGCACTCATGATCGTAAAAATGGTAGTTTGAACTTCGGGTAGTTTAGAAATAAAATTCATAAGCTAAAGATATTAAAAAAAGAACAAGCTCAATTTATGATCACATTATTGTGAGCAAAAAAAAACCTCATCGTTTATGAAGAGGATTTTTGGTTGGTAATAATACTATTATAGTTCTTTAAAGATGGCATGCATCATTCTCTTTTTATCATTGATACTTTCTTCCAAAGCAATCATAGTTTCTGTTCTGCTGACACCGGGTATTTCATCTATTTTGTAAATGATGTCTTTTGCATCATTGGTTCCTTTTGCTCTCACTTTACAGAAAATATTATATTTTCCAGCAGTTACATAAGCTACAGTAACATTAGGAATCGAATTTAAATTAGAAATAACATTTTTAGTCATGGATGTTTTTTCTAAAAAAACTCCTACGTGAGCGATAAAGGAATAGCCCATCTTTTCGTAGTTTAAGGTAAGTGTTGATCCCTGTATGATTCCTTCATCTTCCATTTTCTTTACACGCACATGAATCGTTCCAGCTGATACCAATAATTTTTTTGCAATGTCTGTAAATGGAGTTCTTGCATTTTCGATCAAAATATCTAATATCTGATGATCAATTTCATCAAGAATAAACTTCTTCATAAATTATTTTTTATTCACTTAATAAATCAAAAGTATGAATTTTATTCAATTAAACTTATGTTATCGTGAGAAAAATTCAATAAATTAGGGCTCGAAATCGATTTCTTTATGGAAAAAATGTTCAGAAATGTCAATAATTACCTCTTCAGGAATAAATTCTATTGAATGATTTATAAGTTTTTCTTTCAATTGAAAAGCTTTATCAGGAGAATTAGGAATTCGATATAAAAGATCTATGAACCGTTTATTATTATTAGGAATCGCAAAGTAGTTTCTATAGTCTTTAAAGGTATTAGTTGAAGCGATATTTAGTAATCCTTGTAGAACAGCCATACATGTATATTCTCTAACAGATTCTCTTTCATAATCTTCACCATGGTGCCCAGATTCGATTAAAATTGTTGGATATCCAAGTTTTTGAAAATTATCACCCGTGGCTGTTGGGTAAAATTCATCTGTATACCGACCAATATGATTCGGAATAATTTCTTGTAATAAGCGATTCATCGAAACAATGACATTCATTGTTGTTTTTCTCGTTCTGGTAACTTTTCGGGTGATTTCTTCGGAAGGGGCAAGAAATGAAATAATAGCTGGATTCTTGGTTCCTTCAACTCCAAATATAGATCGTTGATCATGGAGGTTAAAGCAAAAATCGGGTTGAAAAGAATCTAAAACAGCTCTTAATAATTTACTTTCTATTGCTTTGCAATGAACAGCGTCTCTATTTAAATCAATATTATTCGTATTTACTCTTGTATACTTTTCTGCTCCATCAGGGTTTAAAATAGGGATGATTTTTATGGTACATTGCGACAAAATGTACGAACTTATTTCATCTTCTAATGCATTCATATAATTCAATAAATCAACCATTGCCTTGGTGCCTGTACTTTCATTTCCATGCATTTGAGTCCAAATAAGGATTTTTTTAGGCCCATCCCCCATCCGTAGTTGATAGATATCTCTCCCTTCTTCAGAAAAACCAATGGTTTCTTTTTGTATCGTATTGTAAGTGAAACTTGCTAAAACTTCTTCTAAGTGAGAAACAGTAATCCATCTACCTGATAGAGAATTTACTTTATATTCTTTAGCAATTTTTAATGCGTTATCAGATGTAAATGATTTCATAACATAAAATGATTTTACAAAAATACAAGAATAATTTATTACAATTGTAATTCGCTATATATTACATTTGTTACTTTTATATTGCTCTTATTTAACTTTTGTAACCTTATTTAAAGAATGATATCTTTTGATGCATTTAAAAAATAATAAAAATCTATTTAAAATTTTAACTATCTAAAAATCATTAATTTATATAATTTATACTAAAGTAATAGTTTCATATAATTGTTATTTATATTTAATAAAAAATATATTTGGATATGATTTTTAGTGTGTTTACATTTGTAATAATAAATTATTGTTACAATGGTAAACAAAGAAGCGTTTACAAATCGAATTAAAAAAATATTGGAGCATCATCAGCTTTCGGCTTCTTTATTTGCCGATAAAATTGGCGTACAACGATCAAGTATTTCACATATTCTATCAGGTAGAAATAAACCGAGCTTAGATTTTATATTGAAAATAACCAATACTTTTAATGAGGTTGATATTTATTGGTTACTAAATGGGAAAGGAAGTTACCCAAAAATGGTAGATATCCCCTCTTTTACGCCTCTAAATCAATCTGCGACAGTTGTAGAACAAAATCTCAAGACACCTGACAAAATAATTAATAAAATTGTGGTTTTCTATAAGGACGGTACTTTTGATGAATATAAAAAAAGGTAACTATTTGACTAATTTACCTATTGCCACCTTAATCATTTCAATATTTTTAAGCTTGTTGGTCTGATTGGCTGTTTTTTGCTTTTGAACCATTTCTCTTAATAGATTAATCCCTAGTTGATCGAAGTTATATTGTTTGTACTGATTTCCTTTAGCAACAATATCATTTACTAAGTTTAAAATTGCTTTGGAGTTATTACTGGAAACTATTTGATCATAGGCTTTTTTATAAATAGACTGCACCTTAGGATTGTTATTTAAATATATACCAGCCAAGACATTGTTAGCGATAAAAGCCATTTCTGTGTCGTCTTTTTCTTCTATATATATCCTTGTTAATGGCGTTGCTATGATTTTCTTAACCGGTAGAGGTAATTTTTTTGACTTTTTGATTGCATACTTTTTATCAATATAATACATGCTAACCAATGCCTTTCCAATCACACTATAAGATTCACTTGTAAGTGCTTTTTCGAAAATAGGTTTTAATATTGGATCTGTTAATTTACCTAGTGTTTCTATTGCAGCTGCTTGTACTAATGTTTTGGGATCATTGGTTGCTAAACTTTTTATTCTGTTTATGGCAACCCTTTTACTCCATTTGTTAATAAGATCAATATTTTCTAGTGCTAAAATCCTAATTTTATAAAAATCGTCATTAAGTGCCTCTGTTACTGCATTAAAGGCCTTTTTCTGATCTTGATTTTTTATGATTTCTAATAACGCCTCTTTTTTATGTTCAAAATTTTCTGCGTTTTTAAATTGAAATATATAATCACTTAATACTTTATTTTCAACAAATTCAGCCAGCAAAGCGCCGTCAGCATTTACTTGAATTAAATCAGGATTTTTGCTTTGGTACGAAAATTTAAACGAAGCATCTTTACCAGACACAAATACATGATGTCTAATCTTAGTTCCCATTTCATAAATATCAATCGCTATCGGAAATTTAAACTCATTCTTTTGAGTTTGAACTAGGTTTACTGTCACTGTTTTTTCTAAGGGATTATAATCATAGGACACGTTAATTATTGGATGCCCAGACCCATAAAACCATTGATTAAAAAACCAGTGTAAGTCTTTCCCAGTAATTTCCTCAAGTGCTAAACGTAATTGAGATACTTCAGCAGCTTTAAATTGATTGTCTGTCAGATACTTTTGTAGGCCAGAAAAAAAAGCTTTATCACCAATATATTTACGCAACATATGTAAAATAGCACCTCCTTTATTATAGCTAACCAGATCAAACATATCTTCTTTATCATTATAATAATAACGAACTAGGTTTTTATCATAATTTGCAGTATCATCTATGTAGGCCTTTCTATTTTCATATAGATGAATATCTGCATCCTTTTTACCATACTTATATTCCTTCCATAGATATTGACTATAATTGGCAAAAGACTCATTGAGCGCTAGATTACTCCAACTTTCAGAAGTAACTAAATTTCCGAACCAATGATGAAAAATTTCATGAGCAATCGTATTCTCTTGCCGATTCTCATCAATTAACTGCCCTTTCATCTGATACGCATCTTCGCCATGAATTACTGCTGTTGTATTTTCCATAGCACCACTAACATACTCTCTGGCAACAATTTGACTGTATTTATTCCAAGGGTACTTTACCCCTAAGATTCCTTCAAAAAAACCAATCATTTCAGGAGTATATCCAAAAATATCTTTAGCCAAATAGGCATATTCTTTTTCTACATAATAATTAACAGGGATCTTTTTATAAAAATCTTTAACGATTTCGTATTCACCAATACCCATAAAAAATAAATATGGGGCATGCTTTTGATCAAATTTCCAATAATCTGTTCTATTAGCTCCATTAGTAATTTGACTCACTAGTGTTCCATTTGAAAGAGTTGTAAACTTTTTAGGAACAGTAATATAAATTTCTTGACTCGTCTTTTGATTAGGCGCATCTATGGTAGGAAACCAACAGCTACTGGACTCTGTTTCACCTTGCGTCCAAATTTGTGTGGGCTTGTTAGGGTCTGATCCGGTTGGATTAATAAAATATAAGCCTTTTGCTGCTGTGATGGCTATACTTCCCTTTTCTTTCACTTTTTCTGGTCGTGCTATATAATTAATATATATTGTAAACTCCTCTCCTTTTTGGTATTCTCTTGGTAATTCAATGATTATATGATATCCATCATAGGTATAAGGTATCTTTTCACCTTGCAAAGTAATGGTCTTGATAATCATTGCTTTGGCATCTAGCACAACAGTCTTTGAGGCATAAAAATGAGGAGCTAAAGTAACCCACTCTTCACCATTAAGTTCTTTCTTATTAAAATTAAAATCTACTTTTAATTTTGTATGAATTAGATTATGAACCTTTTCTTTTTCTTTTCTGTAGATTGACGATGGGTCCTGAATTTGTGAAAAAAGAACAGAAAAAGTGAGCAAAAAAAGGAATAAAACAGGTTTTTTAAACTTCATTTATAGTTATATTATTTTCCAAAAATAACAAATATTAAAGAGGCAGTTGTTAATGCCTAGTTAAAAGAAAAAGCCATTATTTTGTTAAATAATGGCTTTTAAAGAGTTGTTTTTGATACTTAATCAATAGAAATATTAAACTTATTAAGATTTAGTTGAGAAGGATCCATTTTAATGTATTTCATCATTTTTATGATTTCTGAGAGGTTCATATCTTCTCCTAAAACTCTTGCAATACCAACACCTACTTTATTAGAATACCCAAAAGCGATTACTTCATCAATAGAATCTGAACTTCCACTATAATAAAGAGTTACTTTCATTCCTTTCATGTCCATTCGCATCAAATTCTTATAAGTGTTAGAATTTGTTAAAATCTCTTTGATTGTTTTTTTTTCATTTTCATAATCAGCTTCATTATTCAAATAAGGTAATCCTATTAGATTAATTTTTCGAATACTTTTTAATGTATTTTTCACCTTTTCTGAAACATCTGGAGATTTAAATTGAAGGAAGCTTGAAGGAATATCTATGTTCATAAACCCTTTCTTCTCTTGACTTTTTACTAAGTATGACTGTAAGCTTTGACTCTGATTGCATGCTGTAAGTAAACTCATTAAAAATAATATGGGAAATATATATATGATTTTTTTCATTACTTACTTATTATTTTTTTTAGTAAACGTGTCCGCTAATTTTGACATTTTATTGATGTCAATAGTTCCAGTTAAAGATACAATCACTGCTTCTGACATTCCTCCTGTTTTTTTATTAATTCCTTTTACAAACATCAATACTTCACTGACATACTCTTTGTTTTTTCCTGAATTTACATAAATCAATACTCTAGAATTGTCTTCTTTGATTCGCATTAATTGAGTTAATTTTTTTGTTTTCACTTCTTTCGTTACCAAAGATTCCATGGTTGGTGCTAATTCTAAGTTTTCTGAAGAGAAAATTTTCAATTCATTCAAATCTTTAATCATGGTAAATACTTCTAACATTTCATCGTTTTCGTTGCTGTCTAGATTTACATTAAATTTTGATAGAATATCGAAAGCATCCTTACTAATGACTATAGAAGAAATACCATCCATATCCTCAAGGGTATCGTAAATTGATTGCCCATAGCCTACTATCGGTCCAATTGAGAGTGCGATTAATAAAATTATTTTTTTCATTATTACGGATTTAATTTAGTGGTTATATTAGTATTAAAAATTTTATTTACTGAGTTTTCATAGGTGTATAAGTTAGCAAATGCTTTGGTGCCTTTGTTTAGGTTTGTTGAGAAAACTTTTAACACCTTTTCAATTTCTTTATAATTAGAACGAGCTTTTGGTGGAAGTTCGTCAACAGAACTAATTGTTACCTTAGATTGTTTACCTACTATTATATTAGTTGTATAGGTTATAATAGAAAATAAAAATACAATCGAGGCTGCAATTGACACCCATTTTAAAGGCTTTTTTTTCTTGGTATCTACCTTAACATCTCTAGGATACACCTCTTTTTTTACTGTTTGAAAGTACAAAAACATTTCTTTGAACGAGTCTAACTCTGGAACAACATCTGCTGATGAAAAATACGCTTTTAGATAAGCTTCTTCTTCTAAAGTTGTTTTGGCATTTTCATACTGTTCTAATAATTTTTTTAACTTAGTTAAGTCCATAGTTATGTTGTTGTGTTAGTTGTTCTCTAATAACTTTCCTAGCTCTTGATAAAGCTACTCTAACAGCTGTTGGTTTCATCGATAATATTTCACAGATTTCGTCAAAACTATACTGTTCAATATCTCTCAGTTGAATAATCATTTTTTGCTGTTCTGGTAGTTTTTCTATGAGCATATGTATTTTATTTACACTATCTAATAATTCTATTTGTTGATCTAAACTTATCTCTTTTTCTTTATAATTGTTGTGAATTAATTTTAAATTACTTGCCTGCTTAGACTTGAGACGATCGTAACAGTAATTTTTTGTCATGGTCATTGCAAAAGCCTCTGCATTCTTGTAGTTGGCAATTTTATCTTTATTTCTCCATAATTTAAAAAATAATTCTTGAGTAGCATCTTCTGCTTCTTCAGTTGATATTAACAACCTTTTAGCCAGCCTAAAGACTTTATCTTTAAATGGAATCGTAACTTTTAAAAAGTCAGATTGGTTCATTTATTTAAATCTAATTTCCTTAATAAAAAACTTTTAAATTCTGTACTTATACATCACTTCGACGAAATGTACTATATTTTGTTACAACCATAGCTAAAAAAATACTAATTATACTTAAATTGCGTTAGATTGTTATTACGATACAAGTTATGAAGGAAGTATTTACAATAAAAATAATGGTAATCTTTTGTAGTTGTTTTACATTGTATAACTGTGTAAAAAAAGACTATTCACCCCCTGAAGATATTGAGGTACAAGACTTTATCTGGAAAGGACTCAATGCCTATTATATTAATCAAGATCAAGTAGTAGATCTTTCCGACACACGTTTTTATTCAGAAGAGCAATTAGAGAGCTATTTACAAGGGTTTGAAAATCCAGAAGATATATTTAATTCATTAGTACCAGCTTCAGATGTAAGATCTAGCTTAATTGAAGATTATACCTTATTGGAAACCCCATCCTCTTCTAGATCCTCATTTACCAATGGAATGGAATTTGGCGTCTTTAAAGATCCTAATAGATTGGATAGTGTTGTTGGTTATGTTTCTCATATTCTACCTCTGTCCTACTCATCATCGCAAGATATTTCGAGAGGCGAGTTTTTTTATGCAATTATTAATGAAGAGGGAGACACTATTCATTTAGAAGAAAATAATTATTTAGACTTGGTCGTTAATTACGAACAAGACACCTTAAAATTGCTAATGGCCGATTTTGATGGTATGATGCTTACTGAAAATAATAAAAGAGTAGATTTAGTTAAAGAGGTTTATGAATATCCTGGGATATATCTGAATAAAAAAATTGATTTAGGCACTCAACAAGTAGGGTATTTAATGTATAACAATGACTTTTCTAATCACTACCTTGATGATTTAAATGCTATCATGCTTGATTTTAAAAATCAATCTGTCAATGAATTGGTATTTGACTTACGATATGCTATTGGAGCCGATTCTTTTGCTAGAATCGTCGCTAGTATTGCATCAATGATTACGGGTCAATTTTCTAATGAAGTATTAATCAAGGAAACTTGGAATTTAAAAGCGCAACAATGGTTTGAGCTCAATCAACCAGATTCTTTACTCACAAAGTTTCCAACCAGTTTAGAGAATAATCAAATGATTAATGGTTTAAACCTAACCGATGTTTACATTATATTAAATGGAAATGGGTTTACAGGTTCCTCTGCTATTGAATTATTAATTAATAGTTTGACGCCTTATATAAACGTTCATGTTTTAGGGAACACCACAAATGGAGACAACCTAGGGTCTATTACACTGTATGATTCACCAGATTATGATTTATATCAAGCGAATCTTAACCACCAATATGCCCTAGACCCCGTCGTTCTTACGTTTTCGAATTTAAATGATGAAACGTATGAAACAGGAATCACCCCTACGATTCAATTGTGTTCTAACGAAGATCCTTTAAATCTAGGAGAATTAGGTGAAAATTCCGATCCAATATTAACTCAAGCTATTAATTATATATTTACTGGAAGCATGGGAGCAACGTCTCCTTGTAATCCATTTGGATTAGAGATTATCTATCATTCCATTGATTCACAACGGAATATAGATAAGGGAGTGTTTATCAAACAAGATTTACCAAATTTAGGACGATAATGAAAAATAAAATTTTTAAAAGTATCTTTATGACAATCGTAAGTGTTGTATTAGTTACTTCATGTGAGAAAAGTGATAATTTTATTGCGAGTGGAAATGATGAAATTCATCTGTTTATTTGGAGAGCCATGAATACTTATTATTTATGGCAACCTGATGTACCCGATTTATCAGATACTAGGTTTACCAATGTTGGTCAATTATACTCAGAATATTCTAATTATTCACCCGATGAGGTTTTTCAAAGCTTACGCTATCAACCTGGAGTAATCGATCGTTTTTCTTGGATTGTAGATGATTATGTTGCTTTAGAAAATTCTTTTCAAGGAATAAATTTAAGCAACGGCATGGAGTTTGGGTTGGTAAGGTATGCAGATAACCCTTCTAAAGTTTTTGGATATGTTCGGTATGTAATTCCTAATTCTGATGCTGAGTTAAAAAATATCACTAGAGGTATGTTATTTTCTGAAGTTGATGGTGTTCAACTCACAGAATCTAATTATAGCGCATTACTTTTTGATGAGAATACGAATTACACAATTACTCTTGCAGATTTTAATAACGGTAATCCATCCTCTAATTCTACAACAATCAACTTAACAAAATCACAAATTCAAGAAAACCCAGTTGCTATTGTTAAGACGATAGAAGAAGATACTCATAAGATAGGATATTTAATGTACAATCAATTTTCTAGTGCTTTTGATGCTCAGCTAAACGATGCTTTTGCTACTTTTCAATCAGAAGGTATCACTGATTTAATCGTGGATTTACGCTATAATGGAGGTGGTAGAGTAAGCACAGCAACTTATTTAGGCGGTATGATAACAGGACAGTTTAACGGTCAACTGTTTTCAAAGCAACTTTGGAATACAAAAGTTCAAGAAGCTTTAGATGCTAGTTTATTTGAAAACTATTTTACCAATGAGATTGTAAACAGCGATCAAAATCAAAATATCATTCTTCAAGAACCTATTAATTCATTAAATTTAAATACTATTTATTTTATTACTACGAAAAGTACAGCTTCTGCCTCTGAACTGGTAATGAACAGCTTATCTGCTTATATAGATGTAAAATCAGTTGGTACGGTAACTACAGGAAAAGTACAAGGATCTGTAACCCTTTATGATTCCGAAAACTTTACAAGATCAGGGGATAATTTAAATCCTGATCATACATGGGCTATTCAACCGCTGGTTTTAGAAATTCAAAATAAAAATAGTTTTAATGAACCTAATGGAATTAACCCTACAATAAATCTTCCTGAAAATTATAATAACCTCGGTGTTCTTGGAGAAATGTCAGATCCTTTATTAGAGAGAACAATCCTTTTTATTACAACAGGAAATAGGCCTATTCAAAACCAAACAAATACAATGTTAACGCTAGAAGAGATAAGTAATTCTCAAAGTAACAACCCTCAAAAGAATAATATGTTTATAGAGCTAACCAAGGATATAATACAAGTAAAACAACAGGAATAGTTTTCTATGTTATATTTAAAATATCAGGTCTGAATTCACTCGTATTTTCACCATCTCGTTGCTGAGCATATTCATACCCAGAATCCCACCACTTTAACATTTTTTCGGAATCAAAAACTAATGAATTTGTGGTTAAAACTGTAGGGGTATAATATAAGTTTAGATTTACATTATGATGCTTTGCAGATAGTTTTCCAATAGTAATATTATGTTTTTCAACATGTTTCATCATAAATTCTTGTATAGTAAATAATAAGGAAAAAGGATTTTTATCTGGCAACCTATTAATTTGAGTCAACTCTGTTTCTAAGATAATTGCATCAATCTCTTTTGCACCTCTTTCTATGGCTTCCCTAATAGGGATCAGGCACCCAAAACCACCATCACCATATTGATGTCCATTTTTTTCTAACAGACTCATAAAAGGCAAATAATTACAAGATCCCCAAATCCAATCACAAAAATCTTCATAACTATTTTCAAGAATCGATTTATATTCTATTCTATTTGCAGTAAGATTGGAGATTGTTACTACAACATTTTTCTTATGAAAAAGAATATCTTGATACATTTGTTCTGTAATACTATTTCTAATGAGTTTTCGTAAGTTTTTACTTTCCCCAAAAGTCTTACTCCCTCTTAAAAAATTAAAAATTGTACTGGTGTGGCGAATCTGAACTAACGTAACACCATTCGAGTTTTTAATTCGAAAAGGGTTTACATTAAAAATACTTTGTTGATTAACAGAACTATAAATTTTTTTCAAGTCATCAATTTTTCCAAGAGCTAAATGAGATATCATTAAGCTTCCTGTTGAAGTTCCTACAAAAATATCATACTCTTTTTTTTTCACATTCATCAAATATTCTGCAACACCTCCTGCAAATGCCCCTTTGCTGCCACCCCCAGAAATTACCAACGCTTTCTTCATTATTCAATAAATGATTTATGTATTTTCGTTCTATAAAAATACCAATTATGAAATCATTTTTTCAAATTTTTATAGCATTAATTTTTATTTTTTCATGTAAGAACAATAGAACACCTAGGACTATAGAAGATATTTCAATAAGTACGTATACAATCAATGATGAGAGTATAAGAGCCATACATGCTGTTAATGAACAAAAATTATGTTTTGTAACATCTAAAGGAACTATTGGTTTTACCGATAATGGAGTAGATTTTAAAACCTACGAACTTAAAAACGATTCTATACTTCCTAATTTTAGAAGTATGGCTTTTAATGGCACAGATTATTTTGCCTTGAGTATTGGAAATCCTGCATTATTATATCGGTATAGTCAGAATAAACATCACTTGGTTTATAAAGAGGTTCACGAAAAGGTATTTTATGATTCAATGGCTTTTTTTGATGCATTAAATGGAATTGCGATGGGTGATCCAATAGATCAATGTTTATCTATCATACGTTCAAATGATGGAGGTCATTCATGGTTTAAAATTCCTTGTGAGAAATTACCCAAGGTATCAGAGGGTGAAGCAGCTTTTGCGGCAAGTAATACAAATTTAAAAATTTTAGAAAAAACTGTTTGGATTGTTACTGGAGGAACTAAGGCAAGAGTTTTTAGATCTTTGGATGCAGGAGAAACATGGGAAGTATTTAATACCCCAATAATTCAAGGGAGCAACACACAAGGAATTTATTCTGTGGATTTTGCTGATCAAAACAATGGAATTATTATTGGTGGAGATTATTCTAATCCAAAAGAAAATATTCGAAATAAAGCAATCACTAAAGATGGTGGCAAAACATGGACATTAGTTGCTAATGGACGTACTCCTAATTATAAAAGTTGTGTGCAATATGTTCCTGAAAGTCTTGGAAAAGAAATTGTTGCTGTTGGTAAAACTGGAATTTCTTTTTCTAATGACGGTGGCTTAACATGGAAGGACCTTAGTAAAGACAGTTTTTATACGATTCAGTTTGCTAATAGAAATACAGCATGGTTAGGGGGCAATAAAAAAATTGGAACACTTAAATTTAACAGATAGATGACACGATATTACAGTATAGTCTTTGTAATTTTATTCCTTGCTTGCGAAAAAAAATCAGTTTTTTTAGAAGAACAAAATTGTGAAACAAAAGAATTTTTAGACTTAGAGAAGATTGATGATGTAAAAAAAATGTTTACTGTCCAATTTCCTAGTACATGGAAAACAAATTTATATTATGATCAGCATCAGTCATCAATATATACTGCTGACACTACAAAACAACTCACTGAAACAATGTTACTTGACATTACATATATTACAAACAAAATGTCATTTGATGAAGGTTTTATAAAGAAATTTAAAACAAACCTATCTAAACAAGGATTATTGGAGACTGTTTCTAGGACATTTAATTTTAAAAATAAAAATGCATATTACTCAATTGCACAAGGAAATAAAGGTAATTTTCCATATCAAATTTCCAATCTTTTTATAAAAATAAATGAAAATAATTATATTCACTCAAAAATAGAAGTCTACGGAGATTCTTTGGTGTCGGAAAGGATTTGTAATGGGCTGAATTTATTAGACAAAATATCATATTAATATGGATAAAAATAAAATTATTGATCGATTTATCAGCTATGTAACGATAGATACTGAATCTGATCCTACTAATCCAGCATTTCCTAGTACAGAAAAACAATGGAAATTAGCTAGAATGTTAGAAAAAGAATTAGTTAAGATTGGAATGAGTGACGTTACACTTGATGAAAATTGTTATTTAATGGCAACGTTACCCAGCAATATAAAGGAGGATGTTCCTACCATTGGTTTTGTCTCTCATATAGATACTTCTCCAGATTTTACAGGAACTAACGTAACTCCTCAAATTCATCATAATTATAACGGTCAAGATATTGTTTTAAATAAAAAAGAAGGGATTATTCTTAGTCCCAGTTATTTTGATGATTTATTACAATATAAAGGACAGACAATTATCACCACTGATGGCACTACCCTTCTTGGAGCAGATGATAAAGCTGGTGTTACAGAAATTGTGACAGCCATGGAATATTTAATTAATCATCCAGAAATAAAGCATGGAAAAATTAGAATTTGTTTTACTCCAGATGAAGAAGTTGGAAAAGGAGCACATAAATTTGATGTTGAAAAATTTGGAGCACAATGGGCCTATACAATGGATGGGAGCCAGATTGGTGAGTTAGAATATGAAAATTTTAATGCCGCTAGTGCAAGAGTAACTATTAATGGAAAAATCGTTCATCCTGGATATGCTAAAGGGAAAATGATTAATTCTATGACTATAGCTGCCAATTTTATAAAAAGTTTACCAGAAAATGAAGTTCCTGAATCTACGGAAGGCTATGAAGGTTTTTTTCACTTACATCAATTTAAAGGAACTGTAGAACAGACAATATTACATTATATCATTCGCGATCATCACAAAGATTTATTTGAAAAAAGAAAGTGTTTAATGATTGATTTAGTAAACAAATTCAACTCAGAATTAGGAACTGAGTTACTCCAGATAGAGATCAAGGATCAATATTATAATATGAAAGAAAAAGTAATTCCTGTAATGCATATTGTTGATATTGCAGAGGAAGTGATGAAAGAAATAGGAATAACACCTCTTATTAAACCCATTAGAGGAGGAACTGATGGATCGCAATTGTCCTATATGGGATTGCCTTGTCCAAATATATTTGCAGGAGGACATAACTTTCATGGTCGCTTTGAATATGTTCCTGTAGAATCTATGATAAAAGCAACCGAAGTTATTGTGGGCATTGCTAAAAAAGTAACTGAAAAATTTAAAAAACTAGGATAATTCTGCATGTTTCCCTTGAACTCCTTTATAAAAAGAATAAAAATGATCGAAATCTTTTGCTTTATCGTCAGTAGTATAATATGGTTCTGAAATTTTTATTTGTTTATTTTTAAAATCTAAGGTTGCCATTACAATAGGGATATTAGCTCCCTTTGCTATATAATAAAAACCTGTTTTCCAAGTAGCTACTTTTTTTCTAGTACCTTCTGGAGATAATGCTATTACAAACTTTTTTTTGGAATTAAAAATAGCAATAATTGCATCTACTAAATTATTACTCTGACTTCTATCTACAGGTGTCCCTCCTAAAGAACGAAAGATAAAACCAAAAGGGCCTTTAAATAGGGAGTTTTTTCCTATAAAATTAATTTTTTCACCTGCACTATTTCTTGCTAAAATAGCTATAGGGAAATCTCTCCAACTTGTATGAGGTGCAGCAATTATGACATATTTATTTATTTGTGACGGAAATATACCTACTATCTTCCATTTTAAAATACGAGTAAATATATATTTCGAAAATCTTTGCATTGTCTATTTTAAAAGTTTTAAATTTAAGAACTTATTTTTGAATGATGACAGATTTATTTATTTACTTAGTCAGTGGTATTATTGGTGTTTTAATGGGTGTTTTTTTAGCCAGAAAAATTGTGATGTTGCAATATGAAAAAAAACAAGCGGCGCTTCAAGAAAGAAATTCAATACTCAATCAATCTCTACAAAACACAACAGAAGATTTAAAATTTTCTCAGGAAGAAAAAGAATTACTAATTACTGAAAAAACAAGGTTAGAAACAGAGTTAAAAAACTCCACAAAAAAAATTTTAGAGAATAACAAAGAGCTAGAAAAAATTCAAGATAAATTTACAAAAGAGTTTGAAAATTTAGCAAACAAAATTTTAGATGAAAAATCTTTAAAGTTTACTGAACAGAATAAACTAAATATTACTAATATTCTTACTCCTTTAAAAGAAAAAATTGAAGGCTTTGAAAAGAAAGTAACCGAGTCACAAAAAGAAAGTATTGGTATGCATTCTGCTTTAAAGGAACAACTCAACCACTTAAAAGATCTTAATATACAGATGAGTAAAGAGGCTGTAAACCTAACCAAAGCGTTAAAAGGAGATAGTAAAGCTCAAGGTGATTGGGGTGAAACTCAATTAGAAATCCTCTTAGAGAAAGCAAATCTTACAAAAGAGATTCACTATACTACTCAAGGAGGGTTTAGAGATGATGAAGGAAGATTAAAAAAGCCTGATTTTATTATTAACCTACCTGACAATAGACATCTAATCGTAGATTCTAAAGTGTCATTAACAAATTATGAAGCATATTTTAACGAAGATGATGATGATATAAAAAAGCAACACCTTAAAAAGCATATTGAAAGTATTCGTAAACATATTAAAGAGCTTGGTGAAAAAAAATATGAAGCGTTATATGAAATTAATTCACCTGATTATGTATTGATGTTTGTTCCTATAGAACCTGCTTATTTATTAGCTTTAAATAACAACAGTCAATTGTATTTAGATGCGTTAGATAAAAATGTGGTGTTGGTTTCTACGTCTACACTTTTAGCAACATTGAGTACAGTAGCTTCTATGTGGCGACAAGAAAATCAAAAGAAAAATGTATTAGAAATTGCTAATCAGGCTGGTAGATTGCATGACCAATTTGTTAATTTAACTAATGATTTGATAAAAGTTGGAAATCAATTAAAAACTGTTCAAGGAAGTTATGATTCTTCGATGAAGAAGCTGACTGGTCAAGGAAATCTTGTTAATAAAGTTGAAAAGATTAAGCAATTAGGAGCTAAAACAAGCAAAACTATGAACAAGAACTTATTAGATAGAGCACATGAAGATTAATCAATTAACAACTTAATCATGTTGTTTTTGGTCCCCGAGGTGAGTTTCGCTAAATAGACTCCTTTTTCATAATGACTCAAATTTATTTCATCGTTATTTTTCAAATTCACTTTGTTGCTAATTACTCTACCTGAAAGATCAAAAATAGTCATAGAAACAATCTGATTATTGGTGATGGAGAGTCTAAAGATTCCGCTATTACTTGGATTTGGATACATGCTAAAGAGATCCGTTTGGTATGTAACATTACTTAAAACCCCATTTCCTTCTTTGATTGTAATCGCCTGATTGACTCCAACATTATAAATGATATCTTCAATATTGGTACCCGTCCAAGTAACTTTAATATAATCGATTTCAGTAGCAGAACCTAAGCCAAAAAATTCATAAAAAGAATTTTGTGACATATACCCCTCACCTGCAAGAGTATATCTGTATTGAGATTGACCATCTATATGTACTTCTATGGTATTTCCTACACCATCTCTATTAGTGGTAACTCCTTCTAAATTAACTTTTAGCCAATTATTATTCGTAGTAGTTTTATTTTCCCATAAAAAATTATCTTCAGTATCATTTCCAACAATAATATCTGGTCTTCCATCATTATTCATATCACCAATAGCATTGGTATAGCTTTCTCTAGTATCGGTTTCAAAACCAATATCTTGAGGGATAACAAAGGTACCATCACTCTCTTGATGATAAAAAGCTGAGGGTAGAAAAGAAGGAACACTTCCATCAAAACTACCACTAACATATAAATCTAACAGCCCATCACTATCAGCATCAAGAAATACGGCACCCCAAGAAAGGCTGTTAAAGGAGGTTCCTGTTTCTTCTGCTACATTCGTAAAGGTTCCATCACCATTATTTTTTAAAAGCTCATTTCCTTCTGGTGTATTGGTTACATATATATCAAACCAACCATCATTGTTAAAATCTCCTAAAGTTGTTGTCATTGCATTAATACCAATTCCTGCACCACTAGAAACAGAAACATCTTCAAAAGTACCATTTCCAAGGTTCTTATAAAGTCTATTAATATTGTCAGGTTTATCATTTGAGACATAGATGTCTTGAAAACCATCTTTATTATAATCAAAAAAGATTGAACAAAAAGATAATTGACTCTCTAAAGAAATTCCAGCTATTCCAGTTATATCCGTAAAGGTTCCAGAATCATTTCTATATAAATAATTTCTTTGATCGTCTTCTGCTCCATCTCTATTAGAAATAAAAGCGTCTAAATCTCCGTCATTATCAATATCTCCAAAAGAAATTCCGTAGGTGAACAGATCCGTTTGAAAGAATCCAATCGTTGAGGAAATATCGATAAAATTCATGGCACCATCGTTCTTGTAAAATTTATTAACACCTTCGAAACTTGAAACAATTAAATCATTATCTCCGTCATTGTCGTAATCTATCCAAAGAACTTGTTTTGTTTTAAAATTGTTATCGATCCCAGTAAGATTAATTGAATTAAAAACCCCCTCAGTATTTTTTAAAAAATAGATTCCAGTACTTTCTTCCGTCGTGAAGGTTATATCGTCCCAACCATCCTTATCAAAATCTACAAATGATACACCACCACCATAAGTAGTGGTTCCATAACTGTAGTTTGCTCCTACATCATTTGCTACATTTTCAAAAGCTATTTGAGAAAAAATATAGTTTGAAAAAAGAAGAATTGTAAAAAAGACTATAGATTTCATGGGGAAATAAATTTTAACCTATAAATAAAGGTCTATGTTTCATAAAAGTATGAACTTTTTCCTTAACTGACTCTATTATAGCACCATTTTCATAATTTTTAATTACTTCATCTATAAATTCAACAATAGTAATCATATCTTCTTCTTTTAATCCTCGAGTGGTAATGGCAGGTGTACCAATTCTAATACCAGAGGTTACAAAAGGAGATTTATCATCAAAAGGTACCATATTTTTATTTACTGTAATCGCAGCTTTTTCAAGAGCACCTTCAGCATCCTTTCCATTGATATCTTTATTTCTAAGGTCGATTAACATAACATGATTGTCTGTTCCTCCAGAAATTAAATGATATCCTTTTTCTACAAAGGCATCGGCCATTGCAGTAGCATTCTTTTTTACTTGAACTTGATAATGTAAAAATTGATCAGTTAGTGCTTCTCCAAATGCAATTGCTTTAGCTGCTATAATATGTTCTAATGGACCTCCTTGATTACCAGGAAATACAGCGCTATTTAGTAATGAAGACATTTTTTTTAAATTCCCATTTTTTAACTTTAATCCAAAAGGATTATCAAAATCATTACCCATTAAAATTAACCCCCCTCTAGGACCTCTTAACGTTTTATGAGTAGTGGTTGTAACAATATGACAATGAGGTAAAGGGTCATTAAGAATTCCTTTTGCAATCATTCCTGAAGGATGAGAGATATCTGCTAATAACAATGCACCAACGCTATCTGCAATTTTTCTAAAACGTTTAAAGTCTATGTCTCTTGAATAAGCAGATGCACCAGCAATAATCATTTTAGGCTGAACTTCATTAGCAATTTCTTGGATACTATCATAATTAAGAACTCCTGTTTCTTTCTCTACCCCATAGAAATGAGGTTTGTATAATTTACCAGAAAAATTTACTGGAGAGCCATGAGTTAGATGACCTCCATGAGAGAGATCAAATCCTAAAATTTTATCACCAGGTTGAAGACAGGCTGCAAATACAGCTGTATTTGCTTGAGATCCAGAATGAGGTTGAACGTTTGCATAAGCAGCTCCATACAATTCTTTAGCTCTATCTATAGCAATTTGCTCTACTACATCAACAATCTCACAACCTCCATAATATCTTTTATTAGGATATCCTTCTGCATATTTATTTGTTAAAACAGAACCAGCCGCTTCCA
This sequence comes from Flavobacterium sp., assembly GCA_042091515.1. Taxonomy (GTDB): domain Bacteria; phylum Bacteroidota; class Bacteroidia; order Flavobacteriales; family Flavobacteriaceae; genus Polaribacter. The sequence continues at coordinate 36,014 of JBELHH010000017.1, read as the reverse complement.
TTACTTGATCACTTACAAAATTCTCTGAAGCTATTAATTCTAAGCCATTTAACTGTCGTTGCTTTTCAGCATTAATCAATTCAAAAATATCGTTATCTCGTTGCATTGTAAAAATTTAATTTAAGAAAAGTCAAATGTACTTAAAAATCGTTTTGAAGATTATAACTTTCCATTATATTTGATACAAACTTTATTAACAATTTACAATGGAGATAACTGCGAACAACCCCAATAGAAAATCATGGCTTACCGTATATGAAAATTCAGATTTTCCAATTCAAAATATTCCATTTGGTGTTTTTATTACTAAGAACGATATTATTACCATTGGGAGTCGAATTGGTGATTTTGCGATCGATTTAGGGGCACTTCATCAACTTGGATATTTTGAAGGAATTCCCCTTACTGATGATATTTTTTTACAAGATAATTTAAATGATTTTATTGCTGATGGCAGAAAAACATGGCGATTGGTTAGAAATAGAATTGCTCATGTTTTTGACGTAACAAACGGGAAGTTACGGGATAATGCGATGCACAAAGACACCATCATTTTTAGAATTGATGAAGTTGAAATGCTCTTACCAGTAAGCATTGGAGACTACACAGATTTTTATGCTAGCAAAGAACATGCAACAAATATTGGGAGTTTGTTTAGAGACCCTGAAAATGCTTTATTACCCAACTGGGTGCACATTCCCATTGGATATCATGGAAGAAGTTCATCGATCATTCCATCAGGGACACCTATTAAGAGACCCTATGGTCAAACCAAACCTGCCGAAGGAAGCGACACCCCTGGATTTGGTCCAACAAAATTATTAGATTTTGAATTAGAAATGGCATTTATTACTACAGCATCTAATAATTTAGGGGAGAGAATTCCAATTGAAGAAGCAGAAGAATATATCTTTGGATTGGTCCAATTTAATGACTGGTCTGCAAGAGATATTCAGGCATGGGAGTATGTTCCATTAGGACCTTTTTTAGGAAAAAGTTTTGCATCGACCATTTCCCCTTGGATAGTTACTTTAGACGCATTAGAAGCCTTTAGAGTTGACAATCCAATTCAAAGCCCAACACCGCTACCCTATCTTCAACAGAAAGGTAAAGGAAGTTTTGATATAAATTTACAAGTTGCTATTCAACCAGAAGGAGAAAAAGAAACAATTGTTGCTAACTCTAATTTTAAATATATGTATTGGACAATGGCGCAACAGTTAGCTCATCATACTGTAAATGGTTGTCCGGTAAATGCTGGAGATATGATGGGTAGTGGAACCATATCTGGTCCTACAAAAGATAGCTATGGTTCTATGTTAGAATTAACATGGAGAGGTCAAAACCCAATTCAACTACTAAATGGAGATGAACGAAAATTCATTCATGATTACGATACCATTATTATGCGTGCTCATTGCAAAAATGACCTAATTAGAATAGGGTTTGGAGAATGTATCGGTACAATACTACCCGGAAAATAGGAAGGGCTTTACTAAATAAAAGCCCCTGTAAACAGGGGCTTTTTATATTTCATTATTCGTCAACTGGCGGATAACCATGTATTTTCTCAAAATCATCATCGAAATTTGCTCTTAAATAAGCATTTAACTTTTTGCGATAATCATCTTTTAACCATGTAATAAAATTATGAGTACTTTTAGAAATACATTTTGAATATCTATTAATACGATCATCTATTTCTTCACCTAACATTTTTGCCAATGCTAATGCATCATAAACATCATCGCTATTTTCGATACATATTTTAGCATGATGAACGATTGACCGTTCTAGTACTTTCTTTGATGATTCTCCAGCGTTAATTGCTTTTAAATATTCTTTTTTAACATCAAAGTACATCTCTGCTGATTTGGAAAATTCTTTTTTAATAGTTGTAGGAAATTCAAATTTAAAACTACTTTCAATTTCTTCATCAGAGAGTATAGCATCTAAATAATAATCGGGTGCTCGAAACATTCTTTGCCAATCTAAGTCAGCTCCCCAAGGACCAAACCTATGAAAATTATTTCCTAAATCAATGACATTAAAAGTAGATTTATTCTCTATAATTCTAGAACCTCTACCAATCATTTGATAGTAGAGAGTTAGTGATTTTGTGGCTCTATTTAAAATAATAGATTCGATTGTTGGTTCATCAAAACCTGTAGTTAATATACTAACGGAGGTTATAATTGCATTCGGAGTTTTTTTAAACCACTTTAAAATAAAATCACGTTCTTTTTTTGTATTTGTATTATCTAAATGAGCAATTGGATACCCTGCTTTTTTAAATGCATGGAAGACTTGAATTGACGTTTGAATTCCATTATTGAAAATTAATGTTTTTTTTCCTTTAGAGGTTTCTTCATAGGCATCTACCAATTTAGTTAACATATCTATATTGGTGTATAAATCTTCGGATGATTTGACTGTATAATCTCCATTAGCTCCAACTTCTAAAGAAGTTAATCCAACATTATAAGAATACATATTGGCACTCGCTAAAAACTTATTATTTATTAGATGCTTTATCGTCTCTCCAACAAATAATTCTTTATAATTTTCATACATAGGGAGCTTTATATTAGAGCTAAGTGGTGTTGCAGTAACTCCTAAAATAATAGACTTATCAAAAAACTTAAAAATTTTTGTAAATGAGTTATAATGAGCTTCATCAACAATAACTAATCCGATATCTGAAATATCTAATTTGTCATCATTTAATCTGTTTTTCAAAGTTTCTACCATCGCTACAAAACAATGATAATTCTCTTGATCATCTAAATTCGCTGTACTATTAATAATTTTGTTTTGCACACCAAATTCATGCAACATATTTGAAGTTTGCTTACTCAACTCTATTCTATGAGTTAATACCAATACTTTCTTTTTATACTCAGAAATATATCGTCTAACAATTTCTGAAAATATTACTGTTTTCCCACCACCAGTAGGAAGTTGGTATAGCAAATGATAATCAATTGGTGCATTATCAAACCTCTTAAAGATTTCTTCAATAGCGGTTTTTTGATAATGATATAATTCTTTTCCTGTAGGAGTATTAAGAGTATTTATGTTAAGCAAAATTTTATAAAGAATTAGAGGTTAATAAGAATAATTATTTATAGGAATCTATATCTAGGGTTGTTATGTCATAATGAGATGCATAAGTAAGGGCAACCTCATTTTTGATAATTAATAATTGAGGAGATTCATGGGTAACATTGAAAACAGTAGAAATTTCGTTAGAAATACTTCTATAATTCAATAAATCTAAATAATAAACTTTATTATTTTTTAAAGAATCGTAAAATGAATTTTCAAAACTTTTTAATACAATTCTGCTAATTCCACATCGGGTAGAATGTTTAAAAATTAAGACAAACTCTTTGTTAGAATATTCTTTAATATTTTGTAATTCATCTATTGATGTTAAAGGAATCCAGTGAAAATCATTTTCCTTCTTAATAGGTTTTTTATTTTTTATGATTGAATTAAATAGTCCCATTCTTTAAAGTATCGTTCATTAAATTAACAAAAAGTCAAAAAGTCAGTAAAAATAAGCTTTTGAAAGACAAAATGACTTGTTTTATGACAAAAAATTTAACTGGTATATAATTTGACGAATATTTTTATACAATTAAAAACTTGGCATATGAATTTTAACAATTATACTATAAAATCACAAGAGACCGTTCAAAATGCACAACAACTAGCACAGGAATATGGTCATCGTTTACTAGAGAATGAGCATTTATTCAAAGCAATTACTATTGTTGATGAAAATGTACTTCCCTTTATTTTAAAAAAACTTACTATAAACATAAATGTTCTTTTACAACTACTAAACAAACAATTAGAGAGTATCTCTAGAGATTCTAATGTGGAATTATCGCTTTCAAAAGAAGCTTTAAAAACTCTTAATGAAGCATCGATTATTGCAAAAAAAATGAGGGATGAATATGTTTCTATAGAACACCTAATTATTGCTATTTTTAAATCTAAGAGTCAAATTTCTAAGATGTTAAAAGATTTAGGAGTCACAGAAAAAGATTTAACATCTGCTATTCACGAATTACGAAAAGGTGAAAATATTACCTCACAAAATGCTGAGGAGACCTATAATTCATTACAAAAATATGCGAAAAATTTAAATGAATTAGCTCAAGAAGGGAAATTAGATCCAGTAATTGGTAGAGATGAAGAAATTAGGCGTTTGCTACAGATTCTTTCGAGAAGAACAAAAAATAATCCAATTCTTGTTGGAGAACCAGGTACTGGTAAAACAGCAATAGCAGAAGGATTAGCGCATCGTATTATTAGGGGTGATGTTCCAGAAAATTTAAAAGATAAAAAAATATTTTCTCTTGATATGGGTGCTTTAATTGCTGGGGCTAAATTTAAAGGAGAATTTGAAGAACGTTTAAAAGCTGTTATTAAAGAAGTTACAACTTCAGATGGTGATATTGTCTTATTTATTGATGAAATTCATACACTTGTGGGGGCTGGTGGAGGTCAAGGAGCAATGGATGCTGCAAATATTTTGAAGCCTGCATTAGCACGAGGAGAATTGAGAGCTATAGGAGCAACAACACTTGATGAATATCAAAAATATTTTGAAAAAGACAAAGCTTTAGAAAGGCGTTTTCAAAAAGTATTGGTCGACGAGCCAGATACAGAAAGTGCCATTTCTATTTTAAGAGGAATTAAAGAAAAATACGAAACCCATCACAAAGTAAGAATTAAAGACGAGTCAATTATTGCTGCAGTGGAATTATCACAGCGATATATAACCAATCGGTTCTTACCAGATAAAGCCATCGATTTAATGGATGAAGCAGCATCTAAATTAAGAATGGAAATTAATTCTAAGCCTGAAGAATTAGATGTATTAGACCGTAAAGTCATGCAACTTGAGATTGAAATTGAAGCGATTAAGCGAGAAAAAGATGACAATAAATTAAAATCTTTACATGCTGATTTAGCAAATTTAAAAGAGGACAGAAATGAACTTAATGCAAAATGGCAATCCGAAAAATCAATTGTTGATGACATTCAAAATCTAAAAACAAGTATTGAGAATTATAAATTAGAAGCAGATAAAGCAGAAAGGAATGGAGCATATGGGAAAGTTGCAGAGCTACGCTATGGAAAAATTAAGGAAGCACAAGAACAATTAGAAAAACAACAAATCATACTAGCTAATAAAGAAGGAACTTCCTTAATAAAAGAAGAAGTAACCTATGAAGATATTGCTGAAGTAGTTGCAAAATGGACTGGTATACCTGTCACAAAAATGATTCAATCTGAACGAGAAAAACTATTGACACTCGAAGATGAATTACACAAACGAGTTGTTGGGCAAGAAGAAGCTATTGAAGCAATTTCTGATGCTGTAAGACGTTCAAGAGCTGGACTACAAAACCCAAACAGACCCATTGGTTCTTTTTTATTCTTAGGTACAACTGGGGTAGGTAAAACAGAATTAGCAAAAGCACTAGCAAATTATTTATTTGATGATGAAAATTCGATGACTAGAATTGATATGAGTGAGTACCAAGAACGTCATTCTGTAAGTAGGCTAATGGGCGCTCCTCCAGGGTATGTAGGATATGATGAAGCTGGGCAATTAACAGAGGCTGTAAGAAGAAAACCGTATTCTGTTGTTTTATTAGATGAAATTGAAAAAGCGCATCCAGATACCTTTAATGTATTGCTACAAGTATTAGATGAAGGAAAATTAACTGATAACAAAGGAAGAACTGCAGACTTTAAAAATACCATCATTATTATGACCTCAAACATGGGAAGTCATCTCATTCAGGAAAATTTTGAAAATTCAAAACAAGATATTCCCGCTGCCATGGAAATAGCCACTAAGGAAGTTTTGAATCTTTTAAAGCAAACGATACGTCCAGAATTTTTAAATAGAATTGATGATATTATCCTTTTCACACCTTTGTCTGAGAATTCTATAAAATCTATTGTGTCTTTACAATTAGATAATGTCATCGAAATTTTAGCCAATAAAGAGATTACTTTAGATGCAACTGATCAAGCAATTGATTATTTAGCTAAAAAAGGGTATCAACCAGAATTTGGAGCAAGGCCTGTTAAAAGGGTCATTCAAAAAGAGGTTTTAAATGAATTATCTAAAGAAATTTTAGCTGGCAAAATATCAACTGATAGTAATATTTTATTAGATTCTTTTAATGAAAAGTTAGTCTTTAGGAACCTATCCCATTCGATAGAAACGCTTTAAAATATATTATACAATGCAATGTCTGGATGTAATTTGTTTTTCTATTTTATTTATATTCGTGAAATCAAATTAATGTAATCATGAAAAATATTATTTTAATCACATGCTTTGCATTTATATCATTGCATTGTTTTTCTCAAGAGATCACTACCTATTATTTTATTCGCCATGCAGAAAAGGTACGAACAGATAGGACAAACAAAAATCCAGTTTTAAATAAATCTGGAGTTCAAAGAGCAAAAGTTTGGAAGGAAGTCTTTTCAAAGATTCCTCTTGATGCAGTTTATTCTACCAAGTATCTTAGAACACAAATGACTGTAAAACCAACAGCAGATAGTAAAAACTTAAGGATACTATCGTACAATCCAAAAGAAATGTACTCAGAAAAATTTCAAAAAATGACAAAAGGAAAAAGTGTCTTAATTGTTGGGCACAGCAATACCACAAATGTGTTTGCCAACAAGGTTTTAGGAGAAGATAAATATCCAGAAATTAAAGATGATAACAATTCTAATTTATATATTGTTACTATTAATGACGGAAAAATTTCCTCAATATTATTAAAAATTAATTGATCTTAAGAGTGAGGTTTATCAGATTGATTTCTGACAATTTTTTCAATGTTTTTTCTTCAAATTCTGTGTCTAAAGAAGAAATATCTACTGTATTTTTTTTAGGTTTATAATTATAGTAATCAACAAATCGTACTCCGTCTAAGATGTGTTCTTTCCTCACTTGTCTAAATCGTTTACCACCTCCATTTACATGAAATGTATAGGCTAAATAATCAATTTTAAAATTATTTTTTTGAATCCAATAAATAAAAACATCATCATAATCAACTCCTCCTCCATCTTTTAAAAATGTGATTTGTATTTTATAATAATCTTTTCCATGAACCTTTGATTCACCTAGTAATTTTTTTTGTACGGCTTTATCATTAAGGCTGAAGGGTAACACAGAAAAATAATGAACAGAATTTATTGATTCGCTGTAAGCCGATGACATTGAATCTGTTACTTTATAAATTGTCCCATTAATGATTCTTTTAAAATCTGTATTTGTTAAGACATCCTCAATTGTATCATTGTCTACATAGGAGAATCTTTTTAATATATACTCACCAGAAGCTCGCTTTGCATGATAAAGTTTATCCCTAAAATTAAAAGAAAGTGTTGAATTTTGAAGCTTTTCTACACCAGATCTTTGAATAGACATATCAACAATTTGTTGAGCAGAAAGCTCAGTCTTCTCAAATTTACAAGAGAATAAGAAAAAGATAATGGTTAAGATCAACAAATAATATTTCACAAAATTGTTTTTTTATAGGGTCGCTTTATTGATTATAAAATTACAATTTTATAAGTACTCAATAATGTATCTTTGTGAATATTATGTAAAGAAAACCTAAAAGAAAGGTAGTTTATAATGTCTATTCAAAAAAAAATTAATATTCAAAATAAAAAAGCTCGTTTCGAGTTTGAAATCTTAGATAAATATACTGCTGGAATTCAACTAACTGGAACTGAAATAAAATCAATTCGGGAAAGTAAAGCAAGAATTACAGAAAGTTTTTGTGAGTTTAATGACCGAGGAGAGCTTTTTATTGTAAATATGTATATTGAAGAATATACTTTTGGTCATCATTTTAATCATAAAACAACTAGTGAACGAAGGTTACTACTCAACAAGAGAGAGTTAAGAAGTTTAAAAAAAGATGTAGAAGCAAAAGGAAATACTATTGTACCCTTGCGTTTATTTTTAAATGAGAATGGCTGGGCAAAATTAGAGATTGCTTTGGCTAAAGGAAAGAAAACACAGGATAAACGAGAAACGATCAAAGACCGCGATAATAAGCGAGATTTAGCGAGAATAAAAAAGAGTTTTAATACCTAGTTACTATTTTTTAACCCTAATTACTTTTGTGAAACTAAAGAGAATTCCATTACAAAATTATCCTATGTAAAAATAATAAATGTTACGAGAAAAATTATCTAACTATACACTAATTTTAGCCTCAGGCTCTCCAAGAAGACAAGCCTTTTTTAAACAATTAGATGTCCCTTTTACAATTCAACTCAAAGAAGTTGATGAAATTTATCCAAATTATTTGCAAGCTTCAGAAATTACAGATTATCTAGCAGATCTAAAATCTAAAGCTTTTACAAACCTTCATCAAAAAGACTTATTAATTACGTCAGATACCATTGTATGGTTTGAAGGAAAAGCAATCGGTAAGCCCAAAAATAAAGTTGATGCTTTTTCAATGCTTAAAAAATTGTCTGGAAATAAACATTGTGTATATACCTCTGTAAGTATAAAAAGCCACAATTTTCAAAAAATATTTTCTGATAAAACAATTGTTGAATTTGAAGAGTTTACAGATGAAGAAATTAATTATTATTTAAAAAAATTTACACCTTATGACAAAGCTGGTAGTTACGGAATACAAGACTGGATTGGATTAATTGGTGTTAAAAGTATTACTGGAAGCTATTTTAATGTGATGGGATTACCTGTTCATAAATTATATAAAGAATTGATAAGAATTGCTCAATAAAAATTAATTAAAAACTTATTTTTACAGTATATAACAACTCAACAAATGAAAAAATACACATACACAGAAATGAAAGACACCAGATCAGGTTTTGGTGATGGTTTAACACAATTAGGAAAAACAAATCCTAATGTTGTTGCATTATGTGCAGACTTAACAGGTTCATTAAAAATGAATGAATTTGAAAACAATCACCCAGATCGTTTCTTTCAAGTAGGAATTGCTGAAGCAAATATGATGGGTATTGCCGCTGGGATGACTATTGGTGGTAAAATTCCTTTTACAGGAACTTTTGCTAATTTCTCTACAGGGCGTGTGTATGATCAAATAAGACAATCAATAGCATATTCAGATAAAAATGTGAAGATTTGTGCTTCTCATGCAGGGTTAACTCTAGGTGAAGATGGTGCTACTCATCAAATCCTAGAAGATATCGGATTGATGAAAATGTTGCCTGGAATGACCGTTATAAACACGTGTGATTATAATCAAACAAAAGCAGCAACTATTGCAATTGCAGATTTTGAAGGACCTGTATATCTTCGATTTGGACGACCAAAAGTTCCTGTTTTTATGCCAATAGATATCCCTTTTGAAATTGGAAAAGCTATTGTTTTAAATGAAGGAACTGATGTGACAGTTGTGGCAACTGGGCATTTAGTATGGGAATCTTTACTGGCTGCGGAAAAATTAGAATCAGAAGGTATTAGTGTAGAGGTTATAAATATTCATACTATTAAACCTTTAGATGAAGAGGCGATCCTGAGGTCTGTAGCTAAAACAGGTTGTATTGTTACTGCTGAAGAACATAATAAATATGGTGGGCTTGGAGAAAGTGTAGCTAGATGCTTAACTCAAAATAATCCGACACCTCAAGAATTTGTTGCTGTCAATGATACCTTTGGAGAATCAGCTACCCCAACTCAATTAATGGAAAAGTACAATATAAATAATGCTGCAGTCGTTACTGCTGTAAAGAAAGTCCTAAATAGAAAAAAGTAATTGTATTATTTTAAAATAACTCATATGAAAATAAAAAAAATTATTCTCTTTAGTATTTTCTTTATTGGACTTAATCAGTTTGCTCAAGCTCAACTTCAGTTTGGAGTAAAAACGGGGGTAAACTATAATTCTGATTCCTTTAATGATGTTTCTAGCGATGTATTAGACGGAGCAAAAACTAAAACAGGAATTCATGCTGGATTTTGGTTTAGAGGAAAACTTCCTGCAATAGGTTTTTATATTCGACCAGAGGTTGTGTATACAGAATTAAAAAGTAAGGTTAATTATGATACTTCGTCCTCACAACCAATAGCAACAGATTTTAAATTTAGAAAAATTGATATCCCTGTGTTAGTAGGAAAGAAAATTTTTGGAATTGGGAATATTTTTGCTGGTCCAGCCTTTCAATATATTATCTCTTCAGATTTTGAATTAAATGATTTGACTAAAGTATCTGTCGATAATTTTTCCCTAGGAATTCAATTAGGAGGTGGAATAGAGTTAGGTCGTTTAGGGATAGATGTTCGTTGGGAACGAGGATTGACCAAGGCAGAATCTGTCTTTTTGGATACTACTATTTTTAATAGCAATTTTAATTTTGACACGAGAGCCAATCAAATTATTTTTGGTATATCCTATAAATTAAATAAAATTAATAAGAAAAAATAAAAAAGCACTTCAATTTTTGAAGCGCTTTTTGTTAATTAACATCGGGATTTAAATAGTCTGGTAATGTAGGGTTATTGGGATCATTAAAATCGTTTGTTGGATCACCATCTTCTCCCCCTTCATCAATGGTTAGTACACCATCATTGTCATCATCCGTATCTAAATAATTAGGAATATTATCATTATCGGTATCATCAAATCTAGCATCTCCATCACCGTCAACATCTTCTAAAATAGATGGAACACCGTCGTTGTCATGATCTGTATCCTGAACAATGTCATAAAGTTCTATGTAAAATATAAGATTAACACTTGGTGGAATACCTGGAGCACCAAAATTTCTATATCCTAAACCAGAAGGTAGAAATAAAATTCCTTTACCACCATTTGCATAAGTTATAGGGCCATTATTAGTAATATTTTCTCCTCCTTTAAAATTGGTAAAACCGTAAGTCCAACCTCTTATCACAGCATTTAATCTTAACCATAATGGATTAATGGTACGTTCATCAAAAAGAATTAAATCATCATTCGTATTCAAATATTCACCTTTATATTTTACCAAAATAGAATCCATTTGTGTTGGAAATCCTTTGTCTGGAACTGGAGATCCTTCTCTTTTGACAAAATAATACAGTTTGTAATCAACCTCTTGCTCTGTAACCTCTTGAATATTTAACCTCGAATCATTTATCAGAGCAGTCGCTCCAGAAATAAGTGGCTGAACAGAATCGATACCATCATTATAATAGTGCGTTTCAAAGAAATTAATTAATGAATCGTTATCGATTAATGCTTGAGAAGCATGATCAAAATTATCAACATTAATTGAATTGTCATTATCACATGCATATCCTAGTAAAAGGACAGACAAACACAACATAAAAATTTTTCTATTAAACATTTCCTGTATTTTTGTGGTGCAATTTACCATTTTTATACCTTTGTAAAAAGGGATTATGGCTTTTTTAACTTTTTTATGAGAATTGATAAATTTCTTTGGTGTATTCGTATATTTAAAACTAGAAATATTGCTAGTGAATCCTGTAAAAAAGGATACGTTAGAATAGAATCTAGTAATTGTAAACCCTCAAGAAGTATTTATGGTGGTGAAATAATTGCGATCCGTAAAAATCAAATGAATTTAATCATTGAAGTTTTGGCAATTCCAGAAACTCGAGTTGGAGCAAAATTGATTCATCAATATTACAAAGACAGAACCCCTAAAGATGAATTAGAAAAATTAGATTTATTAAAGTATTCTAAAGATTATTATCGAAAAAAAGGAACAGGAAGACCCACAAAAAAAGACAGAAGAGATATCGACGATTATCAAAAATCTACAAAATAATACAATAGGACAATTATGAATACATCAAACACTATCATTTTAAATCACACACAGATTAATCAAAAAATTAAACGAATTGCCTATCAAATTTATGAAGCAAATAGTTCTGAGAAAGAAGTAGTAATTGCTGGTGTTCAAGGAAATGGACGCTACTTTGCAAATCAATTAAGATTAATCTTGGAAGAGATTTCCACATTACATGTCATTCCTTGTGAAGTCCTTATTAATAAAAAAAAACCACTAAATTCTGTTCGCATAACAATAGATTCTAGTGAATACACAAATAAATCTATTGTATTAGTAGATGATGTCCTAAATTCTGGTAGTACTTTAATGTATGGTATTAAATATTTTTTAGATGTTCCTATAAAAAGATTTAAAACAGCTGTATTAGTCAATAGAAATCATAAAAAGTATCCAGTGAAAGCAGATTTTAAAGGGATTTCTTTATCAACTTCTATAAAAGAACATATAGAAGTAATCTTTGATAAGAAAGATTCTAGAGCTTACTTAATGTAACATAATTCTAATTTCTGTAACAATGGTTTCTATATCTTTTACATCAGTAGAAATGGTATACATTGCTTTGTGGTAAAAATTATTTCGTTCAAATATATGTTTCCCTACATATTCAGTAAGTTCTTGTTTTGATAATGAGGAGATTAGTGGCCTTTTAGATGTGTTTTTTGATAATCGTTCTACTAATGTTGGAATTGAGGTTTGTAAATAAAATGAATAAAGATTTGGTTGATCTATTATTAATTTCATATTAGAACCATAACAAGGTGTTCCTCCTCCTAGAGATAAGACATAAGAATCATTTTCATTCAAAAATTGAGTTAAATATAGATACTCTATTTTTCTAAAATAAATTTCCCCCTTTACTTCAAAAATTTCTTGAATACTTTTGCCCTCTTTATTTTCGATATAATGATCTAGGTCTGTAAAATCATAAGATAGTTTCTTTGCCAAACAGGAACCAATAGTGCTTTTACCACTTCCCATATATCCTAATAATACAATTTTCATATTCTATATATATTGAACAAATATCGATAAAAAATAGGGTAAAAAAGTGTTTTTTTCTCGAGAATGCGTTTATATTTGCACACTTATTAAAAATAAGACCTGGTAGCTCAGTTGGTAGAGCATCTCCCTTTTAAGGAGAGGGTCCTGG
>JBELHH010000017.1:0-22980 GCA_042091515.1 Flavobacterium sp. | reverse complement strand
TGAGGGGCTGGTATCCGATTAGGATGTGGAAGTTCGAATCTTCTCGTGCGCACTTTTTAGACTTGTTTCACATTATATTTACCCTACTGTCTATTATTTATCCTTATTTTTGTTTTATGCAGTTATACAAATATTTATTTCTACTCTTTATTGTTCTATCCTTAAACAGTTATGCTCAGAATGATAACATTCCTACAAAAATATTGAAGGGACAAGTAATAGATTCCGAAAATAAAAAACCTTTAAGTGCCTCTCATATTTTAAATTTAAACTCAGTAACGGGAACTATCACTAATGACAAAGGTTTTTTTGAAATCACTGCGAAAGCCAATGATACCGTAATGGTTTCTTATTTAGGTCATTCATCTATAAAAATTAAAGTAACCAATGATTTGTTAAAAGGGAATGAGTTATTAATTGCTTTATATGAAAAATCAGAAGAAATAAAAGAAATTATCATTAAGTCGAGTAAGCTTATTGGGGTATTAGAAGTGGATGTAAAACAGGTGCCAAAAGATCGTTTTACAAGAATTAAGATTAATGGGATTCGCCAGACTTATGAAATAGCTCGACCAAAAACTAGTGATTTCACCTCTCCTATTGCGGCACTATTTCAGCCAGTAGATTTTCTCTATAAACTTTTTGGAAAAAAACCCAAGCAATTAAAAAAGCTTCAAAAAATAAAAAAAGAAGACAACTTACGTAAAATCATGGCGGGTAAGTTTGATAGAGAAGTAATGATGGAATATCTAGAAATGGATCGAAATGATCTTATGAAATTAATTTCTGATTGTAATTACTCTGATTATTTTGTAAAAAACGCAAGTGATTTACAGATGATTGAAGCTGTGTTAGATTGCTATGAAAATTATAAAGCATTAAAGAAAGGAAAAATTGAGCGTAGTAGATTACCCGATAAAAAAAGAAATTAAAAAAGCCAAAAATTAATATTTTTGGCTTTTAAAAAAACATCAATACGATTAAGTTGCAATTAATTCGTATGTAAAATGTAATCCCCAGTTAAATTTAAGACTTTTTTTATTGATTTCCTAAAATAATTGGCATTCCACTCTCTCCAGAACCAATTATTACAACTTTACTATTGTCAGATTGAGAAAGTTTAATGGTTGCCTCTATTCCTTTATCTTGTAAGATTCGATCATTTAGAGAAGCACTTAATATTCTATTGGCATCTGCTTTTCCCTGTGCTTCTATAATTTGTTTTTCAGCTTCTTTTCTAGCTGTTACCAGTCTAAATTCATACTCAAGAGACTCTTGTTCTTGTTTTAATTTACGTTCAATTGCTGTTTTGATTGTTGGAGGTAACGTTACATCTCTTACTAAAACTGAATTTAATTGAATGTATTGAGGCTCTAGAATCTTTTTCGTTTCTTCAAAAATTTCAGTTTGAATTGCATCTCTTTTGGTAGAATATAACTGTTCTGGTGTATATCGTCCCACAACACTTCTTGTCGCAGATCTAATGGCTGGAATAATAACATACTCTTCATAAGATTCTCCTCTAGTTTGATGAAGTAATGCAACCGTTGACGTACTCGCTTGATATAAGACAGAGGCATCTAATTTTATCTCAAGTCCATTTGAAGACAATACAGACATTTTTTCTTCAAATAACTCTTGTTGTCTAACATTATATTTAAACACCTTATTCCAAGGCATTACTAAGTTAAAACCTTCATCTAACGGCGGCTGATCAGTTACTACTCCACCAAACCACTTATACAAAACACCTCTTTCTCCAGAACCAATAGTAACGGCTGACTTTGAAACTAGGATAACAGCCGTTAAAATAATAACAATTGCAACAATGGGACCTTTCGGAAATTTAAATTCTACTTGATTATTTGCCATGATTATTTTTTTAAAAATTTATTCAAATTTACAACTTAAAGTTCTTTAATTCATTGAAGATGTTTAAACTTTTTATGAAACTATAAAAATAATGAAGAATTTTATCATTCTTACAGAAAAAATTTAATTGATTACAATACTATTTTTTAAGAATTTCTGAATTAAAGAAGCCATAATCTACTTATATTTTTCCGAAGTACTTACGAACGAACCACTCTACAGATAATAAACTAATTATTAATAATAATATCCAATTTAAATTAATCAATTCTATATTATTACTAATGAATTTCTGAATGGTTACAAATCGATTATCATTCAACAATTCATCCATTAGTTGTTGGTCTTGATCTTCAAAGAAAAGTTTTCCTTTAGATCTTCTTGATAATTTTTCTAACTTATCAATATTGGCATTGGTAAATTGCTCTTCTGCTTGAAAATCAAGTACTTCAAACACTCCCTTTACAGAGATGTTTTGATTTTCGACAGTAGTATTGTACTCATATATGCCAGATTTTAATGAACTAAATTCTATTTGATATGAGTTTCCAACTAATGAAAAAGGAAGGAATATCTTTTCGTTCGTTTGTTTATGAATAAGGGTGAAAAGTAAATTGGCTCTTTGATCAAATTGATAATTTTTGTCAACATAAAAAGCACTTATATTAATGATAGAGTTCGAATTATAAACTCTTTTAATATCGACATCTAATCGATTTGTATTTTTTGTAGAAGACGTATACTGAATTAGATTACCAATAAAAGTATCAAATGGTTTAAATGATTTATTAAATAAATAACTATTGGATCTCCACTTCCAAAATCCTTCACCTAACAAAAAAACTCTTTTTTGATTGTTATCATCCGATGATAACAAAAGAGGGTTTTGGGTACTAATACCATTAATTGTTTGAAATAATAACGTTTTATGAGGAATGGTAATCATTATTTCACCATAATTATCAACCAAAGGTGGAAAGTCTTTAAAACCAATATTGTCTTGTGAAAAATTTAAATAATTAGTATTAAATCTTGAAGAATAATTTTCGGTTTTATTGATGAAATTCTTTTGAATCCCTATAGATAACGAATTGATAAAAGACCAATCCGATTTGGGGCCTGTGATTAGAAAATAAGGTATTTTTTTTCTCTTTATTTCATCAAAAAGTGGTGTAAAACTCTCTTTAGGTTGATAACATATGATTAATTCGTAATCATTAATATCTATGCTTTCCTGATCAATTATTTTAATGGTTACATTTCGCTGCTTATCGCTTTCGATTGATTTTTTTAAAGCACCTAAATCTGGATGAAGCAATGAACTTGCAATGAGAATATCAGATTGTTTGTCGATTACTTCTAAAGAAAAGTCTTTTTGATTGTTTTTTTTATTTTTTTCATTCTTTAAGTATTCTATGTTCGCTGTATAAGTATTGAGACCTACTTTAACAGATTTTATAAAGGTTTGAAGCGATATTGAATTTTTTAATTCAGTAAAATTAACCTTTTTACTAAAAATAATTTTATTATTATTTTTTATGGTAAATTTAGGTGTAACATTGTTGTATCCAGAATATTCTAAAAATACTTCTACTGGAAACTGATTGTTAATATAGCTGTATCTATTAACATTTAACTGTGTAATTTGAACATCTTCGTATTTGGTGGTATCTCCAATAACTATTGGAAATACAGGTGTTTTAATAGTACTATATTCATAGGAGTTTCCATATGTTTGATTTCCATCTGAGACCAATACAATTGCATTGTTATCGTCTTGAGATTCTTTTAAAATTTCTAAAGGTTTTGAGAGGTCTGTTAGGTGTTCCTGAAATGTAAAACGATCGTTTACTCGAAACTGATTTCCAAAAGAAAAGTAAGTAATGTCAAATTTTTTATTTAATCTTTTATTTGATTTAAAATTAGAAAGTAGAGAATCCACCAAAAGGTCTTTTTTAAAAAAAAGTATGGATGATGAATTATCTACTAAAACAGATAGTTTTGGTTTTTCATTGATTCTATCTACTTTAGACATCCTAGGATTAATCAACAATAAAAATAACATAAAGAAGACAGTGGTTCGAATGGCACACAATAGTAAGCTGATTCTTCTAGTGTTTTTTACCTTATAATAATAGAGATAATAAGCTATTAAAAAACTAATAATCAGGGCGATAAAAACCAATGTAATTGTTTGAATATCCAAAAATTATATTTTATCTAAAGATAAAGAGAAGATTTTAAAAAAAGAAAACCTAGACAAAAATAAGTCTAGGTAATTATATTTTTAATTGTTCTGATTGCTTAAGTTAACATCCCACCATCTACACTTAATGTTTGACCAGTGATATAAGAACTCATATCCGATGCAAGAAAAACACAAGCATTAGCAATGTCTTCTGGGCTTCCTCCTCGTTTTAAAGGGATAGAATCTCTCCAGCCTTGAACTACTTTTTCATCTAGCTTTTCTGTCATTTCGGTTTCTATAAATCCTGGTGCAATCACATTACTTCTAACATTTCTAGATCCTAACTCTAAAGCAACGGATTTAGAAAAACCAACAATCCCCGCTTTTGAAGCTGCATAATTAGTCTGACCAGCATTTCCTTTTAGACCAACGACAGAACTCATATTGATAATAGAACCTGAACGATTTTTCATCATAGGTCTAATGACTGCTTTGGTTAAATTAAATACAGATTTTAAGTTAACTTCTATTACTTTATCAAAATCATCTTCAGAAATTCTCATTAAAAGATTGTCTTTTGTAATTCCTGCATTATTTACCAATATATCAATACTTCCAAATTCAACAAGAACTTCTTTAGCTAGTTCTTGAGCCTTATCAAAATCAGCTGCATTCGATTGGTAACCTTTTGCCTTTACTCCCATATCTTCTAATTCTTTTTCTAGAATATTCGCAGCACCAACTGATGAACTGTATGTAAAAGCCACATTAGCTCCTTGTTTTGCAAATTCAAAGGCTATTCCTCGCCCAATCCCTCTTGTGGCTCCAGTAATAATGGCAGTTTTGTTTTTTAATAGTTTCATTTTGCACTGTTTTATTAACAAAATAAAAAAAATACATTTTAAAAAATATACCTGATTTATTGTAACACTTTTGCTATCATTTCACCAATTTTAGCGGGAGATTCAACTACATGAATGCCATTATTTGCTAAAATTTTCATTTTTGCTTGAGCAGTATCGTCAGCACCTCCTACGATAGCACCGGCATGTCCCATAGTTCTTCCAGCTGGTGCTGTTTGACCTGCAATAAAACCAACAACAGGTTTTCTATTTCCATCAGCTTTAATCCATTTAGCAGCTTCAGCTTCTAATTGCCCGCCGATTTCTCCTATCATAACAATCGCTTCAGTTTCCTCGTCATTCATCAGCAATTCTACAGCTTCTTTTGTTGTAGTTCCTATAATTGGATCACCACCTATACCGATCGCCGTAGTGATTCCATATCCTTGTTTTACAACCTGATCTGCCGCTTCATACGTTAATGTTCCTGACTTAGAAACAATTCCTACTTTCCCTTTTTTAAATATAAAACCAGGCATAATTCCTACTTTTGCTTCATCTGGAGTGATTACTCCCGGACAATTAGGTCCAATAAGAGTACAATCTTTATCTTCAATATAAGCTTTTACTTTAACCATATCGGCTGTAGGGATCCCTTCAGTAATACAAATAATTACCTTAATTCCTGCATCTGAAGACTCCATAATAGCATCTGCAGCAAAAGCGGGTGGTACAAAAATTATGGAAGTATCTGCTCCTACTTTATCAACCGATTCTTTTACTGTATTAAAAACGGGTTTTCCCAAATGCTCTTTCCCTCCTTTACCGGGCGTGACTCCTCCAACAACATTGGTTCCATAGTCGATCATTTGACCTGCGTGAAATGTTCCTTCGCTACCAGTAAAACCTTGTACAATAATTTTTGAATCTTTGTTTACTAAAACACTCATAGTTTGTTTTTATTTTCTATAATAATATCCTGCAAAAATAGTTTATTGCATGAACTCAAGAAAGGAAAATTATCCTTTCTTTTTCTCTTTTATCAAATTTTTGATAAAAGCTATTTCTTTTAATTTCTCGCGATATTCTTTACCAATAGTACCAAAGTAAGTTTTTCCGCCTTCTATGTCTTTACTAATTCCTGTCTTTGCCAATATTAATGCTTTCT
Source organism: Flavobacterium sp. (assembly GCA_042091515.1). Lineage (GTDB taxonomy): Bacteria > Bacteroidota > Bacteroidia > Flavobacteriales > Flavobacteriaceae > Polaribacter. Next base: position 16,910 of record JBELHH010000017.1, on the reverse strand, counting down.
TCCCTATTCTTACTCCGTTAGCAATCCCTACTTGACCCCAAAGTGTAACTTCATCTTCTATCACGACACATCCTGCAATACCAGTTTGTGCTGCGATCAAACAATTTTCTCCAATGATTGTGTCGTGACCAACATGGACTTGGCTATCTAACTTTGTTCCTTTTTTAATCGTAGTATCCCCAGAAACACCTCTATCTATGGTGCAGCTTGATCCAATATGAGTATTATCTTCCAAAACAACCTTCCCTCCAGAAATCAATTGATCATAACCTTCAGGTCTTCTTTTGTAATAGAAAGCGTCACCTCCTACTACTGTATTTGCATGAATGACGACATTGTCTCCAATAATTGAATGATCATAAATGGTAACATTAGGATGAATTAAACAATTCTTCCCAATGCTCACATGATTACCAATAAAAACATTTGGCTGAATCTGTGTACCTTCACCAATAATTACTGAATCTGCAATACTACTTTTTGAAAGAATAAAAGGATTAAAATAGTTGGTAAGTTTGTTAAAATCTCGAAAAGGATCATCAGAAATTAATAATGCTTTGCCTTTTGGACAATCAACTTTTACATTGATTAGTATGGTTGTAGCAGCAGAATTAATAGCTTTATCGTAATATTTAGGATGGTCAACAAAAACAATATCACCTGGTTCAACTACGTGAATTTCATTTATACCAGTTATTTCAAAATCAGATTCACCTACATAAGTAGCATCTATTAAATTCGCTATTTTTTGTAAGGTTTGAACATATTTAAATTTCATTTGTTAATTCTTATTCTTTAACTCTTTCTTGGTAGGTGCCTTTGGTGGTTTCTACTTTAATTTTGTCACCCTCATTGATAAACAAAGGGACATTAACTGTTGCTCCTGATTCTACTTTAGCAGGTTTTGTTGCATTTGTTGCAGTATTTCCTTTAACCCCCGGTTCTGTGTGAGTTACTTCTAAAACAACACTTGCTGGCATATCTACAGATAAAGGCATTTCATCTTCAGCGTTAATCATTATAGTCACAACTTCTCCTTCTTTCATTAAATCAGGACAGTCTAATGCATTTTTTTGAAGTGCTATTTGACTGTAATCTTGATTATTCATAAAGTGGTAGGTCTCTCCTTCGTTGTATAAATATTGAAACTTATGTGTTTCTACTCGTACATCTTCTATTTTTCTACCTGCTGGAAAAGTATTATCAATAACTTTACCGCTGGTAACACTCTTTAATTTTGTTCTAACAAAGGCGGGCCCTTTTCCGGGTTTTACATGTAAAAATTCAATAATCTTAAAAATATCATTGTTATACTTTATACATAATCCGTTTCTTATATCTGATGTCGTTGCCATTGTATTTATTCTTTAAATTAAAATTTAAACCGTTTATATTAACTGTCTTAAGGTTTATCCCCCCCAGTACCCTTTCATGATTCCACGTTGAGAGTTACGAATAAAAAGTAAAATTTCATCCCTTTCAGAAGTAGCTTCCATTTCTGCTTCAATTTTTTCCATTGCTTGGGTATTGTTGTAATTTTTTTGATAGAGTATTCTATAGATGTTTTGAATCTCTCTTATTTTATCAGTTGAAAAACCTCTTCTTCGAAGTCCAATAGAGTTAATACCTACGTAAGACAAAGGTTCTTTTGCTGCTTTTGTATAAGGTGGAACATCTTTTCTTACTAATGAACCTCCAGAAACCATGGCATGATCTCCAATATGGATAAATTGATGAATAGCTGCCAAGCCACCAACAATCGCAAAATTACCAACAGTAACATGACCCGCTAATGCTACACCATTTACGATAATTGAATTATCTCCTATTACACAATCATGAGCAATGTGAACAGTGGCCATAATTAATACATTTTTTCCAATTCTTGTTTCACCAGAAGCGCTTGTTCCTCTATTAATTGTAACACATTCTCGAACCGTTGTGTTATTCCCGATAATCGTTAAAGACTCTTCTCCTTCAAATTTTAAATCTTGTGGAATTGCAGAAATTACTGCACCGGGAAATATTCGACAATTCTTTCCAATTCTTGCACCTTCCATGATTGTTACATTAGATCCTATCCATGTTCCTGAACCGATTTCTACATTGGCATGTATTGTTGTAAAGGGCTCAATCACTACATTTCTTGCAATTTTAGCTTGAGGGTGAACGTATGCTAAAGGTTGATTCATTATTCTTTTCTTTTAGATATTTGTGCCATCAATTCTGCTTCAACAACTAATTTTCCATTTGCATAACCATATGATTGCATATGCGCTATCCCCCTTCTTATGGGAGTAATTAATTCAGCTTTAAAAATTAATGTATCACCTGGCAAAACCTTTTGCTTGAATTTCACTTTATCTATTTTCATAAAGTAAGTCAAATAATTTTCGGGATCTTTGACAGTACTTAACACTAAGATCCCTCCACATTGAGCCATTGCTTCTACTTGAAGTACCCCGGGCATTACAGGAGCACCAGGAAAATGACCAACAAAAAAATCTTCATTCATTGTTACATTTTTCATTCCTACAACGTGCTTGTCCGACAATTCAATAATTCTATCTACCAGTAAAAAAGGAGGTCTATGAGGTAAGATTTCCATAATTTGCTGAATATCCATTAAGGGAGGTTCATTTAAATTTACTTGTGGAATATTATTTCTTTTTTCTAATTTAATGATTTTGGATAATTTTTTAGCAAATAAGGTATTCACTAGATGACCTGGTTTATTAGCAATAACTTTCCCTTTGATCCTTGTTCCTATCAATGCCAGATCACCAATGACATCTAAAAGTTTATGCCTCGCTGCTTCATTAGCCCAATGCAAATTTAAATTGTCTAAAATCCCATTAGATTTTACTTTAATATTGTCTTTCTTAAATGCTTTCTTTAATTTTTGCATAGTAGCATTAGACAATTCTTTATCTACATATACAATTGCATTATTTAAATCGCCTCCTTTGATAAGATCATTTTCTAATAACATTTCTATTTCATGAAGAAAACTGAAAGTTCTAGCATCAGCAATTTCTGTTTTAAAATCTGACATATGCTCTAAAGTAGCGTTTTGAGTTCCTAATATTTTAGTCCCAAAATCTACCATTGTAGTTACTTGATACTCATCAGAAGGCATCAAAATAATTTCACTACCGGAGTTTTCGTCTTTATAAGAAATAATTTCTTTGACCACATACTCTTCAACCTCGGCGTCTAATTCTTTAATCCCTGCTTTTTCAAGGGCTTTTACAAAAAATTTAGACGAACCATCCATAATTGGGGGTTCTGAGGCATTTATTTCTATTAGTAAATTGTCAATATCTAATCCAACAGCAGCTGCTAAAACATGCTCTGAAGTTTGAATTAGTACACCATTTTTTTCAAGATTAGTACCTCGTTGAGTATTCACAACATATTCTGCTCTTGCTTCAATCGTTGGAGAGCCTTCTAAATCAACTCTTTTAAAAGCAAAACCATGGTTCTCTTTTGCAGGCTTAAAAGTCATTTTAACTTCTATTCCTGTGTGTAAACCAACACCTGATAAACTAATTTCTTTTTGTATTGTTTTTTGATTCTTACTCATCATTTAAATTTTGAGCATTAAATTCTTTTTCTAGTTGGGTTAACTTTTTATCTAATTTAGGGAGGTTTTTAAAATATACATAGGATTTATTAAAATCTGAATATCCAAAGGCAGGTGAGCCCTGAACAACCTCATTATCTTTTAAATTTTTAGAAATTCCTGACTGAGCTTGAATTCTAAGGTTATTTCCTAGGTTTAAGTGTCCAGAAATTCCAACCTGACCACCAATCATACAATTTTCTCCTATTTTTGTTGATCCTGCAACACCAGACTGAGCAGCTATCGCAGTATTTTTTCCAATTTCTACATTATGTGCTATTTGAACTTGATTGTCAATTTTTACACCATTTCTAATAATCGTTGAGCCCAAAGTGGCTCTGTCGATCGTTACACTGGAACCAATATCTACATAATCACCAATAGTAACATTACCAATTTGAGGAATTTTACTGAGCTCCCCTTTTTCATTTGGTGCATACCCAAATCCGTCAGAGCCAATAATACAACAAGAGTGGAATATACAATTTTTTCCTATGTGTGTTTCAGAGTAAATTTTTACTCCAGAAAATAAGATACAATTGTCACCTATTGAAACATTATCTCCAATGTAGCAATTCGGGTAAATTTTTACATTTTCGCCAATAGTTACATTTTCACCTATATAACTAAAAGCACCTATATATTCTTCTTTTCCGATGGATGCTGTTGAAGAGATATAATGAGGTGTTTCTCTTCCATTTTTATTATTTTTCACCTCATTGTAAAATTCTAGGAGTTTTGAAAAAGATTTATAGGGATCCTTTACTCGAATTAGAGTCGTTGATACGTTACTTTCGAGTTGGAAATTTTCATTTACAATGGTAACAGAGGCTTCTGTGGTATACAAATAATGATTATATTTTGGGTTTGATAAGAAGGTTAATGAACCTTCTTTCCCTTCTTCTATTTTAGAAAGTTTATAAACTTCCTGCTCAGAATTACCTTCAATTTGACCACCAAGAATTTCAGCGATTTGTTTAGCTTTAAATTTCATCTTTGCAAAAATATAAAAATTTGAATGATTAGGCTAATTCCATTTTCTTTGGACTACAGATAAAATATTTAATTACAGGTTTGGAAAGTGCCTGGAGATTTAATTGATCTGATGCTTGTACAATATCTATTAATTCTCTGTTTTCATTTAATATTTTGATAGGTATAGACTTATTGTACGCCTGATTAGAAATTCTCCCTGTAAATATAAAATAGGAAGATTCTGCTTCTGATAATCCTGAAATCTTCATAAATTCAGTTATTTGATCTATTATTTGATTATCAGAAATTTGTTTGTGCTGGATCTTTATTTTTAAAAGATTTCTATTGATGATCATTTTTGAAAGGTTAGATAATACTTTATCTGAATGATTGGTCCATTCTTTTATAGATGATAAGATATCATAATCATCTAATTTTGAAAATTGTTTTAAAACGTTTCCATCAAAATTTTCTTTACATATCCTATTGTATAGGAAGAAATTTAAAGAAGAACTAGAAAATAATTCAACATTCATTTCTGCTAATTCTTTGGCTCTTTTTAATATTTTCACAAGCATATGCTCTGCGACAATGCTTGTTTTGTGAAGATATACTTGCCAATACATTAATCTTCTAGCTATTAAAAACTTCTCTACAGAGTAAATTCCTTTTTTATCGATCACCAAATTGTCATCAACCACATTTAACATCGCAATCAACCTGTCAGAACTTATATTTCCTTCAGCAACTCCCGAGTAAAAACTATCTCTCTTCAAATAATCCAATCGATCAATATCTAATTGACTAGCTATAAGTTGATGTAAAAAAAATCGTTGATAGTTCCCAGAAAAGATCTCTATGGCTAGATTGAGTTCTCCATGAAACTCTTTATTAAGAGTATGCATATATAATAATGAAATTTCTTCATGACTAATACCATTTACTATGCTGTGCTCTAGAGCATGAGAAAATGCTCCATGACCAATATCGTGAAGTAAAATTGCAATGCACAAGGCAATTTCTTCTTTTTCAGAAATTATAACACCTTTGCTGCGAAGAACATTTACTGCCTTTTGCATCAAATGCAAACACCCCAAAGCGTGATGAAAACGTGTATGATTAGCTCCTGGATATACTAAGTTTGATAAGCCCATTTGAGAAATTCTTCTTAAACGTTGAAAACTCGGATGTTCAATGAGATCATAAATTAGACTATTAGGAATTTTTATAAAACCATAAATAGGGTCATTTAATATTTTTAATTTATTGATTGGTGTTTTTTTCAAATTTTTATTTTTGAATTATACAAACTAAAGACTAAAATAATACTTTACAAAGGAGATTCTTATTTAATTAGGAATATTTTATCATTTTCTAGGCAGCCAAACCATAACAAATAAATACATTTAACGTTTAAAAAGTAAACACAGCTTTATGCATACTATTCAAATCTTATGGGTTGATGACGAAATTGATTTATTAAAACCTCATATTATATTTCTTGAACAAAAAAATTATAAGGTTACAAAATGCTCCAATGGAACAGATGCAATTCATCTAGTTGGAGAAACTAACTTTGATATTGTTTTTTTAGATGAAAATATGCCAGGCATAAATGGATTAGAAACTTTATCGGCAATCAAACAAAAACAGCCTAATTTACCTGTAGTAATGATTACCAAGAGTGAAGAGGAATTTATTATGGAAGAAGCAATTGGTTCTAAAATCGCCGATTATTTAATAAAACCTGTAAACCCAAATCAGATTTTATTGTGTTTGAAAAAGAGTTTAGACCATTCTAGGTTGATCTCTGAAAAAACAACTTCAAATTATCAACAGGAATTTAGAAAAATAAGTATGGATTTAATGTCTGTAAATTCTTATGAAGAATGGTCTGACCTTTATAAAAAACTAGTTCATTGGGAACTTGAACTTGAAAATATTAATGATTCTGCCATGCTAGAGATTTTAGAGAGTCAAAAACAGGAAGCGAATAATCTATTTTATAAATTTATAAAAAAGAATTATCAAAATAGCCTTACTACCCATAAAAAACCTACATTTTCTAATACTTTATTTACAGACTTTATAGTTCCAAATTTAAATTCTAAAAATGGTGTTTTATGGATTGTTATAGATAATTTAAGATACGACCAGTATCGAATGCTAGAACCATTTATTAACAATCATTACAAAAAAGAAGAAGAGCACTCATATTTTAGTATTCTTCCAACAGCAACTCAGTATGCTAGAAATTCAATATTTTCTGGATTAATGCCTTCTGAAATGGAAAAAAACCATCCAGATCTTTGGAGAAATGATACTGATGAAGGAGGTAAAAACATGTTTGAAAATGAATTTTTAACAGCACAGATTAAACGTCTTAATTTATCTATTAATCATGAATACTATAAAATAGTTTCTTTAAAAGATGGAAAAGAATTATCCAATAATTACAACGGAACAAAACAAAATGACCTAACCGTTTTAGTTTATAATTTTGTTGATATATTATCACATTCAAAAACAGAAATGGAGGTGATTAAAGAACTCGCTGGGGATGATAAAGCTTACAGATCTTTAACCGTAAGTTGGTTTAAAAACTCTCCTTTATTTCACATTATCAAGAAAGCACAAAATCTAGGACAAAAATTAATTATCACTACCGATCATGGTACTATTAATTGCAAACACCCTTCAAAAGTTATTGGTGATAAAAATATCAGTTCAAATCTTAGATACAAAACAGGAAAAAGTCTTTCTTATTCAGAAAAAGATGTCTATGCTGTAAAAAATCCAAAAGATATATTTTTACCAAGTATCAGTTTTAATAGTCCTTTTGTTTTTGCCAAAGAGGATTTATTTTTTGCATATCCAAACAATTATCATCATTTTGTAAATTATTATAAGAACACATATCAACATGGAGGAGTTTCTCTTGAGGAAATGATTATTCCTTGCGCAATTTATAATCCTAAATAATTTTTTATTTTTATTCCCATGAATTATAACTACTCAATTACAGAGTTATCTAAAATTGCTGCAGATATTATTGAAAAATCCGAGCATAAAACAATTGTATTTTATGGAGAAATGGGGGTTGGAAAAACTACATTAATTAAGGAACTGTGTAAACTTCTTGGAACAAATGACTTAGTGAATTCTCCAACGTTTTCTATTGTTAATGAATATAAAACCAACGAAAATCAAACAATCTATCATTTTGATTTTTACCGACTCAGTGGTGAACAAGAAGCTTACGATATCGGTTTTGAAGATTATTTGTATTCAAACAATTGGTGTTTTATCGAATGGCCCTCCATGATTCAAAATTTATTACCTTTAAAAAAATCAATCATTCATTTAACAGCGTTAGATAATGGACTACGAAATATTCAACTTAAATAACTTTTATGAGCTCATTTTCACCCTTTAGTAAAGAAGAATTACTTCCTCAAACAGAAATGTTAGAAGTAAAAAAACAAAAAGGAAAGTTATTTATAGGATTACCAAAGGAAACTCATTTTGAAGAAAAAAGAATTTGTCTAACACCGGATGCAGTAGCTGCAATAACTGCTAATGACCATAGAGTTATTGTTGAAACAGGTGCTGGTGAAGGATCTAATTATTCTGACAAAGAATATTCTGAAGCAGGTGCAAAAATTTCATACGATACAAAAGAAGTTTTTTCATGTAATATCATATTAAAAATTACCCCTCCAACTATTGATGAAATTAAAATGATTAATCCTAAAAGTATTCTAATTTCAGCTCTTCAACTTAAAACACAAACAAAGAACTATTTTGAATTACTCGCAAAAAAAAGAATTACTGCTGTTGCTTTTGATTATATAAAAGATGAACACGGAGTATACCCTGTATTAAAATCACTTAGTGAAATCGCTGGGACAGCTTCTATTTTAATTGCGGCAGAATTGATGAGTAGTTTAAACAAAGGAAATGGATTATTATTAGGTAATATTGGGGGGGTTCCTCCTACAGATGTAGTCATTTTAGGAGCTGGAACTGTTGGTGAATTTGCGGCTAAATCTGCCTTAGGTTTTGGCGCTAGGGTTAAAGTTTTTGACAATTCGATTACCAAACTTAGAAAACTACAAAATTGTTTGAGAGTTCCTGTTTATACCTCAACATTACAACCAAAAACACTAGCAAAAGCACTAAGAAGATGTGATATTGCCATTGGATCTATTAGAGGTAAAAGTCGTTCTCCAGTAATTGTATCTGAATCAATGGTAGAAAAAATGAAAGATGGCGCTGTGATTGTCGATGTGAGTATAGATAGAGGTGGCTGTTTTGAAACTTCAAAAGTTACAACCCATTCAAAATCAACATTCGTAAAACATGGAGTCATTCACTATTGTGTGCCAAATATCCCCTCTAGATACGCTAGAACAGCTTCATTTGCCATAAGTAATATGTTTACTCCTTACCTACTTAATATTGCTGAAGAAGGTGGTTTTGAAAATGCTGCTAGATTTGACAAAACCCTTCGAAATGGTATGTATTTTTATCATGGAATTTTAATAAATAAAACCGTAGCAGAATGGTTTGATTTGCCTTACAAAGATATTAACCTTATTATGTTATAAATTACTAAGTGAGGTTTAGGATAGTTTCTATTTTTAGTTTTTTTTGTATCTTTAAGAAATAAACAAAAACTTTTGAAAAAATTATCCCTCATCTTTTTCAATAAAATCCTCACTTGTATTTTGTTTTTATTTGTTTCTTTGACAATTCAGTCGCAAACAATTACAGTGAATGATACTGACTATAGTTCACAAGACTTAGTAAATTTATTATTAGCAAATTCTTGTGCTACGGGTTCTAATATCAATTTATCCTCCAATCAATCTGTTGCCTACTTCAATAGTAATGGTTCTTTATTTCCAATTGAAGAGGGAATTATTATTAGGAGTGGAATCGCTACATATTCAGAAGGATCATATACAGGGAATAACCTAAGCAGTCAGGTAAATAATGATACTGATGCAGATTTACAAACGATTAGTGATCAAAGTGGACAATCAGTATCAATCACAGATAGTGCTTTTTTAGAATTTGATTTTATTTCTTATTCTTCAAACTTTACATTTGAATTTCTTTTTGCATCAAACGAATACGGAGAATGGCAATGTGGTTTTAGTGACGTATTTGGTTTTCTATTGACTAATCTAACAACAGGTATCACTACTAATTTAGCTGTTGTTCCAAATACAGACTCACCAATATCTGTAAGAAATATCAGAGACAATCAATACAATTCTTCTTGCAACTCAATTAACAAAGATCTTTTTAGTACCTACAATGTTAGCGACCCTTTAAATTCTGTGATGAATATGAGAGGTTATACAGTTGCTTTACAAACATCTGCTGATATAATTCCAAACAACCCATATAAAATAAAATTAGTGATTGGTGATTATAATGATACCGATTATGATTCAAGTATTTTTATAAAAGCTGGGAGTTTCAATAACTTTTTAGATCTTGGTGAAGATCAAGAAATATGTTCAGGAGATGAAATACTTTTAGAGGCTGGATATACAAATACAGATGGTTTTATTTTTGAATGGAAAAAAAATGGAAGTATACTTGATGGAGAAACAAATCCAACTTATAATGTTACAGAACCAGGAATATATGAATTAACAGTAAGTAATTCTAATGATCAATGTGTAATAACAGGTCAAGTTGCAATCACAGAGCTTGAAATAACAGATCCGATTGATTTATTAGAATGTCAAACTGATGAAATTACCACCTTTAATCTTACTATAAATGATGCGAATGCATTGGGTTTAAACCCTGCTAATCACGAGGTGTTTTATTATAATTCCATAAACGATATAAACAACGATAATCCTATTGATAGTTCTTTGTTAATGAGCTATCCTTCAATAGGCAATGAAACCATATTTATTAAATTAATATCTACAAATACAGGTAGTTTCTGTACTGCAGTGTATGATTTTAAATTAATGGTTACTGATATAAATCTTGGTATTCCAGACGATGTATTAGTGTGTCAGTCAGACATCACAATAGACCTTGATACTCAAATAACTCCTCAAATACTAAATGGTTTACAACCTGATGATTATTCAATTAATTATTTTACTTCAGAAACAGATGCTATTAATAATAGCAATGAAATTCCTAATATTTCTGAGGTTGTTTTACCTGTTGACATAAACTCGATCATTATTTGGGCTCGAATCATAGAGATTGCCAATCCTATTTGTTTTGAAATTTTAAGTTTTAGGATTGATATTATTAGTTCTCCTGTTGTAGATGTACTATCCGATATATATGAATGTACAGAATATACTTTACCGGAGTTACTCAGTGGAAATTATTTTACACAATCTAGTGGAAATGGTATTCAATTAAATTCAGGAGATATCATCACTCAAAACTCAACAATATTTATATATAACGAGAGTGTCGAAGGATGTTTTAATGAAAGTAGTTTTAGAATTTTTCTGGCTGATGAATATTCCCTCGACACTGTATATTGTGGAGAGTTTATAGTTCCTTCATATCCGAATGCAGCATTTTATACAGAAATTGATGGTCCTAATGGAACAGGTTCTGTAATTCCGCCAGGCACCCTACTAACCGATAGTCAAACAATATATTTTTATGTAGAAATAAATGATATTTTTTGTCTTGAAACACTCTATGATATTGTCATAAACCCATTACCTATTGTTGAAGAAAGAACTCCAGTTATTACCTGCAATTCTTATACCTTACCTCCTGTATTACATGGAGAGAAGTATTTTACAAGTGCAGGTGGAACTGGAACTCAGCTATTCCCTGGTGACCAAATTACAACTAACACAACTATATATTTATGGAATGAAAATATAAGTACTGGATGTACTAATCAGAGTTCCTATGGTATTTCGATTATAGACTTAAATCTTTTTCAAGATGTCGTGGCATGTGGAGAATATATACTACCGGATCTCTCATTAGGAGGATACTTTACAGGGGCTATGGGTACAGGCAATAGTATTTCAGAAGGAACCATTATTACAACTTCTCAGGTCATTTATTTTTATTCATCCGAAGTAACTACAAGCCCTAATTGTAGTGATTCTATTTCATTTAATATAACTATACACCCAATACCACCTGTTGATAGTGTAGACGATGTTATACGATGTGAAGATGATTTACCTGTCCTTGAACCTTTGGTGAATGGAGAATATTTTACGGCACCAAATGGAGACGGTTCACAACTATTTGCTGGCTATGTCATCAATAATTCACAAACAATCTATATCTATAATTCAAACTCATTTTGTGACGCAGAAACTAGCTTTACCGTTGAAATAAAACCTCTACCATTAGTCGATAACTTTACAGATGTTTTTACCTGTTCTCTCTACATACTTCCAGAATTAGAAAATGGAAGATATTATACAGAATCAAATTCTCAAGGAATACAATTAAATGCTGGTGATACTATAGACACAACTCAAACCATCTTCATATATAATAATTATTCTGATTTGGAGACCTGTAAAACAGAAAATGCTTTTACAATTAATATTTTAGGAATTGAAGTTGATCAACTAGCAGACGTAATTGCTTGTGATCAATATGAATTACCATCTCTAAATGTAGGAAATTACTTTACAGAACCTCTAGGACAAGGGGTACAATTAAACCCTGGAGATATTATTACTACTTCGCAAACCATCTATATTTTTGGTGAAAATGGAGATCGATTTTCATGTTTTGATGAAAGTTCATTTTTAATTTCAGTATTCGAAAAACCTGAGATTGGTACCATAGAAAATATGGAAAGTTGTGGAAGTGTGGTGTTACCTACTTTAGAAATACCAGGGGTTGAAATTGAGTATTATAGAAGACCTAACAGAGTCGATTTAATCGATCCAACAGAATATACAATCACAGAACCCGGATCAAGAATTATATATGTATCAGCTTATCCTACCGGAAATCCAGGTTGTTTTACAGAAACTTTATTTCAAGTAACTGTTTATCCGCTGTTAGATATAGAGATCAATGGGGGTGTTATCTGTATAGACTCTGAAACTGGTAATGTTACTAATTCTTATTTATTAGAGTCAGGAGTGAATTCTAATGAGTTTACGGTTAACTGGTATTTAAATGATCTTTTAGTAGGAACCGGATCCAATTATAATGCGACAGAAGCAGGCACTTATATTGTTGAAACAATTAAATTAACTCCAGACATTGGAAGCAATTGTAATTATACAATTGCAGAAGTTATTGTTGAAAGTTCTAGTCCGGTTTTTGAAATAACTTTTTTAAATGACCATTTTGAAGATTCAATGACTATTGAGATTACCACTATTGAACCTGGATTGGGGATATATGAATTTTCTATAGATAATGGACCCTTTCAAAGTTTTCCAAGGTTTTATGAGGTTAGTCCAGGTGAACATACGGTAACTGTGAGAGACACATCTGGTCTTTGCAGTATTCTTACACTCGATTTTTTTGTGTTAAATTATCCACGTTTTTTTACGCCTAACGGAGATGGAATTAATGATACATGGAATATTTTAGATTTAAAAAATGATTTAGATGCAACTATCCTTATCTTTAATCGATTTGGTAAATTTGTGGCAAGAATCAAACCTAGTGATCAAGGATGGAATGGATATAATGATACAGGAAAAAAAGAACCTTCTTCAGATTATTGGTTTATAGTTACCTACACTTATAATGGTACTCCAACTACATTTAAAAGTCATTTTTCTTTACTAAGAAAATGATTTTAATAGTAATATTTGGGTAAATACAATTATTTTTGTCTTATGAATTTATTTAAAAGAATTGTTTACTACCTTATTGGTGTTTCCTTTGGAAGTATCATTGTTTATTTTATTTGGAAAGGCAAAAATGTTTCTTTTGATTATGGTATGGATGCTAGAACTTTAAGTTCTATTCGTAAGAAACAGATAAAGTATTCTTCAAGTACATTTACCATAATGCAACAAGAAAGAATTGATTCTTCTTATATTCATGTAGTCTTAAAAACGGGCAGTGTCGATTTTCAAAAAAGTAACCCTCGTCTAAAACCCTGTGCAGAGTATTTTATTTCAGGAAATCACAAGAAAAAACAGATAGACTTGTATATAAAACGGTGCGATTCTATTGCTACTGTAAAAAATATCTGGGTAAATAACTAATCCTTTCTATATTTATCGTTCAATCCTATTCCTTCTAGGATCATAGGAATTATCTTTTTTAATCGTGACTCTTTTGTTCTTTCTCTTTTGGCATCCAAAATATATTCTGCATATTCACGTTTCTTAGTCAATGTAAAAGACTTAAAACGATCTTTTAATTGGGGATTCGTATCCAGTTGTTTTTGAAGCAAGTCAGGAATAATCAACGGTTTTTTTTGAGGTGTAATTTTTTTACCTTGTTGTAGGTTTTCTATCGCTTCTAAAACATAGGATGTAATCAATTCTTCATGAATCTCATTTTCAGAAGAAAACCTCAGCTGTCGAAGTGCAGATGTCTTTCCTTCTTGTGCATTGATTAAAACGCTTTGTGTGTCTTTTAATAAAGCTCCTTGAACGAACCATATTCCAACGTAATTTTTAAAAGCAGCGAGCCCAATAATATTGCTATCATTATATGTGTAATATGGCACACCCCATTTGATAGTTTCTTTAAGAGGTAAACTCAATATAATTTCTCTTAATCGTTCTAAGCACCCTTTCCAACTAGGTTTCTGCTCTATGTACTGACTTACTTTTACGTCCATTATTAGTATTTATCTGGGGTTTATATTCGTTGTAATCTTTAATAAAGTTATTCATTTTTTGCATTCTTTTCTAAAAAATGTTTTTTAATTTGATCTATATTTTTAATAGATTTTTCTACCCATTGTATATATAGAGAATCTTTTTCTTCTTTAGATAACTCCCAATCTAAAGTAGAGCACCTAAGACGAGATGTTAAGTTTTCAAGAATAATAGCAGCAGCCACAGAAATATTTAAACTCTCCGTAAATCCAACCATCGGAATTTTTAAAAATCCATCAGCGTTTTGGAGAACATAATTTGATACTCCCTCCTTCTCTACTCCAAAAACAAAAGCTGTTTTTTTGGAAATGTCAAAATCATTTAAATAGCAAGAATTATGATGAGGTGTTGTTGCTATAATTTGATATCCATCATTTTTTAAATTTTCAAAACATTTTACAGTATTATTTGTGTCTTCTTTATAGCGATGAATAGTTGTCCACTTTTGACTCCCTTTCGCGACATGTCTAGAAACAAAACTATGGTACTTATTTTCAATTATATGTATGTCTTGAATTCCAAAAATATCACAACTTCTTATGACAGCACTCGAGTTATGTTGCTGATAAATATCTTCAAGCACAACCGTAAAATGCCGAGTTCTGTGTTCTAATACCTTTCTAAAAAGCACTTTCCTTTTCTCGGTTAAGAAATCTTCTAAGTATCTATTCAATGCATCTGTCATAACGATTTATAATCTCTCTATCTATATCTAAGCACAAACTTACTAAAATTTCCTACTTTTAAGCGATGAAAAGATTGGTTGTACTTAGTGGGGCAGGAATGAGTGCCGAAAGTGGTATACAAACATTCAGAGATGCTGGTGGCCTGTGGGAAGGACACGATATCATGGAGGTTGCTTCACCAGTTGGTTTTAAAAATAATCCTGCAATCGTTTTAGATTTTTATAATCAACGTCGAAAACAATTACAAGAAGTCTCTCCAAATCAAGGGCATTGTAATTTAGTAATCTTAGAAAAATACTACCAAGTAAACATCATCACTCAGAATGTAGATGATTTACATGAAAGAGCAGGAAGTAAAAATGTATTGCATTTGCATGGCGAATTAAAAAAAGCAAGAAGTACTAAATTTGCAAATTTAACTTATGATTGGGTAAACGAGTTGGTTTTGGGTGATGTTTGTGAAAAAGGATTTCAATTAAGACCTGATATTGTATGGTTTGGTGAGGCTGTTCCTTTGCTCGATACTGCAATAGACATAGTTAAAAAGGCAGATATATTGGTTATAATTGGTACTTCCATGCAGGTATATCCAGCCGCAGGGTTAATCGATGTTTTAGATTCCAATCACCCTATTTACTTTATAAACCCAAAACCAAATGTAGATAAGAATCGTTATTTAAATCTTGAAATTATTAAAAATGGTGCTGTCAGAGGGACTGAAGAACTGCTTAAGAAATTAATTTATTAAAATATTCAAAAAGTTGGCCATCAGAAATATAACTTCCTTGCTCAATTAAATTAAAAATTTCTTGATTTCTTTCTGATTGGTATTTTTTTTCACCTTTAAAATAATGAATAGAATCATCTTTAGGGTTATTTACTAACCATTGATAATCTTTTTGATTTAGTAAATCTATTTTCTTTTCAACTTTTATAACTATTCTTGATATAGATTCTTGATTGGTCTTAAATAAATTTATTGATGACTTTGATATATGCTCTACAAAGGTAACTTTGGTTAATACATCTTCCCAAACTAAATCACTAAAGATGTTTAATTCTTCCTCAACTAATGAAGGATTGTTAGATTTAATCGTCTTCCATTGATCTATATCTATCTTTTGAGTTGCTAAAAACTGAGCAAACTCAGTGTGTAAAGATTCAAACTGTTCCTTGGTCAGTTTTGTGTATTTCATAAGTATTGCTGTCGTTCACCACTATATAATTTAATTATCATATAATTATGATCCATTAAATATATAATAGTTCAGTCTATTTTTTCTTATTATTATATATCTAAAAACCCAAGTAAAACTTGGGTTTATATAGTATTTACAAGTAGATTGTTATTAATTTTCAGCGACTACGTCGAAAGTAATATCAGCAACAACTTCTCTGTGTAATCTAACGCTAGCTTCATACTTCCCTAACCTTTTTACAGAACCTCCAACAACTTTTATAAATTTCTTGTCGATCTCAGTTCCAGTTTTGGCAATTGCCTCGGCTAAATTAATGTTGTTTACAGACCCAAATAGTTTGTCTCCAGTACCAACTTTTGATGCTATCTTAATTTCTAATCCTTTAATTGCTTCTGCTATTTTATTAGCGTCTTCAATTAATTTAGCCTCTTTAAAAGCTCTTTGTCTTAAGTTTTCAGCTAGTACTTTCTTTGAAGAAGAAGTTGCTAAAATTGCGAGTCCTTGTGGAATTAAAAAATTTCTACCATAACCGTTCTTAACAGTTACAACATCATCTTTAAATCCTAAATTTTCTACGTCTTGTTTT
>JBELHH010000016.1:0-62027 GCA_042091515.1 Flavobacterium sp. | reverse complement strand
GACGAAAGTCCTGTAAACTCAATGTTTATGGGACTTTTTATTTTACCCAAAACAGATTTCTTCTTTATGATATTTTATTCGAGTCCTATATTAAAATAGGATCTGCATCCACAAATTAATGTTTATTCGATAAACAAAATGAATATTTTGGTTTTAGATTTTGATTTTGTTAAATTGGTAGAAAATTTTACAATGAATATTGAAAACAGATTAATTCAAGACCTAAAAAAAAGGAGAGTTATTCTATTTGTAGGCGCAGGGGTGTCAATGAATTTAGGTTTACCCTCATGGTCTGATCTAATGGATCAAAAAGCCCATGAATTGGGTTATTCACCTGAGGATTTTAAAAATTTAGGTAGCTTTTTTGAACTAGCTGAATATTATAGAATTAAAAAAGGATCTATAGGTTCACTAAGAAGTTGGATGGATACTAATTTTCACTCAAATAAAATTAAAATTGAAAAATCGTCTATTCACAGATTAATTACTCAGCTAAATATTGATAAAATATATACTACTAACTATGATAGATGGATTGAAAAAACTTACGACCATTATAAAATCCCATATGATAAAATAACCCGTATCCAAGATTTTGCTAGAACAACAGAAGGTAATACCCAAATAATAAAATATCATGGAGATTTTGATGATGACAGTTCAATCATTTTAACTGAAACAAGTTATTTCGAAAGATTGGAGCTTAATACACCTTTAGACATGAAATTAAAATCTGATTCATTAGGTAAATCATTATTATTCATAGGATACAGCTTAAGAGATTTACATATTCGGTTTTTATTATACAAGCTTCAACTATTATGGAAAGGTTCATCATCAGATACGTATCAACAACCACCGTCATATATTTTACTTTCAGAAGACAACCCTGTTCAAAGAAAAGTATTGGAAAGCAGAAATATAAAAACGATAATAAGTAATACCACAGATCCTGGAAAGGGGTTAGAAATTTTTTTACAAGAACTGTCTGATAGGGTAAGAGAATAAATATTTTGATGACAATACAAACAGTAAAATCGTTATTTATTAGTATGAGTTCTATACTATCGAACACTACTAGATTTTTTTTAAAATTTAAATAAGCTTAACTTTGTACTATTGAAGAAACCAATGATTTTAAAACTCTTAGATAGTTTTTCGCCCATTACTTTAGAAGAAATGGATCGTGTTTCCCTACTAAAACGGACAGACACTAAATTTTTAACCACAGAAAATGTATTATGTGAGTTGCTTGAATTAATTAGTTCTGAGTACCAAATTTTAGAAATTGATAATCAACGTTTGATGAACTACGCTACATTGTATTTTGATACGCATGACAAAAAATCGTATGTAGAACATCATAATGGTAAAGCAAATCGGTACAAAATAAGAATGCGAAAATATATAGACTCTAATTTATGCTTTTTAGAAGTTAAAAAGAAGAAAAATTCTGGAGTAACCAATAAAATAAGATGTAATATTGATGATTTTGAAGAAGTATTGTCTGCAGCTTCAAAAGACTTTATAAAAATAAATACCAACATAGATGTGCCCTTAGAAAAAGTGATGTCAAATACTTTTAAACGTTTTACTTTGATAAATAAAAAATATTCAGAGAGAGTAACAATAGATACTGGTATATGTTTTTCAGCAGGCAATAAAACAAAAAATTTAAAAAAAATTGCGATAATTGAAGTGAAACAAGAAAAAGCGAGAATAAGTACTGACATCTACAAAGCTCTCAAAGTAAAAAGAATCCGTAAAATTAGCTTCAGTAAATATTGTATTGGTATTTCTAATTTATTTACAAATATAAAGCTAAACCAATTTAAAGAGGTAAATTTAAAAATAATGAAATAACAAACGAAAATGGAACTATTTGGAATCCCCCTTTTTGATGATGATTTTTATAAAATGATGGTGAGGTTACTCATCAATACAATTTTTTTAATTGGGATTATTAAATTTTCATACAGTAAATATTCTGATAAAAAAGAGTATCTATTTACCTTTTATTTGATAGGAATTGTGGTATTCTTTTTATGCTTCACATTAAAGAAGTATGAGTTAGATTTAGGAATGGCGCTAGGACTATTTGCCATTTTTGGTATTCTTCGTTACCGAACAGTTCCTTTAGAGGTAAAAGAAATGACCTATCTTTTTATAGTGATTGGTATTTCTGTGATGAATGCATTGTCTAATAAGAAAATGAGTTATATAGAGATTTTATCTGCGAATTCAGTAATTCTATTAGCATTGTATTATTTTGAGAGATTCTCTTCTAAAAATAAAACCCAGAAAAGAGAAATTGTCTATGAAACAATTGAAAATATACGACCACAAAATCGAGATATACTAATCAAGGATTTAGAGAACAGATTAGGCGTTAGAGTTGTAAATGTTGAAATAGGAAATGTTAATTTTTTAAGAGATACAGCATCGATAACCGTTTATTATACTCAATAATTTACCATGAAAAATAACAATAATTTTCATAGTATCATTTTAATGGTTTTTTTATTCTTTATTTCAAATTCTTCTTATTCTCAAAGTAGTAAAGACCAAGAGGGTTGGGGATCGGTTGGAGTTGGTTTTAAAATTTCAGACAGATGGTCTTTTTCTGTATCAGAACATATAAGATATCGAAATAGAATTTCTTCACTAAGTAACTATTTCACTCAAGTTAAAGCAGACTATGAGTTATTTAAAGACTTTAATTTAGGTGGCGGTATTCGTTTTATAAGAGACAATGATGATGTTGGTAATATTCAAGGTTTAGAATCTCATTTTAGATATCAATTTAATGTTGGATATAAACATGATCTAAGCTTATTTTCAATTTATTATAGACTCCGATACCAACATAAAAAAGAACTTGGTTTATCTGAAGAGGAATCTAAAATGCCTAATGAATACATTCGATTTCGTTTAGGAGTAGGTTATAAACTAAAGGCGTTGGATATTGCTATAAGGTTTAAGAGTGAATTTTTTAATCAAATTCAGAAAGAAAACCCAGAAAATGGCTTTAATAGATATCGATTCACATTCCAAACAAATAAAAAATTCAAAAAGATTGGTAAATTTACAATGTTTTATAGTTTTCAGAAGAATTTTAATAGAATAGCACTGAATCCTAAAGGAATACTTGGATTAAAATATGAGTATAATATTAATTTTATTAAATCAAAAAAATAACACTAAATAAATTTTATTTTGTTCTTCATGAGAAGTTTATTTTTAATATTGCTTGTTTTTACTATTGATATATCAGCACAAACTGTTAGAATCAATGAAGTTGTTTCGTCAAATTCAGTTTATCTTGACGAAGATGGAGATACCCCAGATTGGCTAGAGATTCATAATTATGGAACTCAAAATGTATCTATCAATGGTTGGACTCTTTCAGATGATATAGATGATCTTACAAAATGGACATTTCCTAATATTACATTAGCACCTGATCAGTATTTACTTTTATGGGCATCATCCAAAGATCGATCTGAAATAAGTTACTCCAGAACACTTATCAATCAAGGCGATATTTTTAAATATTTACTTCCAACGTCCGAGCCTAGCTCTAGTTGGACATCTCTAAATTTTAACGATAGTAGTTGGTTGAGTGGTCCTTCTGGTTTTGGGTATGACGATGGTGATGATGCTACAATTATACCAGACGGTACTATGTCTGTATACCTTAGAAAAACATTTTCTATTAGTAATCTGGATAATATTTCTTCAGTGATTTTAGATATAGATTATGATGATGCTTTTGTAGCCTATATGAATGGTGTTGAAGTAGCTAGAGCCAATATTAATGGTGTTCCACCACCATACAATTCTGGTACCTCACAAGATCATGAAGCACAAATGTATAATGGAGGTGTACCAGAGAGATTTTTAGTATCAGACTTTAGTTCAATCTTGAATGAAGGCGAAAATATTTTAACAATCCAAGCTCATAATGTAAGTCAAAACTCTTCAGACTTTACAATTATTCCTTTTTTATCAGCGGTTTTTACCTCTCCAAATAATGCAGGAATAGAGCCACCTGAAATTTTAGGATTAACCACAAATAACCTTCATACTAATTTTAAAATATCGTCAAATTCAGAAACACTATCTCTTACAAATACCACAGGAACTATTGTTGATCAAATTACTGCTGAAAGTTTACCTCCTAATACTTCTATTGGGATCTCTATTAACTCAAATAATATAGTAAGTTACCTAGAAACGACTCCTGGAAATGAGAATTCTAGTAATGAATTTTTAGGATCTATTCAAAATAAAGTCATTTTTTCACATGAAGGAGGACTCGTAAATGGACCGATTAACTTAACCTTATCTGGTAATAATTCACAACAAGTGATTCGATATACAATAGGAGGGGAGGAACCTACTGAATCTTCTCCTATCTATACTGTTCCCATTCAAATAAATAATAATACCAGTATAAGAGCCCGCATTTTTTTAGCAAATTATTTACCATCTGAAATCTATACAAAGTCATATATAACAAATGGAAATCACGAAATAGATGTTCTTTTATTAACTACAGAACCCGATCACTTATTTGATGAAAATACTGGGATCTATGTTTTTGGTCCTAACGGTAGTTATGATCCTAATATTCCTTATTTTGGGGCAAATTTTTGGGAAGATTGGGAGCGCCCAATTCATTTTTCTTACCATGCTAATGGAACAAATACATATACTGAGTTTAACGCAGGCGTGAAGATTTATGGAGGATGGAGTAGAGGTCAAAACGGTCAGAGATCTCTTTCTTTATTTGCTCGAGGACAGTATGGAGATTCTAAATTTGAAGATTCCTTTTTTGAACAATTACCTTATAATGATTTTGAAGCTTTAGTCCTTAGGAATTCAGGTCAAGATTGGATGAGGTCTTCAATGAAAGATATTATGCTAACAAGTTTAATGAGAGATTCTGGACTAGACTTTCAAGAATATAATCCTGTTGCCACATATATTAATTCTGAATACTGGGGAATGTATAATATGCGAGAAAAAATAAATGAACATATGTTGGCTTCTAAACATAATATAGACGCTGATGATATTACTCTCCTTACAGGAAATGCTGAGATAGTTGAAGGTAGTAATGAAGAATACAATCAACTCATCAACTATATAAGTTCCGTAAATCTGTCTATAGATTCAAATTTTGAATATGTAAAACAACGTGTAGATTTAGAAGAATATGCGCTATATCAGGCGTCTAATATATTCTTCAATAATACAGATTGGCCAGGGAATAATATTAAGTTTTGGAAACACCCAGAGGGCAAATGGCGCTGGATAATGTATGACACAGATTTTGGTTTTGGACCTTTCTGGAATATCAATAATTATTATGAAGATACACTTAGTTTTGCATTGGAAGCAAATGGTCCAGGATGGCCAAACCCTTCATGGTCTACATTATTATTTAGAAAATTAATTACAAATATTGGTTTTAGAAATCAGTTTATTAATCGATATGCAGATGAACTAAATACCCGATTCCTTTCTAATCGAGTTCACTCTCATATAGACCAAATTTATGCTACTATTGAACCTGAAATAATTGCTCATTATGAAGAATGGAGATCAGATCCGTCATTAATTAACAACAATATCATTATTGATGATATAGATTCTTGGGTTCAGTATTATTTAGAAGAGATGAAAACTTTTGCTACCAATAGACCTGAGATCGTTAAAGAACATATTAAATCTCAATTTAATCTGCCTGATTTTCACCCTATAACGATTAACAATCCATCTATATCACAAGGTTTTGTAGAGGTTAATGATAATTTAAATATTCAAGGGGCTTCTTCATGGACTGGTGATTATTTTGAAACAGTCCCCATTCAATTAAAGGCAATTGCAGAAATAGGATACGAGTTTTCGCACTGGAGTGGAGATGTTTTTTCTACAGATGAAACCATTAGTATAAGTTTAACAAATTCGTTCCAGATCACAGCAAATTTCACAACTTCTTCAATTGAATATCCATTAGTAATTAATGAAATTAATTATAAATCAAGTGATGATTTTAATGCCAGTGATTGGGTTGAACTATACAACCCTAATACATCGTCCATAGACATTTCAAATTGGAAAATAAAAGATGAAAATGACACCAATGTATTTATAATTCCAGATGGTACAACTATTAATGCAGACGGATATTTGGTATTTGTTAAAGATGCGTCAGATTTTTCATCTGTTTTTCCACAAATTACAGATTATATTGGCGATTTAGACTTTGGCTTTGGAGGGTCAGATTCGGTAAGATTATTTAATGAAAATAACATCCTACAGGATGAAGTGGCTTATCTTTCGGATTCTCCATGGCCAAATTGTGCAGATGAAACAGGAAACACACTCGAGTTAATCACTCCAGATTTAGACAATTCTTTGCCACAAAGTTGGGATTGCATCAATCCCAATGGAAGCCCAAATGCTATAAATAGTAGTTCACTTTCTGCAGACGATTTATCTACTAATAAGGTAGTGATTTATCCTAACCCTGTTCAGAATACAATTTATATTTCAGGAATTAACGGGCCTTCTAAAATACAAGTTTATTCTGTTTTAGGTCAATTAGTAATCGATAAATCAATCACTAATAGTTTTGATGTAAGCCAGCTTAATCATGGTGTCTATTATCTTAAAATTATAGATGCTAACAAACAATCACTCTTAAGTTTTATTAAGTATTAATATAGATTTTATGATATAATGAATTTAATCATACCTTTTGTAAACTCCATTTACTCTATTTCTAAACCTATTCATTAATACTCCTGCAGTATCGTAAGGTTGAGGCATAGTTCTAGTGAATTTTTTTAAGAGAGGATATGCTCTTCTATCCGAATCTTTGGATGCTAAAAAGAAATTATCTTCATGATCAACATCAACCGTTACACGATAGATTTCTAATATGTCTCCATTATTATCAAAAATTGTTATTTCAGCTTCTATGATTCCTGAAGCAGCTACTTCATAGATATAACCCTTACAAAACCAAGTTTTAATACTCCCATCTTTTTTCTTTTTTTCTTTTTTATTCTCATAATATTCTCGGCTTTTTATGACGGTTGGTCCGGCGTAGTATTTTAGAAACTTGAATTGTACAAGCTCATCTATATTTTTTAATTGCTCTTTTCCCTTTTCTCCAAGGACGCCGAGTCTTCTAAGTTCGACCTTGCTTCTAATATCATAATAATTTGCAAAAGGATAATTATTAAATAATCCAATTGTACTATTTACAATTTCATTCATAGCTTTTCTATTAGAAGGTAAACTAGTAAGGTTTCTAACAGGGAAATAACCAACATTTAATG
Source organism: Flavobacterium sp. (assembly GCA_042091515.1). Classification (GTDB taxonomy): domain Bacteria; phylum Bacteroidota; class Bacteroidia; order Flavobacteriales; family Flavobacteriaceae; genus Polaribacter. The sequence continues at coordinate 54,672 of JBELHH010000016.1, read as the reverse complement.
TTCCTAAAGTTAAAGCTCTGTTCATATATGACTGAACATCTTTATAATTGTCCTTGTAATTTTTGGAACGTGCTAACGTTTTATATGCGTGTTTATAGTCATTTTTAGAAACAGCATTATTAAATAATCTTACTCCATCTGCATAAAATTCTTCTGCAGCATTATTTTTGTAAGCATCTAATAAATTTCCTGCGTCATTAAGTTTTTTACTATAATCTTTTGTATGACTACTAATAAGAACTTTTTGTTTTAAAGAGAAACTTTTAGGTAATTCTAATAATTTTTCCTGAACACTATTTAACTTTGCGTAGGTGATAAATATTTTATTCATTGGATCCACAGAACGATAATCTTTGAAAGGAATTGCGTTGGGTTCTAGTTGTTTTATCTGTTGATCTCCCCAGCCATTCACCTCAGGTAGGGATTTTTTAAAAATTGAAATCGATTTTTTAAAAGTTTTTTTGGCTTTTATAGATTCTATAGATTTAAGAGTAGCTGTTACATAATCTTTTTTATTTAATGCTCTTTTTGCCTCACGATAAGGCTTTCTAAAGTTTTGAGATAAGATGATTTGAACACTGCAAAAAAGAAGACAAAATAGGATTATTTTTTTCATATGATATATTCAATTAGTTGTTTTCAGGATATTGATTTTAATAAATATTGAGGAATGAAAAGTAATAAAAGCAATTTTTTATATGTAGTAAATGTATTATTTTTTCTTTAGTTAAGCCATAAGAATAGATAGTTTCATTTATTTATATTTTTTATTCAAACAATTTGCTAGAAATAATTGAAGAGATTCTTTTTTTATACCTACATTTTTTAAGTATCAAAAATTGAAATGAATTACCCTTTAAATATACCTTATAAAATGTATTTTTGTCATCTAAAACAAATGAATGAGAACTAAGTCTGTTAAGAAAAATAAGATCAATGTAGTTACTTTGGGGTGTTCTAAGAATATTTATGATTCTGAGGTGCTTATGGGCCAATTAGAAGCAAACGGTAAGGAAGTTGTTCATCAAGATAAAAATGATGATGGTAATATTGTAGTGATTAATACTTGTGGTTTTATTGGAAAAGCTAAAGAAGAATCAATAGATACAATTCTCCATTACGTTGAGAAAAAGGAAACTGGAGATATTGATAAGGTCTACGTTACTGGATGTTTAAGTGAGCGTTATAAACCAGATTTAGAAAATGAAATTACAGATGTAGATCAATACTTTGGGACTCATGATTTGCCAAATCTTTTAAAAGTTTTAGGAGCTGATTATAAACACGAATTAATTGGTGAACGTTTGACAACAACCCCAAAACATTATGCTTATCTAAAAATAGCCGAAGGATGTGATAGACCTTGCTCTTTTTGTGCAATTCCTATCATGCGAGGAAAACATAAATCTACCACCATTGAAAATATTGTGATTGAAGCAGAGAAATTAGCAGCAAAAGGGATTAAAGAAGTTATGCTAATTGCACAAGACTTAACCTATTATGGATTGGATATTTATAAGAAAAGAGCTTTAGCAAAATTATTAGAGGCATTGGTAAAAGTTGATGGAATTGAATGGATTCGTTTACATTACGCTTTTCCATCTGGATTTCCTATGGATGTATTGGATGTAATGAGAAATGAACCAAAAGTTTGTAATTATTTGGATATTCCTTTGCAACATATTAATACAGAAATTTTAAAATCAATGAAACGTGGAACTACACACGAAAAAACAACTGCATTGATTCATGAATTTCGTCAAAAGGTTCCAAACATAGCAATTAGAACAACTTTAATTGTTGGCTATCCAGGTGAAACAGAGGTAGAGTTTCAAGAATTAAAAGACTGGGTAGAAGAAATGCGTTTCGAACGTTTGGGTGCTTTTGAATATTCTCATGAAGAGAATACCGGTGCCTATCAACTTAAAGACGATGTTCCTAAGGAGTTAAAATTTAAACGAGTGAATGAGATTATGGAAATACAATCTCAGATTTCTTGGGAAATTAATCAAGAAAAAATAGGAAAAACTTTTAGTTGTTTATTTGATAGAAAAGAAGGTAATTATTTTTATGGTCGTACTGAATTTGATTCACCAGATGTAGATAATGATGTCTTAGTAGATGCTAGGGAACACTATATTAAAATTGGAGAGTTTGTTAATATTAAAATTCATGAAGCGGGTGATTTTGATCTATATGGAACACCCGTTAAATAATCAGATTTACTAGCTATAATAGATTCATAGAATTTAATGATTGATTTTTGGTGATCAGATTTATTAATGTATCTTTAAGATGAAATTTTATAGTTTTCGGAGTAGAAACCCTTAACAATAAATATGAAACCCTTTGTTTCTATTTTTAATATTATAAACCAGATGATAAGGAAGCATAAAAAATTCAAACTAATACTTTTTTTGATTGTATTATTATTTACAGTAGGGCTATTATTGATGCAGTACTCAGGAGTTATTATTTGGACATCTTTTGACTTTTTACTCGCTGGATTATTTTTCTGTTTCTCAATGGTTACTTTTTATTTTATATCTATAAAAATAGTAAACATAAAGTATAAATACCCAGTGTATAGCTTGCTTTTTATATTGTTGATACTTTTGTGGATAGAAATTTCTGTAGGTATATTCAATACTTCAATTACAGGGAATTAATTTTAAAACTTCAACGATTCCAAATCATTTAGGGGTCATCTTTAGATATTCCTATAGATCTATTTCCAAACTAAAGCCTTCTATTTTTTTATCAAACACTGATTTAATAAAACTAATTAGTGACAAAAATATTCTAAACAAGGCACTAATGGTTGTAGTGGGTAATCCTAAATATTTTTATTTTTTTCTAGGACTTGATTACTATTTCAAAACCTGATTATTTTAAACCTTTTAAAATAAAGCACCTATATTTGGTTATAAGTAATTTAAAACAGCATGAAAAAAAGGATTTAGAACTTCTCTCAAAGCAAACACATTATAATCTTAAAAGAGCATTAAAAATAATTAAAAATGATTTTTTTAAATACACAAAACGAATATTTTCTTATATCCTTCTTGGTTATCTGTAGATCACCAATCTTTATTGAATAAATTATTAGATTTAAAATATTTATACCTAATGGAGAAGGTAATTCGTACTGAGGCTTCTTCCAACGAACTTTATAATTCATATATGGCGGATATGACTTTATACACGACTTATACAAAACAAAATTCAAAACTTGATTTCAAATTGTTTTGGGATCAAGATATCTCTTAGTGGCATAAATATATAATGTATAGGCCTATTTGGAACTTTCAAAGTGATTTTATAAAAAGCAATTAGTATTAATTTTTATTGACTATCAGAACTCTAATATTTTTGTTTTAGATACCAAAATCACTTTTTTACAAAAAAGGATTCTATTTTGATTCCCTACAAATAGGGATAAAAAATAAATTTATCTAAAAAAATGAATGATCTGTCTAAAAAAGATAGAAATTATGATTAAATTTTAGTAAGTTTATTTCAGCTTTTTATCAGTCCCTTTATTTTTTTAGAAAATTAATTAAAATAAATTTAATATATCAATTTATGGAAAATGGAACAATAAAAACACCAAGTTGGTTTTGGTTTGTAGCAATTGTCTTTCTTTTATGGAATATTATGGGAGTTTTTTCTTTTTTTACACACACTTTTATATCAGAAGAAGCTTTACTATTATTATCGGAAAGCGAAAGAGAATTATATGTAGAGTACCCTGTTTGGGCAACTTTTATTTTTGCGATAGCAGTATTTTCAGGTTTTTTAGGATCTCTAGGGTTACTATTTAAAAAAAAATGGTCTAAAACCTATTTTATTATTTCATTTTTAGCAATCATTATACAAATGATCCATAATGTATTTTTTACAAAATCTATGGAAGTCTATGGCCCTGGACAAACAATTACTATGCCAATAATGATTGTGGTATTTGGACTGTTCTTAATTTGGTTTTCAAATTATTTTATAAAAAAGAATATCTTAAAATAAGGATAGATTATCATTGAGACGACATAGCATATCATTTTTTCTAGTTTATCATATTGGGAATAATTATCCTTTTATGAAATCCTCCACTATGATTATAATATAAACGAAAAACTTAAAAATAGAATGACTAAAGTACGTTTAGAAATTGATTCGGTAACAATCTATCGACCCAAAAAAAGATGGCGATTGTATTTTGTAATTATTGCAGATCATCCAACAGAAGAAGATAAAATGATCCTTACTACTGTTCCAAGAGAACCCTTTAAATTATCTAAAAGACACGAGAATTCTTATCAATTTGACACCAATGAAATTGGATCAGAAGGACTTTTTATTATGAGTAGAGAACTCCCTATTGATAGAGAACTCAACGTACACATTTATCTAAGACATACAAGAAAAAAAAATAGGAATCTAGGAGATATTCTTCAAGAAATCAAAGAGAACGTAATTGGAGATGATTTTGGGGTCGTTACAAATATTGTTGGTACAGAAACAAACCCTTGGTTAGTTATTGCAAAAAAAATGATCCCAATGGTAGGAAAAATCTTATCAAAAATACCAGATAGAGATTTTGGTTTTTTAAGTGCTTTTGAGCGTTTTGGTCCCGAATTTGAAGAAGAATTTGAAATTGATAGAGAAAAAAGTTTTACAGGAGATGCTTCTATCGTATATAGTTGGTCTGTAGATGACTAAATAATAGAGAGTCATTTACAAAAAATATTGTTTAAAATAATGAGTGAGAATTTAAAGAAACAGCTAAAAGATCCCTCTTGAGACAAGAATTAGTATAGCTATGGAAATAGTATTTATGAATTTGTTAGTTGAGTTAGGTTATAGAGAAGATACTTTTTGGACAAAGGACGATATTGTTTTATTTAGTGATTAAGTGAACTTGCAAAAAGTCACTCAGAAAATATTTTTAAAGACATAGATTGATGAACAATAGACGATTGTCCATGAGCTAGATAAAGCTAGATAAGATTATACATTGTAATTTTATATAAAAGTAGTGTAAGATTTATAGACGGACAGTTATTTTTGTAAAATCATCTTTTTAATTAAAGATATCTGCCCTAAATGGTAATAACAATGTTCTATCATCCCTTCTATATTTCTCAAAAAGCTTCCATACTTTTCTTCAACAAAAATATCGTTTAATTTGTTTTCTGGGAACTGTTTTATTTGATTAAAAAGAATTTTAGAATTAGTAAGAAGCGACTCTAACAACTTATCCCATTCTTCTTTTGAGGTAATAGGAGACATGTAAAAACTAAATCGATCACTAATTTTTAAAGGACCCCCATTAAATACAGGGATTAAACCGGCGATATAATAATTAATATGAAATGTTATTTCAGCAATAGTATTCAATGGACCAATTTTAGTTATTGCTTGATTAAAAGTAATATCTTCAAGTTGAGCCTTGTAATTTGTATTTGCAATCCATAGGCCATCAAATAACACTTCTTCAAATCGATTTGCTAATTGTTCAGATAGTGTCATGATTAGTTGGCAATTAGTGTATATCTATATTTACAGGAGTTTAATTTCTTTTGATGGTACTTGAATTTCTAAAGAATATAGCATTTACGAAAAATAATTTTCCATTGTCCCAAAATGATCTAAACAATGGATTATCGACCATATAGATAATACTTCCTTTTCCTTTTTGTTCTTCTCCAAATAATAAAGACCCTGGAATTTTTTTTAATGCTTTTTTACCAGCAAATCCAGCAACATTAGTTGTATTACCATCAAAATAAGCAACATTACTTCCATTTTGTAAATATGCATAACTAGCATTATTTAATTTTAAAGAAAAATAATTCTTGTCATACCCAAAGGCAAGAGGGTGAGAATTATCTAGAGTACTTTTAAAAACAGCTCCTGTTATTAAATTACTAGAGTTCTCTCTTTCTTTATCTTCATAAGGTGTTAAATCTGCCTCTTTTTGTTCTTTATTTACGAAGTCAGATTTCTTTTTCTTTAAGGCAAATTTTTCATTATTTACAAAACTTCTGAGAGCTGTTCCAATTGCGATTACTGTTCCACCACCTCGAGAGAATTCATTTATTTTTTCTAATCTTTTTTTATTTAAAATTCCTGCATAATAACCATTGGGAATAATTAATACATCAAAATTATCAAAATCTATCCTATCTATATAGTCAGTATCTAAAATTGTTAAAGGGTATTTTAGTTGTGTTTCAAAGAAATGCCAAATTTCACCAAAATTGTAAGAAGAAGTTCCTTTACCAGATAAAATGGCTACCTTTTGTTTATTTATTGGAACTACACTAGAAGAACCAAAATCTTTACCTGAACTTACAAAACCTGAATAAACAGGTGTTAATTCTCGATGGTTTTTGTTAGCAATAGAAATTACCTGTTTATCAAAATCTGTCATTGATGCGTGATCACCTCGTAATATGATGAGCGTTCCTTTTGCATAGGATTTTCCTTCAATAGTAAACTCTTTTTCTGAAAAACGTACTCTCAAATCTGAGGTTAGTAAGCTGGCTAAAAAACTTGCGTCTTCTAAACTATTCCATTTAGATAGATACGCATATGCATTTTTGTCTATTTGATTTTTTGCTTTTTTACTTTTTGAATATTTTCTTGAAGGAACCTTTGTTTTTGAAGCTATTGTCTTAAATCCATGAGCATAAGGTAATGACCAAGCAGTAATGTCATAGGTAAGAGAATCGACCAGTTTTGCATTAGGCTCAAATAATACCTTTACCATTTTACCCTTAGGTTGTTCTGTATGTATTACTAAATCTGAGGAATCAACAGTGATACGAGAATCTTTTTGCGTATGATAATCAAAACCTTTTATAATTCCTTTTGTGGTATATTCATATTCTATTTCGTGCTTGTCTAGTAAATTAACTAATCGCTGTGTTTTATCATCATTTTCATTTTTTAAAACATAACTCTTATAAACAAAAGAATTATTATCAAAGAATTTTTTAAATTCTGAATTTAACTTTGCAGCATTTTTAGAGGCTATTTCAACGGTTGATAATCCTGTAATTTTGTGATGAGCGATCCTATCTACTAGGGTAAGTTCGTACCCATGATCTGTGTGAACTCCTAGACCGCCCATTCCACCTCCAGCTTGTTCATATGTCATCCCAATAGCTCCCATATAAGTTGGGTAGGTATCTCCATAACTAGGGTAAAATAAATCAAAACTCTCTTTTGTGAAATATAACCATCCATTTTCATCAAAATATTTTGCGTGATTTTTCCCGATTTGAGTTTGAAAATTTCGTTGCCAGTTTGTAATAACTTCATGAAAAGGTTTGGCAGCTGGAGCAAAATAATAAGGGTTATTAATATATTGTTCGTGAAAATCAACATGAACATGTGGCATCCATTTGTTATAAATATTTAATCGTTGAGAAGATTCTATTTGAGTTGCCCATGCCCAATCTCTATTTAAATCAAATAAATAATGATTTGCTCTTCCACCTGGCCATGGTTCTCTGTGTTCTTTTGCATTTTGATCTGCATTATAAGGACTGCTTCTCACTTGGTTAAACCAATTTACATATCGATCTCTACCATCTGGATTAATACATGGATCTATGATCACTAGAGTATTTTCTAACAACTCCTTTTTTGTTGTAACTAATTCATATAAGGTTTGCATTGACGCTTCTGTACTAGACGATTCATTTCCGTGTACATTATAACTCAACCATACAATAGCAACTGAGTTGGTACTTGAAGGTTGTAAGCCTGTCTGTCCAAGATTATTCAGCCGAATTTGTTCTAAATTTTCAATATTTTTTTTAGAAGAAATATAGCTTACATAGAGCGGTCTGTGCTCGTTGGTTTCTCCATATTTTTCTAGTACTACATTGTCTAATTGATTACTCACATAAGTAAAGTAATCTACAACTTTATGATGTCGAGTGAATCGTTTTCCAAGTTCATATCCTAAAAACTCTTTAGGAGATTGAATGTTTTGAGAGAATAAAGAAGATGATGATACTAAAATAGCTAAGAATAAGATTCTGAAATTCATAAAAAAAGTTAATTCGTGTTGGAAAAACCAAAAATAAGAATTTATTATAGAACTAGGAGTGTTAAAAATTAGTTAGAGAAGTTTATTCTTAAAAAGCTATCACTAAATTTTAGTATTTTTGATAAATTTATTTTTTCAAAATAATTGATCTCTCTGGACTTGTATGTTTTTATGATAGCATCATTTTATAATAAAGTATGAAATTTACTCATATTCCTTTTCAAAAAACAGGGTTCTTTTCTAAGATCATGTCTGATTATTTAGAACAGAACGAATCTATTCGTCAATTTTATCATAACTATCCAGACCTAAATGGGTTTAAAAAACAAATCCTTGAAAAACAAAATTCATTTCAATCAAATACTAGAAATATATTGGTTGATGTTTTAAACGATCAATATAAAAATATCATTACATCAAAAGTAACATCAGATAACATTAATTCGCTTCGTGAGAAAAAAACATTCACGGTGACAACAGGTCATCAACTCAATTTATTTACGGGACCACTATATTTTTTATACAAAATTATTTCAACCATTAATTTATCAGAACAATTAATAGCACAATTTCCAGATAAACATTTTGTTCCTATCTATTGGATGGCTTCTGAAGATCATGATTTTGACGAAATTAATTACTTCAACTTTAAAGGAGATAAGGTTGTTTGGAATCGCGAATATGGAGGGGCAGTAGGAAGATTCTCTTTAGAGGGTTTAAAAGATGTTTTTAAAATATTTGAAAAACATTTGGGTAGATCTAAAAATGCTATATTTTTAAAAGAACTATTTAAAAAAGCATATACAACACATTCTACCTTTTCTCAAGCTACTAGTTATATAGCAAATGAATTATTTAAAGAATATGGTCTGGTAGTGATCGATGCTGATGATCGGCGATTAAAAAATATTTTTTCTCCTGTAATGAAAGATGAAATTTTAAATCAAACATCTTTCAAATCAGTTTCTGAAACGGTTACGGCTTTGGATAAAAACTATAAAATTCAGGTAAATCCCAGAGAAATAAACTTGTTTTATTTAACTGACACCTCTCGTAATAGAATTGTAGAAGAAGGAGATAAGTATCGAGTTTATGATACCAATATTATTTTTTCTAGAGATGAAATTCTCAAAGAATTAGAAAATTATAGCGAAAGGTTCAGTCCAAATGTATTAATGAGACCTGTATATCAAGAAGCGATTTTACCCAATCTTTGTTATATTGGGGGTGGAGGTGAATTAGCATATTGGTTACAATTAAAAAAATATTTTGAAAGGATTCGTATCCCTTTCCCAATTTTATTATTAAGGAATTCAGTACAGATTATCTCTAAAAAACAACAAAACAAGTTATGTAATTTAGACATTTCTATTGAGGAAATATTTTTAAAACAGCACCAGTTAATTGAAAAAAAAGTAAAGGAGAATTCAGATATACAATTTAGCTTTGAAGATGCTAAAGAATTATTAACACAACAGTTTTTAGCATTAAGAAGAGTTGCTAACGAAACAGATGTTTCTTTTATAGGTGCTGTGGAAGCACAACAAAAAAAACAATTAAATGGTTTAGGAAATTTAGAAAAACGCTTGTTAAGAGCAGAAAAAAGAAAACAAGTGGATTTAGTTAACAGGATATCAGAACTACAAGATCAACTATTTCCTAATTATCGTTTAGAAGAGCGTCAGCGAAATTTCTCAGAGTATTATTTAGAATATGGAGACGATTTAATTACTTCCTTAAAAAAATCATTACAGCCACTTCAACTAGCATTTACAATCTTAGAAATCTAAATGAAATCAAAACCAGGATTACACCCCAGAAATAAGCATAAGAATGGATATGACTTTGAAGTTTTAATTAAGCATAATCAACTGTTAGCCCCTTTTGTAACAAAAAATAAATATAGAAATGATTCTATAGATTTTTCAGATCCAAAAGCTGTTAAAGAATTAAATAAAACACTATTAGAACATCATTATGGGATCTCTGAATGGAATTTTCCAGATGAAAACCTATGTCCTCCAATTCCTGGGAGAGTAGATTATATCCATCATATTTCAGATCTATTAAAAAGTTCAAATATCATTGACAATATCCGTGTTTTAGATATCGGTACAGGAGCTACATGTATTTATCCGTTATTAGGCGTAAAAGAATATGATTGGAATTTTGTTGCAACAGACATTGAGTTAGATTCTTTAGACACCGCTCAAGATATTATTGACGATAATGATTTAGATAACAAGATTCTTCTAAGACAACAATTTAAAGAAGAAAATATCTTAACAGGAATTATTGAAAAAGAAGACTCTTTTTCTGTAACTATCTGCAATCCTCCATTTTATAAATCTGCTATTGAAGCGAAAGGAGCCAATACTAGAAAATCTAAAAATTTAGGAAATAATGCTATTCGTAATTTTGCAGGAAATAACAACGAATTATGGTATCCTGGTGGAGAAAAAGCTTTTTTGCATAATTACCTTTATCAAAGTTCTTTATTTAAAGATATAAGCACATGGTTTACTTGTTTGGTTTCTAAAAAAGATAATGTTGAAAGCATCCAAAAATCTGCAAAAAAATTAAAAGTAAAAGTGATAAAAGTAATTCCTATGCATCAAGGTAATAAAGTAACAAGAATAGTTGCTTGGCAGTACTAAGAAAACTATTGGATTTTATTTTTTCTAATTAATATTATAGGTGAATTACTTCATCATATGCGTCTGCAACAGCTTCCATAACAGCTTCACTCATCGTTGGATGTGGGTGAATTGTTTTTAAAACTTCATGTCCAGTTGTTTCTAATTTTCTTCCAAGAACAGCTTCTGCTATCATATCTGTTACTCCGGCTCCTATCATATGACAGCCTAACCATTCTCCATATTTAGCATCAAATATTACTTTTACAAAACCCTCTGGTGTTCCAGCAGCTTTTGCTTTTCCAGATGCCGAGAAAGGAAATTTTCCAACTTTCAATTCATACCCTTGCTCTTTTGCTTGATCTTCTGTAAGACCTACAGAGGCAATCTCTGGACTTGCATAGGTACAGCCAGGAATATTTCCGTAGTCTATGGCTTCTGAATGAAGACCTGCTATTTTTTCTACACAAGTGATTCCTTCTGCCGAAGCAACATGAGCAAGTGCTGGACCAGGAACTACATCCCCAATCGCATAATAACCTGGAATATTAGTCTGATACCAATCGTTTACTAAAATTTTATCTCTGTCTGTGATAATTCCAACATCTTCTAATCCAATATTTTCGATATTAGTCTTAATACCAACTGCAGACAATACGATTTCTGCTTCCAATATTTCTTCTCCTTTTTTAGTTTTAACAGATGCTTTAACTCCTTTACCTGAAACATCAACAGATACAACCGCAGAATTTGTCATTACTTTAATTCCTGCTTTTTTAAATGAACGTTCAAATTGTTTTGAAACTTCCTTGTCTTCTAAAGGCACTAAATTAGGTAAGTACTCTACAATCGTTACCTCGGTCCCCATAGCATTATAAAAATGAGCAAATTCGACTCCAATTGCACCAGAACCAACAACAATCATAGAAGATGGTTGAGAGTCTAAAGTCATTGCTTTTCGATATCCAATTACTTTTTCACCGTCTTGGGGTAGTGTTGGTAATTCTCTAGATCGAGCTCCAGTTGCGATAATAATATGATCCCCACTGTACTCTGTTACTTTTCCATCGGTATCGGTTACAGAAACTTTTTTTCCTGTTTTTATTTTCCCAAAACCATTAATTACATCAATTTTATTTTTTTTCATTAAAAACTGAACGCCTTTACTCATCCCATCTGCTACATTTCTACTTCTAGTCACAACAGCATTAAAATCTTTATCAATAGATTCAGCTTTTAAACCATAATCATCAACATGTTTTAGATAGTCATATACCTGAGCACTTTTTAATAATGCTTTTGTTGGGATACACCCCCAATTTAAACAGACACCTCCAAGATTTTCTTTTTCAACTATTGCAGTTTTAAAACCTAATTGAGAAGCTCTAATGGCAGTGACATATCCTCCAGGACCACTACCAACAATAATCACATCATATTTCATAAATTCTAATTTTTATTGACATATATTATTAATAATCTCTGAAATTAATTTTAAAGATTATTTATTTTACATTCTATTTGGAACTTGAATTCCTAATAAGCCAAATGCTGATTTTATAACATTGGCTACTTTTTTTGCTAATTGAACACGCAATTTTTTTTTGACAGAATTATGTTCACCTAAAATGGATACATTTTGATAAAATGAATTAAATTCTTTAACTAAATCATATGTATAATTGGCAATAACAGCTGGTGAATAATTTTCTCCAGCCAGTTTTATTATTTCAGGATATAATTCTAACTGTTTTATCAGTTCTTTTTCTTTAACATGAAGCTCTCCGTTTTCAAGAGGTATTTCTTGTTCATAATCAAAAGTAGCTTTTCGTAAAATAGATTGAATTCTTGCATAGGTATATTGAATAAAAGGACCAGTGTTTCCCTGAAAATCAACAGAGGCCTTAGGATCAAATAAAATACGTTTTTTAGGATCTACTTTTAAAATAAAATATTTTAATGCTCCCATACCAATAATTTGATATAGCTCTAATTTTTCTTTTTCTGAGTACCCCTCAAGTTTTCCTAGTTCTTTAGAAATATTTTGAGCAGTAGTTGCCATTTCTATCATTAATTCATCAGCATCTACGACAGTCCCTTCTCTAGATTTCATTTTTCCCGAGGGTAAATCAACCATTCCATAACTCAAATGATATAGTTGTTTAGCCCATGAAAAGCCTAGTTTTTTAAGAATTAAGAATAAAACTTTAAAATGATAATCTTGTTCGTTACCAACGGTATAGACCATTCCGTTGATGTCTGAATAATCTTTTACTCGTTGAATTGCTGTTCCAATATCTTGTGTCATATAAACAGCTGTTCCATCTGATCGTAATACTAGTTTTTCATCCAAGCCTTCTTCCGTTAAATCACACCACACAGATCCATCGTTCTTTTTAAAAAAGACGCCTTTTACAATTCCTTCTTCAATAATATCTTTACCAAGAAGATATGTATTACTCTCATAATATAAGTTATCAAAATCAACACCTAAATTTTTATAAGTAATTTCAAAACCATCATAAACCCATGAGTTCATTGTGGTCCATAGATCTACAACCTTTTGATTACCAGCTTCCCATTGCAATAACATTTGTTGTGCTTCAATAAGAATTGGAGCCTGTTTTTTTGCCTCTTCTTCCGTCTTCCCATTAGCCATTAAATGACAAACTTCCTTTTTATATTCTTCATTAAACTTTACGTAGAATCTACCTACAAAGGTATCTCCTTTTATACCTGCAGACTTAGGAGTTTCTTTGTCCCCATATTTCTTCCAAGCCAACATAGACTTACAAATATGAATACCACGATCGTTAATGATTTGAGTTTTATATACTTTTTTCCCAGAAGCTTTTAGAATTTCAGCAACAGAGTACCCTAGCAAATTATTTCTAACATGTCCTAAATGTAGAGGTTTGTTTGTGTTGGGTGAAGAATATTCAACCATAACAACATCGTTCGATCTTTTTTGGAATCCGAACTGATCTTGTTGATAAATATTATTAAATAATTGAAGATAAAAACGATCACTAATAACTAGATTTAAAAAACCTTTTACAATATTATACGTAGAAACCTCTCCAATATTTTTAACTAAATAATCACCTAAACTTTTACCTATTTGAACTGGATTTCCTTTCTTGTATTGTAACATTGGAAAAACCACTACTGTTATATCTCCTTCAAAATCTTTGCGTGTCGCTTGGAATTCAACATATGGCAATTCGGTTTTAAAAAGGGTTAAAAATCCTTCTTTTACTTTAGATTCTAAGAGGGTTTGAATTTTCATCGAGTCAAATAAATTGAAGCACAAAATTACATATAATTTATTGTAAAAGACAATAGAGTAACTCCTTAATTTTTTTTTATAAGTTAAAAAGGTAAGATTATTATTAAACTGAAATGCTATTGTAAGAATATAATAACTTGAAGAGAATTAATTGTACTTTTACAGCATGAAAAAAAGACTGGAACAACTTCCAAAATTATCTAAAGAAATCTTACCAGAAACAAGAAAATACTTCAAAATGTTGAAGAAGCGAACACCTAAAAATTTAGATGTTGTGATGAAAGAACTGCACGAAGATGAATTTAAAAAAACCGATTGTTTATCCTGTGGGAATTGCTGTAAAACAACAAGTCCTATTTTTATTGATAAAGATATTCAACGTATTTCAAAACATTTAAAAATGAAACAAAGCGTTTTTATTGAACAATATCTAGAAAGAGATACAGATGATTTTATGGTATTAAAAACAGCTCCCTGTTCTTTTTTTGATGAAATGGATAATTCTTGTTTTATTTACGATGTTCGCCCTAAAGCATGTACAGAATATCCACACACAAATAGAAAAAAATTTATTCAAATAACAGATTTAACGTTAACTAATACAGAAATATGCCCTGCAACCTTTAGTATTATAGAGAATTTAAAAAAGCGTATTCCACTGCATTATAATAAGAAAGTTAAAAGAAGTTAATATTTATTTATGAAACTTTCTGTATTTTAGTAAAAAAAAATTAACCATGGAGTTTATAATTAATTATTTCGAAACTATTCCTTCCTCCCATCGGAGTATTATTTTAGTAGGAGGGATTACTTTTTTTTGGCTTTTAGAAGGAACATTACCTTTGTTTAATTTTAAATATAAAAAGTGGAAACACGCTTTTCCAAATTTTTTTTTCACACTCACAACAATTATTATTAATTTTTCTTTAGCTTTTCTGTTATTATCAATTGCCGATTGGGTTCAAACGAATGATTTTGGTCTCATTAATTGGCTCCCAGTAATGCCGCTTTGGATGTATGTACTTTTAGGAATATTATTTTTAGATTTTTTTGGGGCTTATTTAGCACATTTCACAGAACATAAAATTAAACCTTTATGGATGATTCATCTTGTTCATCATTCAGACCATAAAGTAGACACTACTACCGCAAATAGACATCACCCATTAGAAAGTATCATTCGTTTTGCTTTTACATTGTTTGGTGTTTTTATTGTAGGAGCACCGATTGCTATTGTGATGATTTATCAATCTATTTCTTTAGTTTTTTCACAGTTTACGCATGCAAATATTAAAATCCCTTCATCCGTTGATACTCTTCTAAGTTACTTCATTGTTTCTCCAGATATGCACAAAGTACATCATCATCATCTATTACCCTATACAGATTCCAACTATGGAAACATATTTTCTATATGGGACCGATTATTTGGAACGTACCGATACTTAGATAGAGAAAAAATAGTGTATGGGGTAGATACCTTTCCGGATGAAAAAACCAATAGTAATGTGTTAGATTTATTAAAACAGCCCTTTCAAAAATATAAGAAACCAACCAACATAAATGATCTATAATTTTTATACTTAATAAAGTAAATATTTCTGTCTTATTTTTTTAAATTTCCTTAAGCCTTCTAACCAAGAAGCTTTTATTTCCTGTTCAGTTTTATTATCTTCTATTTGTTTTTGTAAACGTTTTGTGCCTGCTAATTTGGTAAAAAAAGAATTGAAAAAGACCTTTGTCCTGTTTTCTTTTATTGCTTTAAGTAACCAGGTAAGTTGTATTGCTTTTAGTCTTTCAGTTTCTCTTAAATCCTCACCATAAGAAATTGTATGGGCATGTTTTGGATATTTTGCACCTTCATTTGGAGACGGAGTAAACGTGAAGTTATTCTTAGTATTTAAAAATGGAGAGCCGTAAATTTGAAATTGAAGAGGTGTTCCTCGTCCAACACTTACATTTGTCCCTTCAAATAAACATAAACTAGGATATAGATTAATTGCTTTTTCATTGGGTAAGTTTGGCGAAGGTTTAATCGGTAATTTATAAACAGATTGATGGGTATAATTTTTTAATGGGATTACTGTTAATTTTGTTTGCACTCCCTGTGACAACCATTTCTCACCATTAATCATTTTAGCATATTCACCTATAGTCATACCATAGACAATTGGTATGGGATGCATTCCTACAAAACTTTTATGAGCTGATTCTAAAACAGGCCCATCTACATAATGACCATTCGGATTAGGTCTATCTAGAATAATTAATGGAATATTAGATTCTGAACACGCTTCCATTACATAGTGTAAGGTTGAAATATATGTGTAAAAACGAACTCCAACATCTTGAATATCAAAAATAACAAGATCGATATCTTTAAGTTGTTCTTTCGTTGGTTTTTTACTTTTCCCATATAATGAAACAACAGGTAAGCCTGTTTGGGTGTCTATACCGTCTTTAATCATTTCACCTGCATCTGCCTTTCCACGAAAACCATGTTCTGGAGCGAATACTTTTTTGATGTTGATATGATGAGACCTTAAGCTGTCTACAAGGTGAGTATAATTAGTTTTGTTAGAAATTACAGATGTTTGATTTGCAACAATAGCAATTCTTTTCCCTTTTAATAGGTTTAAATATAAATTAGTTTGATCGGCACCAGTAATAATACTCGGCAATAGTTGTGAGTCCTGTGCACAGGAAACTATTGAAAAACACATCATTAAAAGAATAAATAAATATGTACTTTTACGTGTAGTTAAAACCATAGGATTGAATTACGAATTATTTGTTGCAAAACGTATTATTTCTAGTAAAGAGTATAAAAGTAGTATTTCGTCTCCAATAATAAAAATTGCAATTACAGCAATTTCATTAGGAGTCATTATTATGATGATTGCTATTACTACAGGAGCTGGCTTACAAGACAAAATCCGAAATAAGATTGCTGGTTTTAAAGGGCACATTCAAATTATAAATTATGATGCCAATAATTCTGATGTATCGGTTATTCCAATTGAAAAAAATCAAAATTTCTATCCAGCATTCACAACGGTAAATGGTATTAAAAATGTTCAAGTATTTGCAAATCAAGTAGGATTAATTAGAACAAAAACCGATTTTGAGGGTGTTATTTTCAAAGGAGTATCTACAGATTATGATTGGACTTTTTTTAATGAGTACTTAATTGAAGGAAATCTTCCAGATTTTAGTCAAAAAAGAACTCGAGATGTATTGTTATCTTCTACATTGATTGATAAGCTAAAACTACATTTAAATGACACCATTAATGTTACTTTTTTTAAAAATAAATCTAATAAGCTACCGTCAAATAGAAAACTAATCATCAAAGGAATTTACAATACAGGATTTTTAGAGTTTGATAAAAATATGATGATTGGAGATTTAAGAGAAGTTCAACGATTAAATAAGTGGAAAGCCAATCAAATAGGAGGTTTTGAAATTACGATTAATAATTTTGACGATCTTGAGCAAAAAGGACTCGAAATCTACCAAGAAATAGATTCCACATTGAATGCCACAACAATTTTATCAGCCTATCCAGCTATTTTTGAATGGATACAACTTTTTGATAATAATATATGGTTTATCATTGCCATTATGATTTTAGTCGCAGGGATTAATATGATTACAGCTCTCTTGGTTTTAATCTTAGAGCGTATACCAATGGTGGGTATTTTAAAAGCTATGGGCAGTTCTAACTTGAGCATTCGAAAGATATTTTTATACAATGCCACATATTTAATTTTTGTGGGTTTGTTTTGGGGGAATTTGATAGGATTTACGCTGCTTTTGTTACAAAAACACCTTGGTTTTATAACCTTAGATCCGGCAACATATTATGTTTCTAAAGTTCCAGTAAGCATTAATATTATTTCCATTCTGTACTTAAATGTAGGAACTCTAACTTTGTGTTTTTTAATGCTAATCATTCCTTCAATTATTATCACTAAAATTCAACCTTCAAAATCCATTCGATTTGCTTAATTTTGGCATTCAATTCATCACGCAATGCAATACGCAAAAAACATCCTAGAAACTATAGGGAATACTCCCTTAGTGAAATTAAATCAGTTGACAAAAGAGTTACCTTGTTTGGTACTTTCTAAATACGAAACCTTTAACCCTGGTAATTCTGTTAAAGATAGAATGGCATTGCAAATGATTGAAGATGCAGAAGCAGATGGTCGTTTACAACCAGGAGGGACCATCATAGAAGGCACCTCTGGGAATACAGGAATGGGCTTAGCGCTGGCAGCAGTTATAAAAGGATATAAATGTATTTTTGTGATGGCAGACAAGCAATCAAAAGAGAAAATAGATATTTTAAGAGCGGTAGGAGCAGAAGTAGTTGTTTGTCCAACCAACGTAGAGCCAGAAGATCCTAGATCATATTATTCTGTATCAAAAAGACTGGGAAATGAAACACCCAACTCATGGTATGTAAATCAGTATGATAATCCGAGTAATTGCAAAGCACATTTTAAAAGTACTGGTCCAGAAATTTGGGAGCAAACAAATGGGAAGGTCACTCATTTTGTAGTTGGTGTTGGAACAGGAGGCACTATATCAGGTGTTGGTAGTTACTTAAAAATGAAAAATCCCAATGTAAAAGTATGGGGTGTAGATACATACGGTTCTGTATTTAAAAAATATCACGAAACGGGAGAGTTTGATGAAAATGAAATTTACCCTTACGTTACAGAAGGAATTGGAGAGGATATTTTACCTCTCAATGTAAATTTTTCTTTGATTGATGGTTTCACTAAAGTAACTGATAAAGATGCTGCTATATATACTCAGAGACTTGCTAAAGAAGAAGGAATGTTCTTAGGGAATTCTGCAGGTGCCGCGATAAAAGGTGTATTGCAATTAAAGGAATATTTTAAAAAAGACGATGTAGTTGTTGTTTTATTTCATGACCACGGAAGTCGATATGTAGGCAAAATGTTTAATGATGATTGGATGCGTGATCAGGGATTCTTATAAAATTTTATTATTTTAATTTAACAACTCAAAACCTTATGAAAATATATAAATTAATCATTATTTTACTATTAATCGTTTCATGTAATAATCCTCAAGTTGAAAAAAATAACCCTATGAATTATTCAGACGAAATTTTAGAAACTGCAAGAAAAATTCACAACAAAGTCTTAGTGTTAGATACGCATGTAGATATTAATGTTTCTAATTTCACAGCAGAAAAAAACTACACACAAGAGTTAGAAACTCAAGTTAACATTCCGAATATGGAATATGGAGGACTTGACCTTGCTTGGCTAATCGTTTATACAGGTCAGGGTGAATTAAGTCCAGAAGGATATGAGAAGGCATATGAAAATGCAATTAGTAAGTTTGATGCAATTGATCGATTAACAAAGGAAATTGCACCAGATAAAATAGGGTTAGCAGTTAATTCTTCAGAAGCAAGAGACTTATTTGCCGCCGGAAAAAAAGTAGCCATGATCGGTGTTGAAAATGCTTATCCATTAGGAACAGATATTTCTAGAGTAAAAGAATTTTATGATCGTGGAGCTAGATATATGTCTTTATCTCATAATGGACACAGTCAGTTTTGCGATTCAAATACTGGAGAATTAGATAGCTTATGGGTAGATAATGGAGTAAGCGATCTTGGGAAACAAGTAATTAAAGAAATGAATAAGTGGGGGATTATAATCGATGTTTCTCACCCTTCAAAACAATCAATAAAAGATATGATTGAATTGTCTAAAGCCCCTATTATAGCGTCACATTCATCGGCAAGAACTTTGTGTAACCATCCAAGAAATTTAGATGATGAACAGCTAGAATGGATAAAAAATAATGGAGGAGTAGTACAAACGGTTGCATTTAGCTCATATCTAAATACTGAAAAACATACGGCTCATTCAGCGGCTTTGAATAATAAAATAAGAGTTCTAGCAGAAAATCAAGATATTGAAATTAAATCAAGGGGAGAGATAAGGAAATTGGACAATGCAAAAAGAGATCTCTATATTAAAAAATATAGAGAATTATCTAAAGAAGCAATAGCTATGATGACGGATGCTGATCCTAAACCTGTAGACGTCGCAGATTTTGTAGATCATATCGACTATTTAGTAAAAAAAATTGGACTAGACCATGTAGGGATAAGCTCTGATTTTGATGGAGGAGGAGGTATCTATGGATGGAATGATGCTTCAGAAACCTTAAATGTTACTGCAGAGTTGGTCAAGAGAGGATATACAGAAAATCAAATAGCTCAATTATGGAGTGGAAATTTATTTCGTGTATTGGATCAAGTTCAAATAATTGCAAAACAATTACAAGATTAGTAAATAACAACAATACAATTTTAAATCTCAAAAACCATCTCCTTGGGAGATGGTTTTTTTAACTAACTAATTCAAAAATAATTTACACAATAAAACATTATTAATTGTTTTATTATAATACTTCAATATCCGTGCCAAATAATAAAAAAAATTATTTTCAAATACACTTTACTGGATATTTTGAAAGAACTACCGAGCATGTTTCTGTGCTTTGTATGAAGAACGAACAAGTGCGCTACTCTCTACATACATAAACCCCATTGCTAACCCTAAGGTTTCATATTTTTTGAATTGATCTGGTGTAATAAATTCCTTAACAGGCAAATGTTTTTTTGAAGGTTGAAGATATTGACCAATGGTTAAAACATCAACACCTACACCTTGAAGATCTTTCATTGTTTGAATTACTTCTTCTTCGGTCTCTCCTAAACCTAACATTAAACCAGTTTTGGTTCTCATCCCTTTTTCTTTAAGATATTGTAACACACCTAAACTCCTATCATATTTAGCTTGAATACGAACTTCTCGAGTTAATCTTCTAACCGTTTCCATGTTATGTGATACGACCTCTGGATGAACATCGATAATTCGATCTATCTGTTTTGTTTTTCCTTGAAAATCTGGTATTAATGTTTCTAGCGTTGTGTCTGGATTTGCTCTTCGAATAGCATCTACTGTTTCTGCCCAAATAATAGATCCACCATCTTTAAGATCATCTCTATCAACAGAAGTAATTACGGCATGCTTAATTTCCATAATCTTTATAGACCTAGCTACTTTTTCGGGTTCGTCCCATTCTACCGTTTCCGGTCTTCCAGTCTTTACACCACAAAAACCACATGAACGCGTACAAATATTTCCAAGAATCATAAAAGTAGCAGTTCCTTCTCCCCAGCATTCTCCCATATTAGGACAACTCCCACTTGTACAAATTGTATTTAATTTATATTTATCTACCAAACCTCTTAGTTCAGTATATTTTTTACCAACAGGCAATTTTACACGAAGCCAATCAGGTTTTTTTACTCTTTTTGGGGGTTCAACAATGTCGTTAACCATATTCATTCAAATTATATATGCAAAGTTACGAAGAAAAGCCTTACAAATTTAATAAGAACCAAATACTAAATCCTAATAAAAATAAGATACCAGATAAACTTAAATATTTCATAAAACGGGAGGGGTGATGTTCCTTTGGAGTATGACTTCCTGTAATAAGAATGTAATTTAAAATTGCATAAAAAGGAGCTGTTAAAAAAGAAAGAATGGTTGCTATTTCAACCATCAAACCCATGTTATCTCTAAAAAACCTAAGAATAATGTAGGTACCAACTCCTAGAAGAAGAATCCAAAACCAATAACGTAATTTTATTTTTTTAGAAAATAATAAATTACTTGCTTTAGACATGGCTCTTGGAGATGCATCTAAAGTAGTAATGGTTGTGCTAAACATGGTTGTAAATGCTGCAATTGCTATAAATATGTAGGCAAATGTTCCGAGGTTTTTAGTGTATAATTGGATTAATTGTTCTGCAAAAACACCTCCTTTATTAGAAAAACTCTCTCCAGAATTATACATTACTAAAGCACCTAATATTAGAAAGCAAACTGCTAAAAATGTAGTTCCAATGTAACCTATATTAAAATCGAAGAGAGCTTGTTTTTGTGTTATTTTTTGATGAGAAGTTTTCTCTTTTTCTAAAGACCATATAGATTGCCATACAGAAATATCTAAGGGAGCTGGCATCCATCCTAAAAAAGCAATTAAAAAAGTAATTTCAATAGTACCTTTGGGAATTATTTGTTCAAAACTAACCGTTTGTTCAGTTTTTAATAAGGCAACACTCACAGCAATGAGTGTACAAAAGGTTAATATTAAAATTACATATTTCATTAAGATGTCTAACAATTTATACTTTCCAATAAGTAAAATTAAGATACTAAGAATTGTAATAAGTAGAGACCATGTAAGCATGCTAAAAGTACCAAAAAGATTAATTGCTAAACTAGCTGTAACAATTGTAACTGCCGCCTGAATGATAAACATAGTTAAGAAACTAATCCCAAAACTAATTGCTAATATTCCTTTCCCTAATTTTTTATAACCATCTAATAAAGTTTCTCCTGTTGCAACGGCATACCGAGATCCAAATTGAAAAAATGGATATTTGAGAATCGTTGCAATTAACAACACCCATAATAAACCAAAGCCAAAATCTGCACCAGCTCTAGTAGATTGTACCAAATGGGAAACACCAATTGCAGCTCCTGCAAAAAGTAATCCTGGACCTAAGGACTTAAAAATTGATTTTTTTGGTATAATTTTCTACTATTTTTATTCGTGTTTATTTATAATTTCAGCCAACAGTTTTTTAGCACGTAACAGTTTTACTTTAACATTGCTCATTGGTTCATTAATTTCTAATGAAATTTCTTTGTAACTTAATTCTTTAAAATATCGTAATTGAATAATCTGTTGGTATTTTGGTTTTAACTTTTTAATATCCTGTAATAACTCACTTGCATTTTGTTCTGTAATGATTTTATCTTCTGGTGATGGATTATCATCAATAATTTTATATGCTTCAGCCTCCTGCTCTTTTGTTGTTTCAGTATGAATAGATATTTTATTTTTTCGTATGAGATCTATATGTAGATTTTTAGAAATGGTAATAAGCCATGTTTTAAATTTATAGGTATCATCAAAAGTATGAATCTTATCAAATGCTTTTGAAAATGTCTGAATGGTAATATCTTCAGCATCGTTATCACTTTGAGTTCTTTTTAGTTGATATTGATAGATGTCTAACCAAAAATAATGTAACAAAAAATTAAAAGCACTTTGATTGCCCTCTTTTGCCTTTTTAATATAATTTGTTAAAGACTTTTTGGTTATTTCCAATGAGTAGATTTTGTGATAGACTTGGTCATAAATATAACAAAATGAAATATAACTAAAAATATTTCTAAAAATCATAGAAAGAAAAGAATATGAAGCTATTTTTATTACGTAAATCAAATGACATGTATCTTAGTAAGTAATAAATTATTATGATAATAAATTTTCTAAGATCAGTTGTAAGCGTGGGTGATAAAATAAAAAACTAAGAATTAATTGTGGGAAGGTTCTGAACAGTTTTCAAATTCTTCCGGTGTCTTGCCACAAAAACCACAAGAATCCCCATTTTTATTCAATAGCGGATTTTGACTAGCGCAAGTACCCGCAAACTTACCATCTTTTTTTGCCCAAATTTTTATAGCAATTCCCGCAATACTTATAGCTAATAAACTAATAGTAATTAAAATAAGCTTCATTATTATTCTTCTTTAATTTTAATACAAAGGTACTGATACTTCTATAAATACTAAATTTATAAAAGCTAATTTTCATTTTTTAGCTTGATAAAAATATTAGTAAATAAGGAAATATTTTTGAAATTTCCTTTGAATAAGGGTCTTATATTTTTTAATTCTAAATGATAAATTATTTAAATATATTAACTTCAATCTCAAGTGAAATTTGAAAAATTTCAAAAATTGTTTGTTTAATTTTATTGGCAAGCTCAAAAACCTCTATTCCACTAGCATTGTTTAAATTGACTAAAACGAGTGCTTGTTTTTTATGAACTCCACATCTTCCAAAACGTTTTCCTTTATAACCAGCTGTTTCAATTAACCAACCTGCAGGGATTTTATAAGTGGTTTCCAGTACACCTTCTTTTAATATTTCTTGCAGATAAAAAGGGAGTGTAGTATATTTTTGTTGGAGTTTTTTAAATTGATTTACAGAAATAATAGGGTTTTTAAAAAAACTACCACAGTTTCCAATAATTTTTGGATCGGGTAATTTTGATTGTCTGATTTTAATGACAGCTTCAGACACATCTTTAATACTAGGATTATTTATGTTTTTATTCGCTAACTCAGTTTTTATAGCACCATAATTGGTATTTAATTGATGGTTCTGTTTTGTGAGTTTAAAACTAACTGATGTCAGAACTACTTTATTTTTTAGTTCATTTTTAAAAATAGAATTTCGATATCCAAACTGACAATCTGTATTTGAAAATTGAACTCTTTTGGCACTAGCAATTTCGATCCCTTCTACCTTAGTAATTACATCTTTTACTTCAACTCCATAAGCACCAATATTTTGGATTGGTGATGTTCCCACTCGTCCAGGGATTAAAGAAAGATTTTCGATCCCTCCATAATTTTGAGAGATACACCATAAGACAAATTCATGCCAATCCTCACCAGCATTCACTGTAAGGTGAACATCATTTTCATTTTCATGATCAATACATATCCCTTTGATATTGATCCATATTACAAGTATATCTATATTTTTAGTAAGTAGTATATTACTACCACCGCTTAGAAGAAATACATTTTTTTCTTTTACTAATACTTCATTGAGAAGATGAAAACTGTTTACAGAGATAAATCTCTTTGCGATTACGTCAATACCAAAAGTATTATAGGGTTTAAGTGATATGTTATGTTGGACTGTCAAGAGATATCTTTTGTTGATCGTTTTATTTAGAAAATTAGTAATGTTTACTATGATTTATCTTTTTTGATATGCTGAAAGGGCAATTTTTAAAATTTCAACACATCGTATCAAGTCTTTTTTTTTGAGAACGTATGCGATACGAACTTGATTTTTACCCTCACCTTCTGTAGAATAAAATCCACTGGCAGGCGCTACCATAACAGTTTCATGATTATGATGAAACTCTTCTAACATCCAACGAGCAAAATCGTTGGTATCGTTGACAGGGAGTTCAGCAACACAATAAAAAGCCCCTTTTGGGTTGGCTACTTTCACACCTTCAATCTTTTTTAATTCAGTGATAAGAGTATTTCTTCTTGTTACATACTCCTCTTTAACTTCTTTAAAATAGTGTTGTGGTGTCTCTAAAGCAGCTTCACTGGCTAAGAGGGCAAATGTTGGAGGACTTAATCTTGCTTGGGCAAATTTAATAGCTGTATTGATAAATTTTTCATTTCTAGATACAATACATCCAATTCTTGCACCACACATGCTGTAGCGTTTGGATACAGAATCTATCATAATAGCATGTTGATCTATTCCCTCTTCTGACATGACAGAATGGTGAGTGTGACCATCATAGGTAAACTCTCTATAAACCTCGTCAGCAATCAAAAATAAATCGTGTTTTAAAACAAGTTTCTTTAACTGATCAATTTCCTCTTTGCTGTACAAGTATCCGGTTGGGTTTCCAGGGTTACAAATTAGTATAGCTTTTGTTTTGGATGAAATAAGCTTTTCAAAGTCTTCAATTTTAGGCAAAGCAAAATTATTTTCAATTTTAGAGATTACCGGTACTACTGAGACCCCAGAAGCTGCTGAGAATCCATTATAATTTGCATAAAATGGTTCGGGGATGATAATTTCATCTCCAGGATCTGTAATACTCCCGATGGTAAATAAAAGTGCCTCAGATCCACCTGTAGTTGCAATAATTTGATGTGCACTTACATGAATATTATGTATATTGTAATACGAACATAGTTTTTCTCTGTAGGCTTCAGACCCTTCAGATCTAGCGTATGAAAGGACTTTAATAGTATTATTTTTAATAGCCTCTAGAGCAACTTTTGGTGTTTTAATATCGGGTTGGCCAATATTTAAATGATAAACTTTTGTTCCATTTTTTTTTGCAACTTCTGCGTAAGGAACTAGCTTCCGTATAGGAGACTCTGGCATTGAAAGCCCTTTGTTAGATATTAATGGCATTTGTATAAAAAATTGTATTACTATCGCAAATTTGCGAAATATATTTTAGATATTGACTAGTTTTTAAAAAGTCATTTAGAATGTTAAATAATTAAAAAAATAATAAAGTCATCTTTTAAAATTGTAATTTAAAGAAAAATATTTTTTTTATGAAAAACAGCTCCCTCATGTTTTTAATTTTATTATTGACCTTACATTTTAAATCGTACTGTCAACAAAATGGTTTTCAATTTTTAAATAAAGAAAAAAAGTTTGAAGATTTAAAATTTAAACTTATTAATAATGTTATTGTAATTCCTTTAGAAATTAACGGAAAAAAATTAAACTTTATTCTCGATTCTGGAGTTAATAAAACCATTGTTTTTAATTCATCTAAAGCAGATACAATTCTTTCGACCTTTGAAAATAAATATCAATTACGAGGTTTAGGAAAAGGCCTGCCAGTGGAAGCAATTCTTTCTAAAATGAATCGATTTAAAATAAAAAATTTAATTGGTCTTAATAAAAATGTTTACATCGTTTTAAAAGATGATTTTGATTTATCTTCAAAAATGGGAATCACTATTCATGGAGTTATTGGATATGATCTTCTCTCTAATTTAATTTTAAGAATAAACTATGTGACCAAGAAAATTCGTTTTTACAAACCATCCACTTATACACCAAATAAATGTAAAAAATGCGAGGTACTTCCTCTATTCATATATCAAAACAAACCCTATATAGATGTTCGAGTTATCATCAATCAAAATTCTACAGAAATTCCTGTTAAAATGCTTGTAGATGCTGGAGGTTCTGATGCTTTATGGTTATTTGAATATAGTAAAGATAATATTTTATCACCCGATAATTATTTTGTGGACTTTTTGGGAGTTGGGCTTAGTGGGACCGTTTATGGCAAACGAAGTAGAATTTCTTCTCTAGAATTAGGAAGATTTTCGATAAAAAATCCAACAGTTTCTTTTTTAGATACAATTTCAACTATAAATGCAAGAAAGTTTAACGATCGTAATGGTAGTATAGGAACTGGTATTTTAAAACGATTTAAAGTTTGGATAGATTATCCTAATAAACAAATTACATTCCAAAAAAATGCCTCTTTTATGGATGAATTTAATTATAATATGAGTGGTATTGAGGTTGTATATGATGGGAAAATACTAATCAAAGAGCAGTCAAGGAATTTTGGAAATATTTACGGCGAAAATTCGGATGACAATAGAACAAGTAGTTCTATTAATTTAATTACCAATTATAGCTATAAATTCAAACCAAATTTTAAAGTAAATGAAGTTGTAAAAAATTCACCAGCAGATCTTGCTGGAGTAATGAAAGACGATGTGTTACTAAAAATAAATGGAAAACATGCTTATAACTATAAACTAGAGGACATCATTTCAATATTTCAAGAAAAAGAAAACAAAATAATAAGGTTATCAATATTACGAGGCAATCAAAGAATAAACCTTGAATTTAAGCTAAAAAAAATTATTTAACTTTCATCTGAAAGAATGCTTTTTTTCTTTTCAGGTGCGCTTATTTTTTCTACATACCCTCTGATTTTTATCATTTTTCGTTCATTTTTTGCATTCGAATAAATTGTAATTGCTTTTGAAAAACCACCGAGTCTTTTTGTATCGTAAGAAACTTCAATCTTCCCTTTTTCACCTGGCATTATAGGTTGATTAGGTTTTTTAGGAACAGTACAACCACAAGAGGCCTGAACTCTAGTAATAATTAAAGGAGAATTTCCAACATTGGTAAATTCAAATACTCTGACACCGTTTGCTCCCATAGGTATTTTACCGTAATTAATTGTTTCAGTAATAAATTTAAATGCTGGTTTTAAATCATTTGCTTCTTGTGCAATAGAGACGGTACATATCAATAAAAAAACAATGATTGAATAAAAATTTTTCATAAAAAAATAATTTTAGAGGTGATATCATACAAATTTAATCAAAAAAAGTGCAACAGACTTTCAAATTCTTAAGATAATTGTACTTTTGTAAGTTATCAGTATAAAGTATAAATAGGTATGAGTATCCCATCAACATATGATGCAAGTTTAGTAGAGAATAAATGGTATGATTACTGGATGAAACACAATTATTTTCATTCAGAAGTCGATGATAGAGAGCCTTATACGATTGTTATCCCTCCACCTAATGTCACAGGAGTATTGCATATGGGACATATGCTTAATAATACAATCCAAGATGTGTTAATTCGTCGCGCTCGATTATTAGGTAAAAATGCTTGTTGGGTTCCTGGTACAGACCATGCTTCAATTGCTACAGAGGCCAAGGTTGTGGCTAAATTAAAAAAGCAAGGAATTGATAAAAATAATCTCACACGTCAAGAATTTTTAGATCATGCATGGGAATGGAAACATGAATATGGTGGAATTATTTTAGACCAGTTAAAGAAATTAGGAGCTTCATGTGACTGGGAAAGAACAGCGTTTACGATGGATCCTGCCATGTCTGAGTCTGTGATTAAAGTTTTTGTTGACTTATATAACAAAGGATTGATTTACAGGGGATACAGGATGGTAAATTGGGATCCAGTAGCAAAAACAACATTATCAGATGAAGAGGTAATTCATGAAGAAAGACAAGGTAATTTATACCATATTGAGTATTTAATTGAAGGGAGTAATAAAACCTTAACAATTGCTACCACCCGACCGGAGACAATTTTTGGAGATACTGCTATCTGTATTAACCCAAATGATGAACGATTTAACCATTTAAAAGGGAAAAAAGCAATAGTGCCGTTGTGCAATCGTATCATTCCTATTATCGAAGATGATTATGTAGATGTCGCATTCGGAACAGGCTGCCTAAAGGTAACTCCTGCACATGATGAAAATGATAAAGTTTTAGGAGATACACACCACTTAGAAGTAATCGATATTTTTAATGACGATGCTACTTTAAATTCATTTGGATTACACTATGAAGGCAAAGATAGATTTGTTGTTAGAAATGAGATAACCGAAGAATTAAAAGAGAAAGGATTTTTAATAAAAGTAGAAACCTATCTAAATAAAGTTGGAACTTCAGAAAGAACCAAGGCTGTTATAGAACCTAGGTTATCAGATCAGTGGTTTTTGAAAATGGAAGAGCTTGTTAAACCAGCGATTAAAGCTGTTTTAGGAGAAGATACAGCAATTAATCTCTATCCAAAGAAATTTGAAAACACCTATCGTCATTGGATGGAAAATATCCGAGATTGGAATATTTCCCGTCAGTTATGGTGGGGCCAACAAATACCTGCCTTTTTCTTTGGAGATGGAAAAGAGGATTTTGTGGTAGCAGAAAATATAACAGAAGCATTAATTTTAGCAAAAGAAAAAACAGGCAATGCATTATTAACTGAAAAAGATTTACGTCAAGATGAAGATGCATTAGATACATGGTTTTCGTCATGGTTATGGCCGATGTCTGTTTTTGATGGAATCCGTAATCCAGACAACAAAGAAATTCAATATTATTACCCTACAAATGATTTAGTAACTGGCCCCGATATTTTATTTTTCTGGGTTGCTAGAATGATAATTTCTGGATATGAATATAAAAATGAAAAGCCATTTCAAAACGTATATTTAACAGGATTGGTTCGCGATAAACAGCGTCGAAAGATGTCAAAATCTTTAGGGAATTCTCCTGATGCCCTTAAGCTGATCGAAAATTATGGAGCCGATGGCGTTCGAGTAGGATTGTTATTAAGTTCAGCTGCTGGTAATGATCTCATGTTTGATGAAGATTTATGTCAGCAAGGAAAACAATTTTCGAATAAAATTTGGAATATTTTCCGTTTGATTAAAGGGTGGAAGGTAGATGAAAACATTCAACAACCAGCAACTGCAAAAGTAGGTTTGGCATGGTATGAAGCTAAATTTCATAAAACACTGTCAGATATAGAAGATCATTTTTCTAAATATCGATTATCAGATGCATTAATGGCCATCTATAAATTGGTGATGGATGATTTTTCCTCATGGTTATTAGAAATTATAAAACCACCTTATCAACAACCTATTGATAAAAAAACCTATGATGAAATTATTCTTGTCTTAGAAAATAACTTAAAAATATTACATCCATTTATACCATTCTTAACCGAAGAAATTTGGCAATATATTACGCAGAGAACACCAGAAGAAGCCTTAATTATTTCAAAACACCCAATACAAAAAGAATTTAACCATTTAATAATCTCAACATTCGATTTTGCTACACAGGTTATCGCTGGAATTAGAACGATTAGAAAAGATAAGAATATTCCTTTTAGAGATTCTCTAGAATTATTTGTTATTAATAATGAAAATACTTCAAATGAGTTTGATGAAGTGATTCAGAAACTAACAAATACATCTAAGATTGTTAATATAACAAGTAAAGTAGAAGGTGCTTCATTTAGAGTAAAATCGAACGAATACTTTGTTCCAATTTCTAAAGAAAATATTGATGTGGAAGCTGAAGTAATCAAGCTTGAAATAGAACTAAAGAGAGCCAAAGGTTTTTTAATAGGAATCCAAAAGAAACTTTTAAATGATCGTTTTGTAAATAATGCTCCTCCACAAGTTATTGCCTTAGAACGAAAAAAAGAATCTGATACGGTCGCCAAGATAACTACCATTAAGTCGAGTCTTGATAGTTTAAATAAATAATTAAAAGTCACCTCAATAAAATATTTTTTAAGAATTTTGATTTCGATTATTTTTTAACGATAGCAATAGTTAAGGTTTTTTTAATATGCTCCATTTTTTTCATAA
Organism: Flavobacterium sp.; assembly: GCA_042091515.1. GTDB lineage: Bacteria > Bacteroidota > Bacteroidia > Flavobacteriales > Flavobacteriaceae > Polaribacter. The sequence goes on along the minus strand of JBELHH010000016.1, from coordinate 23,791 downwards.
AATTAATTAAATGTTATTTTTATATTAAATTTAATATAAAATTATTAAATTTGGCGAAATTTAGTCCCTATAATTTACTAAAACATATCAAGTTGATATCAGATAAAAAGTACACGTGTGCTATAGCACGTTCAGTCAGTCTTTTGGGAGATAAATGGTCTTTATTGATTTTAAGAGACATGATTTTACACAAAAAATCAAGTTTTAAAGAATTTAGAAATTCGAAAGAAAAAATAGCAACTAACATTTTAACGAATAGATTAATTTCTTTAACGAAGAATGGTTTTATTAAAAGATTAGATCCTTTATCTACAAAAAAAGGAAGACGTTATATAGCCACAGATAAAGGTATTTCCGCTCTTCCAATTATCATGGAATTATATTTGTTTTCAATCGATTCGATTAAACAATCTGATCTAGACGAATCACAATCTCAAATTAAAAAGGACATCTTCAATGATCGTTCCCTTTTTGAAGCTACTAAAAAACATGCATACCTAGATTTCTTAGAAGAATCTTATCAATCAATTAAGAAGCCTAGCTAGTTAATTTACTTGTTTTCAATCTATTTAAGATTTTTTTTATAGTTTTTAAATGAGTGCTTCACAAAGAATCGTAATTGGGTGTTTTGAGATTCTTTTAGTTCCGTCAAAAATTTGATGTCTACAGCTCGTTCCTGAAGCTACAATTTCTATTTCGTTCGAAATATTTCTTATTTTAGGAAATAAGGTGTCTTCACCAACCTGCATGCTCACTTTGTAATGTTCTTTTTCATATCCAAAAGAGCCAGCCATTCCACAACACCCTGTATTCAAAATTGTAGGCTTATAATTTTCTGGTATGGATAATATTGAAAATGTTGCATATGTGCTAGATAAGGCTTTTTGATGACAATGTCCATGGATTTTAATATCCTTTTTCTTTTTAGAAAATTGATTAGATTTTATGACTCCTTTTTCAAATTCTTTGTGAAGAAATTCTTCAATTGTAAAGGTATGATTTGAGATTATTTTAGCAGAGTCTATATCGTCTGCTAATCTCATATATTCATCTCTAAAAGTTAAGATAGCAGAGGGTTCTATTCCAACTAGAGGAGTATTTGATGATATCAAATCTTTAAAAATAGCTACATTTTTGTTTGCTAATTCTTTCGCTTCTTTTAAAAAGCCTTTAGAGATAAAACTTCTCCCACTTTCTGGATGATTTATAATTGTTGGACGATATCCTAATCGCTTTAAAACTGTGATTGTATCTTTTCCAATGTCAGTATCGTAAAAATTGGTAAACTCATCACAAAAAAGGTATACAATTCTTTGACTACTTGATTGTACTTGTCTTCGATTCCAGGCTCTTAGGGTTTTTAGGGCTAATTTAGGTACCCTTCGTTTATAAGAAATTCCCATGATAGATTTAGTGAGAGCTGTGTTTAAAACAATATTAGTAAGTCTAGGAACAAGGCTTCCTATTTTGTTGTACTTTACGTTGTTTGCAAATAATGAATTTCTAAATGAGTACCCATTTTCTTCTTGGTATTGATATAAGAATTCACTTTTTAACGCAGCAACATCCACATTACTGGGACATTCACTTGCACAGGCTTTACAACTTAAACAAAGATCAAAAACTTCTTTAAGTTCTTGGTGATCAAATTTATTTGGTTTTTCAGAATTTGTTAAAAATTCTCTGAGTGTATTTGCTCTAGCTCTAGTGGTGTCTTTTTCATCTTTAGTAGCACGATAACTAGGGCACATCGCTCCACCAGCAGAGGCAGGTTTCCTACAGTCTCCCGAACCGTTACATTTTTCAGCTAATTTTAAGATCCCTTGATTTTCTGAAAAATCTTGGAGGGTTGTGATGGACGGTTCTACTCTATCTATTTCATATCGTAAACTTTGATCCATCGGGAAAGCATCTGTGATTTTCCCTTTATTAAAGATATTATTTGGGTCAAATACTTTTTTTATCTTTCTTAATAATTGATAATTTTTTTCACCGATCATTAAAGGAATAAATTCTGCGCGTACGATTCCATCTCCATGTTCGCCACTAAAAGAGCCACCATACTGTTTTACTAATTCTGCGGTTTCTGTAGTTATTTTTCTAAATAAAGATACATCCTTACTTTTCTTTAAATTTAGAATTGGACGTAGGTGTAATTCACCAGCACCAGCATGAGCGTAATACACGGCTTTTTGCTGGTATTTGTCCATAATTCTTGTAAAATCTTCAATATAATTTGGTAAATCATTCAAATCAACAGCAGTATCCTCTATGCATGCAACTGCTTTTTTATCGCCAATCATATTTCCCAACAATCCAAGGCCTGCTTTTCGTAAATCGAACATTCGTTTGATATCTTTTCCGGTTATTTTCGGATGGTGATATCCAAAATGATGGTTTTTTAGGTCTTCGATCAATACATCTGCTTTTTCTTGAGCTTTTTGGAGAGTATCCGCAGAAACTTCAAACATTAAAATTGCTTCAGGATCCTCTTTAATAAAAAAACGATTCTTTACCTGTTCTCGATTATTTTTTGTGCAATCTAAAATAACTTTATCCATCAATTCACATGCATAAAGCTCATGATTCATGGCTAACACAGTAGCTTTTAAACTTTCATTAACACTCTTAAAATGTGAGGCCACAATTACACTTTGTGCTGGTTGAAGTGCATCTAGTTGTAATGTAATTGCTGTGGAAAAAACAAGAGTTCCTTCACTCCCTGATAAAAGTTTTGCAATATTTATGGTAGATTTCTCCCCTCCAAAAAGATCAGAAACCAATAACTCATCAACAGCATATCCGGTATTTCTTCTGTGGATACTAGCTTTGGGAAATTGATTTTTTATTTCATGTTGCGCTTCTTTTTGAGACAGTTCTTCAAATATAGTTTTATAAATTTTTCCTTCTAATGATAGCTCGTTTGCTTTAATTTTAAATTCTTTAGAACTTAATTCTTGAAACGATACAGAAGAACCATCACTTAACAATCCATCTATTTGAAGTACTTTATCTCTTGTCACCCCATATTTAATAGAAGTACTACCAGAAGAATTATTTCCTACCATTCCTCCAATCATACATCGATTAGACGTTGAGGTGTTTGGCCCAAAAAATAATCCAAATGGTTTTAAAAATAAGTTTAATTCATCACGAACGACTCCTGGCTCAACAGTAATTGTTTTGTTGCCCTCATCAAAGGAAATTATATTGGTAAAGTGTTTAGAAACATCCACAATAATTCCATCTCCTACACATTGACCGGCTAGAGAAGTACCCGCTGTCCTAGGAATTAAAGTAACCTTGTTGATTGTAGCAAAATCAATCAAGGTTTGAATGTCTTTTTTATCTTTAGGAAACGCTACTGCTAAAGGTATTTTTCTATATACCGAAGCGTCCGTAGCATATAAAAACTTATGCAAGTCATCATATAAGAGATCGCCTGATAATAAATTATTAAGTGAAATAAGTACTGTGCTATCTATCATAATTTTCCTTTAAAAGTCTCATTTTTTTAACATATTAGATTATTTTTTCTAATAATCACAGGGAAGATAATATTCTTCAAAAATAATAGTTTTGAGTTAAAAAAAATGTATGTTTTGTTTTTAATATATTTGTTTCAACCAATTCTTATAAACCAATGAAAAAATTACTTATATTCTTTTTATTTACATCGCTTTCATTTTCAATTCTAGCTCAGCAATTAGATCTTAATTACTTTATTCCAAAGAATGAAAATTATGACAAAAATATTCCAACTCCTAAAGACATTATTGGTCATGAGGTAGGAGAGTGGCATATTACTCATGATAAATTAGTAGAATATATGAAGGCCTTATCTAAGGCATCAGATAGAGTTACTATAGAAGATCGAGGAAAAACATTTGAAGGGAGGCCTATTTTATTGTTAACCATCACATCTCCAGAAAACCATCAACGAATTGATGAAATTAGGGAGCAACACATAAGAGCAACCAATGACGCTACTATTGATGTTTCTGAGGATCCCATTGTTGTATATCAAGGGTTTTCAATTCATGGAAACGAACCAAGTGGTTCTAATGCTTCTTTAGCAGCTGCATACTATTTAGCGGCTTCACTTTCTCCAGAAACAAAAGATTTACTTAAAAATACAGTCATTTTATTTGATCCCTCCTTTAATCCAGACGGTTTGCAGCGTTTTGCTTATTGGGCAAATACTAATAAGAGTAAAAATATTAATCCTGATCCCAACGATCGAGAATATTTTGAAGTATGGCCAAGAGGAAGAACTAATCATTATTGGTTTGATATGAATAGAGATTGGCTACCAGTCCAATTACCAGAATCAAGAGCAAGAATTGCAACTTTTCATAAATGGCTCCCTAATATTTTAACTGATCATCATGAAATGGGATCAAACTCTACATTCTTTTTTCAACCAGGAATTCCAAGTAGAACTCATCCTCTAACACCACAAAAAAATCAAGATTTAACAAAAGAAATTGCAACTTATCATGCAAAGGCACTTGATAAAATTGGATCACAATATTACTCAGAAGAAAGTTTTGATGATTTTTATTATGGAAAAGGATCAACATTTCCAGATATAAATGGAAGTATAGGAATCTTATTTGAGCAAGGAAGTTCCCGTGGTCATGCTCAAGAAACATCAAATGGTCTCTTAACTTTTCCATTTACTATAAGAAATCAATATACAGCAGCAATGTCCACATTAGAGGCTGCAAAAAACATGCGTGTTAAAATTTTAAAATACCAACAAGACTTTTACAGGAAGGCAAGAAATGAGTCTTCAAAAGCAAAAGCAATTGTTTTTGGAGATCATAAGGATGCTGCGAAAAGTTATCATTTAGCAGAGGTATTAAAAAGACATAAGATAGCCGTTCATGATATAAAATCAGACTTTAGTTCAAATGGTAAACAGTTTAAAAAAGGATATAGTTATGCTGTGCCGATGAATCAAAAAAATCAACGATTAGTAAAGGCTATGTTTGATGTAAGAAAAAGCTTTCAAGACAGCTTATTCTATGATGTTTCCGCCTGGACTTTTAATCATTCATTTGGCGTAGATTATGCTGAGAATATTTCTTTGAATAATGTAGGTTCAGAAATAAAATCTTTAGAGTTTAAAGAAGGTTCGGTAAGTATTAAAAGTGATGTCGGCTATTTAATGCCATGGAACGAGTATTATACTCCCAAAGCATTGAATGCAATTTTACAAAAAGGAGTCCGAGCTAAAGTATCAATGAAAAATTTTAATAATGGGGGAGTAGCTTACGATTATGGTACAATTTTTATTCCTGTACAAAATCAAAATCTGACATCTTCAGAACTTTATAACTTTTTAAGGGATGTTGCAAATAAAAGTCATTTATCTATCAATGGAGTAAGTACTGGATTGAACAATGGAATAGATTTAGGAAGTAATAATTTTAAAACTATAACAGTACCTAGGGTAGCTATGCTTGTGGGTAATGGCGTGAATGTAAGTGATCCTGGAGAAATATGGCATTTATTTGATCAAAGATATGATATGCATATTACTAAATTAGATATGATATATTTTAATCGTATAGATTTAAGTAAATACAATATTTTAATTGCTCCAAATAGTAGAAATTTAGATAAAAAATCTATTGAAAAACTAAAAAAATGGGTGCAAGATGGTGGAACCCTCATAGGGTATAGAGGAGCTGCTAGGTGGTTGCAAAATAATAAGTTTATCAATATAGAATTTGACAAACCAACCTTAGATGAAATAGAAGATGTTTCTTTTGAGGAAAAATCATTAAAAAACGGAGCTCAAGTAATTGGTGGTGCTATTTTTGAAGCATCCATAGATCGTTCTCACCCAATTAATTTTGGATATAAGAATGATAAAGTAGCCTTGTTTAGAAATACAACATTGTTTATGAAAGCCGATAAGAAGAGCTATAATAATCCGATACAGTATACAGATAATCCTCTATTAAGTGGATACATCTCAAAAGAAAATGCTAAGATTATTAAAAATACTGTTCCCTTTAAAGTTCAACGATTAGGAAGAGGTCGAGTGATTGTTTTTACAGATAACACTAACTTTAGAGCGTTTTGGTATGGTACTAATAAGTTATTGATGAATGCTATCTTCTTTGGAGATAAGATGTAATAATTAGATCCTAGCGTCGTAAAGTATGCTATAAAACTTTACGACGTTACTCTTTTCTTAATCTAGATGTAACAAAGGAAAGCAATACTCGTCAAATAAATAATTCATAATAGTTTTTCAAATGAGTTTTATTCGTGTTTTGTTAGCAATTTTTTTTCCTCCCTTATCGGTTATTGATAAAGGGTGTGGTTCTTTTTTTATCATTCTATTATTAACACTTTGTGGATGGATTCCTGGGGTGATAGGTGCTTTAGTTATCTTAAATAACCCGAAGTATTAAGAAACTTGCTCGCCATTCTTAGTAGGTTTAGAGGGCTGTAATAAAATAACATTCCCTTCCTTATTATAGATGCCGAGTACAAGACATTCACTCATGAAATTGGCAATTTGTCTGGGTTTAAAATTAACAATGGCAGAGACTTGCTTATCCATTAGTTCATTTTTTTTGTAAATATCTGTAATTTGAGCACTAGATTTTTTGATGCCTAAGTCCCCAAAATCAATTCGTAATTGATAGGCCGGTTTTCGAGCCTCTGGAAACTCATTTACTTCAATAATCTTTCCGATTCTGATATCTATTTTTAAAAAATCTTCAAAGGATGTTTCAGCTATCATTATTTTATTTTTTTGAACTGAGTTTTTTTACTACCCAAAGAGGACCAATTAATAAGAATTGTAAATCTTTTGCAAATGAAGGTTTTTTACCTTCGAGGTGATGTCCATAAAATTGTCCAATCCAAGCGACTATAAAAATTATACTTGAGGCAATTAAAAGATTAACTGTATTTCCCAACCAGAAATTTCCAATAATAGCTAAAGAAATAAAGAATATCATTTGTATAAAATACCAAAATCCAATTCTAAGATAAAAAATGGAAATAACTAAGGCAGCCACAGTAGCCCAGTTTTCTATGATGGGGTTATATAATCCAATTATATTTTCTAAAAAAGAAGTAGGAATACACATTAATAACCCAATGACACTAAAAAATATCGGTGGTACACATAGGTAGTGTATTTTTTGATTGGTTGGGTTTTGATGACTTAGGGCATATTCTTCAAACCATTCTTGAGCAGTTTTCATAAAGTAATGTTTATCGATATATTTTCTTTGGGGTTCAATAAAGTCAATGGTAATTTACAAAGATTAACTAATTTCTTGTAAGTTTTTTCATATTTCTCAATGAATTTCTGTTTTCTGGATTGATAGCCAACGATTTTTGATAATATTCAATAGCTTTTAAGGTATCTTTTTCTTTTTTATAAGCATCACCCATACTATCATATACATTTGATTTCTGTGGATACAAAGCAATGTTAATATTAAATATCGCTTTTGCTTTTTCTATTTCATTAGTTCTAAGGTAATCATACCCCATCCTATTTAAACTTTTTTGACTAATTGCGGGATCTAAAGAGTCTTTTTGTTGAAGAACTAAATATGCTTCTTTGGCTTTCAGATATTTTTTATCTTTAAAATATTCAATGGCTGTTTTTTCTCCTTTTAAAAGTTTTGGAAAATAAAACTTTTCACCTTCGTGCTCTCGTTTGCTTGCTAATTCTATATGGGTTTCTGGGTGTGACATAAATACTAACTTTTCATTCATTTCTTTTAAATAAAATGAACTATCATTTACTTTAACGGGGGTCATTTTTTGCCCTCTCCATTGAACTTTTAAAATACCATCATCAAAATAAATTTCTAATATTTCATTAGAATTAAATAAATATCGTCCTTCTACACTATTTATAAAGTCAGAGCTATTCTTTGACTTGCTGCAAGAAAAAAGAAAAAGGATGCTAAAAAAATAGAGGAGTTGTTTCATGTGACATGTATTTTATTTATTAAAAGTAAGTCTTTGTTTTTTAATAAAAAAGTTGATTTGTTTAGATATGCTATTTTTTATTTTTTTTTAACAAGAATCTAAGCAATTTTTAGGATGTCTATAAATGAATAAAAAAAAACTCTCGATTATTCGAGAGCTTTTGTGTGACCACTAGAGTCTCTATTTTATTGCACATCCATTAATTCTACATCAAATATTAAAGTAGCATTTGGAGGGATCACTCCGCCTGCACCTCTTTCCCCGTAGGCTAGATTAGATGGAATTACAAAACGAGCTTTATCTCCAACCTTTAACAATTGTATTCCTTCATCCCAACCAGCAATTACTTGTCCAATCCCAACTGGAAAGTCAATAGGTTGTTTACGTTTATATGAAGAATCAAAAACAGTCCCGTCTAATAATTGACCTTTGTAATGAACAGAAACATTAGCTCCTTTTGTTGCTTGTTTTCCTTCGCCATTTTGTAAAATTTGATACCGTAACCCACTATCAGTTTCTTGGTAACCTGCAGCTACAGAATCTAAAAGTTCTTGTTGTTTTTTTCTTTCTTCCTCTTCACGTTTTGCTCTAGACCCTTCAAAAGTTCTAAAAGCTTCTACTGCATTATATGCTTTAGCATCATCTCCAATACGAATTATTTCAATAGACATTTCATCATCTTGTGAAACACTATTTACAACGTCTTGCCCTTCCACAACATTTCCAAATACGGTATGTTTTCCATCTAACCAAGAAGTTTCTATATGAGTAATAAAAAATTGAGAACCATTTGTTCCAGGTCCAGCATTGGCCATGGATAATTTTCCAGGAGTATCATGCTTTAAATCAGGATGAATTTCATCATCAAATTGATAACCTGGGCTTCCAGTACCAGTTCCTAAAGGACATCCCCCTTGAATCATAAAATCTGGAATAACCCGATGAAATTTTAGACCATTATAATAGGGTGTTCCTTGTTTTTTTGCTGTGTTTTCTAAATTTCCTTCTGCAAGCGCAACAAAGTTACCTACTGTACCAGGAGTTTTTTCATATTCTAAATTCACTAAAATATCTCCTTTTGGAGTTGTGAATTTTGCATAGATTCCATTATTCATTTTTATTAAATTTAAGTATAAAATTAGTTATTTTTTTGCATTTAAAATAGACAGCCCATAGGCCAGTCCAATATTAATATTTGATGCGTTTACATTTCCATAGGGAGTCATCATTTTTCCTCCAGCTATTGAAAAAGTAAAATCATTGTTGATATGATAATTGATTCCAATATTTGGTCTTATAAAAATTCCTCCTCCAGTATCTACTCTTCCTCCTCCAGCAACTCCTAGACCTATTTCTAAAAATGAAGAGAATCGATTGTTTATAAATCGACTACTTTTAACACCAACTCCAAACAGACCGTGAGCATATCCTCCAGACTCACCTTCATAGGCAAAAGAAGCTTCACCAGTCATATAAATACGTTTGGTAAGGTCGTAATAGATTTTTAAAGTGATTAATTGTAAATCACTCGCTGGTATTCCAAATTTAGCAACATCAAAATAGGATTGATTTTGAATACCTACTTGAATCCCTTGGGTTCGGATAGAAGTGATTTTTTGTTTGGTAAATGGATCGGTAAAACCACCACTTAAACCATAATATTTAACACTAAATCCAGCAGTATATGCTTCAAAAGTACCACCAATAGATCGATGATATCCACTGTGAGCACTTAGCCCAAATGAATCCGTAATTTTAATATCTGCTCCAATTGTTGGATACATGGTCAATCCATTTTCTGGAAAAATTCGTCCACCAGCAGCTCCAATTCCAAATTTTCCAAAAAAGTTTATGCGTTTTGTAGAAATAAAGTTTTTACCCAAACCAAAAAATAAATCCATAAAACCAGCAACCAGTCCTTTATACATAGCATCTGTATGAACATAAACAAAAGTACTTTCAGTTAAATATCGTTGATATTCAAAACCTAAAATTGATAATGTATTACTGAGGGGGGCAAAATTTTGACTCGCATCCTTTCGAGAACTTCCAATAGGGTAGAGAAAATCAAAAGTGATTTGTTGTACATTTTTAACAGCAGGTTTTTTCCAATTGTTATCTTGTAAAGTGTTTTTTAAGATGAATTTTTTTTGTGATTCCTTGTAGCTTTTATAACGTAAAAGGCTAGGAATTTCAATAAAAAAAGAAATATTATCACTTTTGATAATTCCTGTGAAGAAGTTTACTTGCCCATATTGTATTCCTAGAGAAAAATTATTTTTTTTATACTGCAACCCTATATTTGGATAGATGATTCCACCCCCATTTACAAGACTTCTAAATCCACCGCCACCGCCAAAATGAATATTAGCATCGCCATATAAATTTTTATAAATTTTTTTGTTGATCCCTAGGTGAACTCCTAAGGTAAATAATCCACCTTGATCTCCTACAATTGCTGTATGCATCCCAGCACCAGTATATAGCCAATTTGTGATTGGAATATTGTAATGTAAGCCAATGAAGCTCATTTTAGTTTCTGTATTAGAACTATTCTGACTTACAGGCATATTTACTAACGTGTAGTTGAGTCGAATCGAATTTTTTAACTCTTTAAATATGAATGGATTATTTATATCTGTTGTTTGTGAATATACCTGAATACTCAGAAAAGCAATACTGTAAAGAATATTCTTTTTCATGTACTATTATTCAAATTCACTTGTAAAATGGAGTTTTACAGTAGGATATTTACTTTGAGTCATTTGAATTGTAAAGGCAGAATCTGCTAAAAATACTAACTGATCTTGTTTGTCTTTTGCCAAATAACGTTGTTTCATTCTTTTAAATTCTTTAAACTCATCATTTTTTTCATCTTCAGCTTGTACCCAACATGCTTTGTGAACATGAATGTTTTCATAAGAACATTTAGCACCATACTCATGTTCTAAACGATACTGAATTACTTCATATTGAAGAGCACCCACCGTTCCAATAATCTTTCTGCCATTGATACCTAACGTAAATAATTGTGCAACACCTTCGTCCATCAATTGATCTAACCCTTTGGACAATTGCTTAGATTTCATTGGATCAGCATTGTTTACATATCTAAAATGCTCTGGTGAAAAACTAGGAATACCCTTAAAATTTAACTGTTCTCCTTCTGTTAAAGTATCACCAATTTTAAAATTCCCTGTATCATGTAATCCAACAATATCTCCAGGGAAAGATTCATCAACGATTTCTTTTTTCTCAGCAAAAAATGCATTTGGACTAGAAAATTTAACTTTTTTTCCATTTCGAACATGCAAGTAGGGGGCGTTTCTCTTAAAAGTTCCAGAAACAATTTTTATAAACGCCAAACGATCTCTATGCTTAGGGTCCATATTCGCATGAATCTTAAAAACAAATCCTGTTAATTTTTCTTCTTTAGAATCTACTAACCTTTCTTCTGCTTTTTTTGGTTGAGGTTCGGGAGCTATTTCTATAAAAGCATCTAACAATTCTTTAACTCCAAAATTATTTAAAGCCGATCCAAAGAACACGGGTTGAAGCTCTCCTTTGCGATACTCTTGAGGATTAAACTTGGGGTAAACCTCATAAATCAATTCTAATTCTTCTCTAAGGGTTTTGGCAGTTTTTTCTCCAACAACATCATCCAGTGTTGGATTGTTAAGGTCATCAAACTCTATCCCCTCAGAAATAGTTTGTTTGTTGTCTCCAGAAAAAATATTTAACCTTTTTTCATAAATATTATAAATCCCTTTGAAATCATATCCCATACCAATTGGGAAACTCATAGGAGTAACTCGAAGACCTAATTTTTGCTCTACTTCGTCCAACAGGTCAAATGCATCTTTTCCCTCTCTATCCAATTTATTGATAAATACCAACATTGGAATACTTCTCATTCTACAAACTTCTACTAATTTTTCTGTTTGAGGCTCAACACCTTTTGCTACATCAATAACTACAATCACACTGTCTACAGCTGTAAGTGTTCGGAAGGTGTCTTCTGCAAAATCTTTATGCCCAGGCGTATCTAAAATATTAATTTTTTTGTCTTTGTATATAAAGGCGAGTACAGAGGTCGCTACGGAGATTCCACGCTGACGTTCAATTTCCATAAAATCTGATGTAGCCCCTTTTTTAATCTTATTGTTTTTTACAGCACCAGCTTCCTGAATGGCTCCACCAAACAATAATAGTTTTTCTGTTAATGTAGTCTTTCCTGCATCTGGGTGAGATATGATTCCGAAAGTTCTTCTACGTTCTATTTCTTTTAAAAAGCTCATCTACAAAAATTGAAGTACAAAGGTACGTTTTATTCTAAAAGTTTAGAATTCTAGATAATATATACTTTTATTGATTTTCAATTTAAAGTTCTTACTTTTATAGCTCTGTAAACAACCATAAAATGAGAATTATAAGTTTAGTTTTTTGTATAATTTTATTTTTTTCTTGTACCTCTAGATTTTCTAAAGATGAAAAGTTAACAGATCTCCAGTCGAATCAACTCAAAGCTTCTTATATAAATTTAAATAATCAACCGGTAGATTTATCATCTTATAAAGGAAAAAAAGTGATGATTAATTACTGGGCAACGTGGTGTGGGCCATGTATTGAAGAAATGCCTGATTTATTGAGAGCTCAAGAAGCTTTAAAAGCTGATAATTATATTTTTGTCTTAGCGTCAGATGAAGAAATTTCAAAAATATCGAAGTTTAAAAATGAAAAAAAATATGATTTTAACTTCTTAAAATCTACTAGATCTAACGAAATTCTTGGTGTTTATTCCTTACCAACAACATTTATTTTTAATGATAAAGGAAAGAAGGTCGAAACAATCGTGGGCTCAGTAGTTTGGGATTCTGAGCAAATGATAAATAGATTAAAAAAATTGTAGCATGAAGAAACTAAGCATTGTATTTATTTTAGCATTTTTTATATCATGTACTTCAAAAGAGGTCGTTATTGAGAATGTCCCCTTTTTATATGGTGAGAATAATGGTCAACCGAATTTAATTTCCTCGGAAAATTCTTTAACGTTATCATGGATATCTTCTCCAAAAGGAAAACAAACATCATTATATTTTACTCAATTTAAAGAGGGGCAGTGGATTGAACCTACCAAGGTTGCTCAAGGTTCTGATTGGTTTGTAAACTGGGCAGATTTTCCAGCCATAGCAATTAATAAGGATTTAATATTAACGAGTTACTTAAAGAAATCTGCAGCAGGAACCTACACCTATGACGTTATATTAAGTCTACAAAATCTTTCTGGAAAAAAAATAAAGCAAGACTTTATATTACATTCTGATGGTGTTAAAGCAGAACACGGTTTTGTAAGCATGACACCTAACGACAACCAAGGTTTTTTTGTTTCTTGGTTGGATGGAAGAAATACACTTGATAAAGAGGCTAATGGTCATCATAAACCGATGACAATTCGATTTGCAGAAATTACAGAAAAAGGAGATATTATTAATGAAAGCGAATTAGACGCTTCTACTTGTGATTGCTGTCAAACCTCAATTAAGACTACTCAAAACGGACCAATAGTAGTCTATAGAGATAGGAGCAAGCAGGAGGTAAGAGACATTTATAGAATCAACTATAAAGATGGAGTTTGGGGAGCCTCTAAACCGGTCCATAAGGATGGTTGGACAATTAATGGATGTCCTGTAAATGGTCCTAAAGTAGCTGTAAATTCCTCAAACTTGGCGGTGGCTTGGTTTACAGCCGCAGATGATCAGCCTCAAGTAAATGTATCATTTTCTTCCACAAATGGTGATTCATTTGATGCTCCGATATTACTCAACGACCAAGACGCAATTGGTAGAGTTGATGTTGCTTTTCTAAATAAAAATGAAGTGATTGTTAGTTATATGGAAGTCGATGACGTTGGAACTTATCTTCGAATAAAAAAAGTTTCAATTGGTGGAGAAGTATCAAAACCTCTTACGATTGCTGAGATTGATGGAGGAAGAAATACTGGAGTTCCGCAATTAGAAATATTGAATAATGAAATTTTTGTTGTTTGGACGATCGCTGTTAATAAAATGAATCAGTTAAAGTCTGTAAAACTTAGTGCTAAAGACATATAGTTTGATTTATTCTACTGTATAACGGTAGCTTTGATAAAGACTTCTTTTAAAGGCCATTCTTTTTTATCTGTTTTTAGTTTAGCAATTTTTTCCATGGTTGTAAAACCTTCAATAATTTCACCAAAAATAGTATGCTCTCCATCTAAATGATGACTTCCTTTTTTGTCTTGAATCATATAAAATTCAAAAGGAGATGATTTTTTTTTGGGATTATTTTCCCATTGCCTAGCAGCAGCAAGAGCTCCATATTTATGCTTCCTGTATGATTTCATTTCTGAAGGAATCCTGTAATTATACTTCATTCGTAGTTTTCGAGTCAAGGGATGATCAGAATTTCCTCCTTGAACAATGAAGTTGGGAACAATTCTATGAAAAGTAGTGGTATTAAAATATCCTGTTTTTGTTAAGAATATAAAACTAGCTCTGTGTAAAGGTGTTTCTGGATAGAGTTTAATTTTAAGATCTCCTAATCGTGTTGTAAACAAGACAATTGTTTCGGTATGTATTTTTCCATATGCTTTTAAGAAGGAAATTGCATTTGTTTTATTGATCGAATCATTCTCCTTATTTTTAGGAACTATTGGTTTTTTCTGAATAGGTTTTTTTTTAGTTAGGGGAGGGTGTTTAAGACTTTTTTTACCGTGTTGTGTACATGTACAGAAAAATAAAATCAATCCACTGATAAGAAATAAATAATTTAATTTTTTTAACATATGGCAAATATATAGATTCGATTTTTTAAATGATTTTTCATTTTAGATTAATTCATAAATAATCTAAAATTCTATCAGTTCATTTTTGTATTTTTGTTAAATAATTCATTTTAATGGTTGAAAAAGTAATTTTAGTCGATGAAAACGACAATCAATTAGGTCTCATGCCAAAAATGGAAGCCCATGAGAAAGCTGTTTTACACAGGGCTTTTTCGGTTTTTATATTTAATTCTAAAGGAGAATTAATGTTACAGCAACGAGCTGCTCATAAATACCATTCTCCTTTATTATGGACTAATACCTGTTGTTCTCATCAAAGAGATGGTGAGTCAAATTTAGAAGCAGGCGGTAGGCGACTCCAAGAGGAGATGGGCTTTACAGCAAAATTACATGAAGTTTTTTCCTTCGTTTATAAAGCTCCTTTTGATAATGGATTAACAGAGCATGAACTAGACCATGTTATGATTGGGGAGTTTAATGACGAACCACAAATTAATGTAGATGAAGTCGCCTCCTATAAATGGATGACTTTAGAAGATGTTTATCAAGACATTATATCAAACCCAACTCTTTACACGGCTTGGTTTAAAATTATTTTTAAAGAATCTTACGAAAAATTAACACATGCCAAGAATTACAGGATATAGAAAAGCACATTTTAATGCAGCTCACAGATTGTTCAGACCACAGTGGTCTGACGAGAAAAATTTAGCAATTTTCGGAAAATGTAGTAATCCACATTTCCATGGTCATAATTATGAAATTATTGTAGCTGTTTCTGGAGAGATAGACCCAGAGACTGGATATGTTTTTGATTTAGGTATACTAAAACAATTGATTCGTTCTGAAATTGAGGATGCATTTGATCACAAAAACTTAAACATAGAAGTTGAGGAATTTAAAAATTTAAACCCTACTGCAGAAAATATCTGTGTAGTAGCGTATCAAAAACTCAGAAAGCATCTCCCTAAAACACTTGAGTTAGAAGTTACTTTGTATGAAACACCAAGAAATTTTGTAAAGTATTCAGGAGAATAAAGATTCTATTTTTCAAAGCATCATCCTAAATATGAATGTAAGTCAGTTTTTAAAATTTGATCCTATATTAAAAGAAAAAATATGGGGAGGGACAAAACTCGTTAACCTACTAGGAAAAAAATCTAACAATACTAACCTTGGAGAAAGTTGGGAAATTTCAGCTGTTGATAATAATATCTCAATAGTTTCTAATGGAGATCTAAAAGGTACAAATTTAAAGGATTTGATTGCAAGTTTTAAGGGAGATCTATTGGGAGATATGGTATACCGTTCTTTTGGAGAAAAGTTTCCATTACTCATAAAATTTATTGATGCTAAAGAAGCCTTAAGTATTCAGTTACACCCAAATGATGCACTAGCCCAAAAACGTCATAATTCTTTTGGAAAGACAGAGATGTGGTATGTAATGCAAGCAGATGAAAAGGCAAATCTTATTGTGGGATTTAAAAAAAATGTATCCAAAAAAGAATACCGCAAACATCTAGCACAGAAATCTCTCACAGAAATTTTAAATATAGATGTGGTATCCTCAGGAGATGTATATTTTATCCCTTCAGGGAGAGTACACGCCATTGGAGCTGGAGTAATGTTAGCAGAAATTCAACAAACCTCAGATATTACGTATCGTGTTTATGACTGGGACCGAAAAGATACAGCAGGAAACTACAGAGATCTCCATACAAATGAAGCCATCGATGCCATCAATTATTCTGCTAAATCATCCTATAAGACCAAGTATTCAAAAATACAAAACAAAGCCTCTACACTTGTTATTTGTCCTTATTTCACAACCAATACACTCCCGGTTAAAGGAAAGATTTTATTAAATCATTCAGACAAAGATTCTTTTATTATCTATATGTGTGTAAAAGGAAAGGCAATTTTTTCTTACAAGAACCATCAAGAAGAGCTAGCCATGGGAGAAACTTTATTGGTCCCGGCTATTTTTAAAGAATTCTTCATTGAATCTGTTGAGGGCGCAGAAGTTTTAGAGGTTTATATATAAATACCATTATTTATTTGCTAAATAAGTTGTAAGCATATTATTTACTTTTTTCATTTGTTTGAGGGCTCTTTTTGCTTTATTCAAATAACTTGATTCTAGCGATACAAACTGAATGAATTTACTACGATATTCGTTTGAGAATATAATTTTTTTATTCTTCTCCATAGCACTTTTTGTTTTTTCATTACTCAAAAAAGATTTATTAATGACATGTGAGTGCAAAATATAAAGTTCATCTAATAGTTTTCCATTTACATCAAGTCTGTCATAATGATGACCATAAACAAATCCAATTTCATGAGATAATTCATCTACCCCGAAGTAAGTTAAGCGGCCACTCGATACAGAAACATCATATGCAGAGGTAGTCCCAAAAAAAGTATTTCTTGAACCAATATTTTTTGAAAGTTTTAAAAATTGATCATAATTGAAAGGCTTTTTTTTGGTGATGATTTTAACGATAGACCTTCCATCTTTATTAGAGGCTGTATGCTCATTAATAACATTTTCTAATTGAGTAATATCATCTTCAAGATCCTTTTGAATTCCGTGGTAATCTTCAATAAGTCTTTTTCTTAATTGATTATCCTGTCGCCATTCTTCAATGAAGAATGAAATTGAAATTGCTAGAAAAATCATAAACAATTCAAGAATACTTTGTTTTAAATTAATTTTATACTTATTCATTTTTTATTGATGATATTTTAAAGGGTTTATAGATGCTCTTCAAATATTACTTTAATGACTCAAGTAAATTTTAAAAAATTCAAATGTAGATATTAATTTTAATGAGTCAAAATCAATTTCTCTTTGCCACCAAGAATTTTTCTCATCAATGCTCAAAACGAGCATCACATAATATGTATATTTGAGTCAAATAAAAACAATATCGATGCCATACCCTTACAAAGTGATTGCTTTTGATGCTGATGATACATTATGGGTTAATGAACCCTATTTTAGAGAAGCCGAACAAAAGTTTGTTTCACTCTTATCGCATTTAGAAACAAAAAATAAGATCACCCAAGAACTTTTTAAAATAGAAATTAAAAACCTACATAGCTACGGATATGGTATTAAAGGCTTTGTATTGTCTATGATCGAATGTGCCTTAAAATTATCCAACTACAGGATTTCTCAAAAGCACATCAATGAGATTTTAGAAATTGGAAAACAGATGATAGATAAGCCAGTTGAGTTGTTAGAAGGTGTTGAAGAGGTATTGCAAAAATTGGCTGTAAATTATACGTTAATAGTAGCGACAAAAGGAGATTTATTAGACCAAGAGCGGAAATTAGAAAAATCGGGTTTACTAGGTTATTTTCATCATATAGAAGTGATGAGTGAGAAGAAAGAAGAAGATTATAAGAAATTAATCAGCCATTTAGATATTGAACCAAATGAGTTATTAATGATTGGAAATTCCTTAAAATCCGATGTTCTACCTCTTTTAGCTATAGGAGCTTCTTCGATACACATTCCTTTTCATACAACTTGGGCTCATGAGGAGGTGTTTTCTCAAGAGATTGACAATCTTCCTTATAAAACCGTTCCTAATATAATAGATGTTTTAGAGTTTTTATAAGATAATTCAATTGAGGGATGTAGAGTATATCAAATGATGAATACTACCTATTTCTTGGATAATTCCTCACGCCTTGGTAGATGGATATCTTTTGAGAGAGTTTTTTAAAAACTTTCAAAAAGAATTGAATAAAATAGGCTAGCTTTGCAATCAAAATTTATAATTATGGCAAGTATTAAAAATCTGAAAAAAGACATTAACTATGTATTAGGAGATATTATAGATGAATGTTTAATTACTTTAACAGGAGATACAAAAAAGTCTGAAGCTATTGTTGACGAAGCGATCATTTTATTTGATGAATTAATTGCGAAAGTAAATGCGAATGATATTGAAAATAAAAAAGCTCATTTCAAGGCAATAGAGGCTGAGCTAGAAACAAGAGCAGGGCAATTGTTGGAGAAGGTAAATGCTTTATAAAACAACCCTTACCATGATAATACGCCACTCTTTTAGAGTGGTTTTTTATTTTACAATCTCTATAAAGTTGACGTGTAAAAATGGAAACACATATTTTATTTATTTCTAGTTATCTATTGGCATTTTTTTAAGTTATTTTCAAATAAAGCCTATGATATATAGACCTAATGAGTAAGATCGTTTCATCAACAATGATTTTGATAATAATTAAAGGTTTTAATAATGCTTATGCCTTTTTTGGTAGCGTTATTTTATACTCAAGTTTTGGTTCAGAAGAAATTTTATATTGTGTGACAATTATGATTGACCCCTCAAGGTTATCCGGAATATTTTGAATGATAGTTGGGGTTGTCAAACTACTTTCCTTAATAACAATTTTCTCATTTTCATATACTTTTATTTCAGTAATAAGTAGGAGTTGATCATATTTTTCTAATTTTTCTTTTTCAATTATAGTTTTCTTTTTTTCGAATATAATTTCATCATTTATCTGTTTTTCTGATCGATAAAAAGGAAACATCGATTCTTTACTAACTTCAAATATTTTCTTTTCTTTATGATAATGTTTACGTGTAAGATCTATCAAAGGAATTCCCTTTTCTTTCAGACCAATGTTTAGCTCTATTTTCTCAGGAATAAATATTGAATCACCCTTTAACTGGCTCATTAAATTTAAAAAAATAGGAACCTGTTGCTCTTTAGCTAACCCATTTTGCATGGTTTCACTTATAATAATATCTGGCTCATTGTTTAAATTTATTTTATATTTAGTTGCATCTTCATTGATATAGGTAATATCGTATTCCTCTAGTCCTAATCTATAAAGTAAATTTTTTAAAATTCGAAAACTGAGGGGATTTATTTCTAGAAAGGTGTAACTAATAGTTTGTTTTGAAAATCGTAAAATTAAAGGAAGGATAAGAGCGGCAAATGGTCCTGTACCAGCATATAGGATATGTAGTTGTTTTTGGTGATCAAGTTTTTCTTTAATAGCTTTATTTATCCCTCTAATAAACTGTCTTGTTCTTACTATATCATCAATGCATTGGGAGGCCCAGAATGTGCCAAGTGCCTTCCCATTTTTAAATTTAATATCATTTCGACCCTCTTCATTATTTATTTCTTCTTCACAAAGTTCATTCAAAATCTGTTTGTATTCTTTAGACACTTTAGATAGTTTAAAATAGTCAAGATCGTCTTTAAAATATTCTGATGTAATTCTAATTATTTCTTTCTGTATCTTCTGTGTTGTTAATTCCACGTTCTATTTATCGCAATGTTTGTATGAGGTTAGTCAATTTTTTAATGCACTAAAGTTAGCAAATAAATCACAGATAGAAAGTCCGCGAGGATTTTCGTAAGTAGGCGAATACTAGCAATTAATTATAGACGGCTACACTTTTTTTAGTTCCTTTAATTCGTCTGGAATTTTTAATTCAGTCTTAAAACTTTTCACATTACTATGATTCCAGTATTTGTCTTTGATTTGGTATAATACAATTGCCATAAATACAAAAGATAGAATGGAAAGTATATTTCCAATTAAAAAGTCAGATTGCCAGTTCTTGAACCTTTGTATTGCTTCATCAAAGTTCCAGTTTGATTGATAAAAAAGAAAAACTCCAATACATAGTAATACTACAAGGTTTATAAAAAATAGCGTCCAACTTTTACGACGCCATTTTTTAACCTCACTATCAATCCAAGCTTTGCGCTTTATGCGTATTGTCTTGTTTTTTTCGTCCAATAATTGCTCTTTCAGTTCTGGAATTGAACTATCAGACTTTTCTTTCTCTGTAGCCAAATCATCAATTGTGGAAGCTTTATTTTTAGTTTCTTTCATTGTCTTTTCTAGTTCTTCCGTTTGTAGAGAAAAAGAGTTAAATAATTTTTCCAATTTTTTTATTCTGGATTCTTCAATATTCTTTTGTTTTTGAGATTCTTCTTCTAGACGCTTAACGAATGCTGCTTTATCTGATTCAGCGAGAGCATTTAACTCTTCAATATTCTCTAATTGTTTGTTGGTTATCCTTGTGGCAACTCGCACAATATCAGTATCCGAAATTTCTTCTTGAGCATACTTATGAATGTTATCATCAAGTTCTCTTAGAATTTTAGATTTTGGGAGGTTTTCATTTAATGTTATCGAAAGAGTTGTTGTCAGACCTATTTCAGCTAAGTTGTTATTAATAATTCTATTTCTATTATTAGAGCCGATAGGATAAAAATGGTCAAAAGTATCTGTATTAATTAAAGCTCCCCAAGCCAAATATTCATAATATTGGTCAGATTGTGTTCCTCCATCCCATTCTTTTAAAGCAGCTTTTAAATGTGGTATAAAACGATTTGCCATATATTCATGTTAGGCGATTTCAGTACTTCCTTAAGGAGAAGTATTAATTCGATATTATTCCACTATTAAGAGTTATTGAGCCTACATATCTCCACCAAATATCCTTTTCATTTTTTAAAATCCCATATTTTACACCATCTCTTAAACTTAATGGAAAAATAGAAAAAGCTATTATAGCATATTCATTATTTTCAGAAAAATAAATTCCATCGATTTTCAATCTTGGAATTTCTTGAAAATTAAGACTTTTTTTGTTATAAAACTTTTTGCTGCGATATAAAATTTTAGGAATAACTTTATCAATTTGCATTACGCTATTTTCTTTATCTCTACTATATGTATTCATAAAATATTCTAATTCGTTTTGCGAAAATAATGAAACGATTTTTTTAAGGTTAAAGGCTCTATGGCATTGTTTTTTAAAAACATCTATGTTGTTACTACTATTACAGAGGCTATCGGATTTTTTATAAGTATTAATTATTAAATTGTATTTTTCATTAAATTTTTTTGAATATTTTTTTTGGTATATTTTTTTTTCAAAAAACAAACTATCTCTTTCATTAAAATTTTGATTAATAAAAGCTTTTAAAACTTCTTGTTTTCTATTTATTAAATCCTTGTTGTTTATTTTTTGAGATTTACAAGATATATTTAAAACAAATATTAAAAAAAGAGATAGTATATTTTTCATATATATTAAATTTAAAACTAATGGCAAGGAGTTCCTTTAGCTAAAGCTCCATTATTATCCTCTTGATTGTTTGCTATAATAATGGCTTCACCTTCGCCAAAAGGGTCAATGTAGCCGTTAGGGCCAGTTGCTTGATTCCAAGCATTTGTATTAAATAGTGCTCCCCAAGCCAAATATTCATAATAGTTATCATCTTGTTGATTATTATCAAATTCAGCTAAAGCATTTCCAATAACATTTATAAAAGTTGAAGCCATTTGTTCGTGATGAGCATCTTCAATGTTTCCAATTTGAACTCCATTTTGTTCTGCAACATAAAAATCCCATACTTCTGAAAAATTGTTTTAAAAATTAGTAACCGTATTGATGTTAGTATTATTATTTATTAAGTCATCAACATAACTTAAAATATAAGCATGTATTGCTTCATGTAAAATAACTCTAGCAATTGCTAAATCTGTCGCTTGATTAACATAGGAAGTGTTTACAATGGTTGAATATTCATAAGATAAAGGATTACCATAAGAATCTTGTTTCCAATTTGTTTCAAATACATTTGAGGGTATTGTTGGAGTTCCAGTTTTAAGCTCCCAAGCATAAGTTGAATTAGGGGCGTCAAAACGAGCTATAATCCGTGAAATATCATTTTGTTGCAATGATTTTAAATCGTTTAAAATTAATTTAGAACAAGGCTCTAAATTATCGTCTATAATTTTATCTTCAATCATATTACCTCTGACTAATCCTTCCCCAAACTCCTTAGCCTCATTTGATAAAGAGCCATCCAAAGAGTTTATAGTTATGTAAAGATTAATTGCTTCAATCTCATCATCTTCAGCAACATTATGCAACCATAATAAGCCATCCGGGCTTAAGTCAAGTGCATTTTTTATGGTATTTATCATAGAAGAAATATTAGGTTGGTTCACCCCAATACCTCCTTCAGAGCGAGTCATAGATAACTACCTATTGTATTAATTTTTTAAGGTTTCTGGTTTCTCCAATAAACTCGATACTTAACAAAATAGCTAGTAAATTTTTCAATAATGTACGTCACAAACATATTATTTTTATTAGTTGTATTTGGATAAGGAATTCCATATTTATTAATTAATAAAGGTTTTGTCCTCTCTTGCCAGTTCTTAACTAAGCTATCAATGGTTTCTATTTTTGTTATGGAATAGTTTATTAAATATTTGTTTGCTATTGTATCAGCATCTCTATTCTTTGGAGAAATTAAGCCTTCTCCTTTGCATAGATTAAAATTTATCCCAAACTTATTTTCAAACTTTTTACATCTATAATGAGGAAATGAGCCGTTATTCTTTTTAAACTCCAGGTAAATAGTATCTTTAGGTATTTCCTGTGTATAATTTTTATGCACAAATAATATAACAATAAAACTAGTTAGTACAGCTATATGTCTCATTTTGCTTTGCATTTGTAATTATGGTGTTAATTGATGTTTGATCTAAAGAGGGGTCGTTCCAAGCCACTGTATTTTTTAAGCCTAACCATTTTTTATTTTTTGACTTTTTATCAAAAAGAATATAAATAGTATCCTTTGGATAAGGGGTTTTTTGTCCAAAACATAAAAAAGGAATCAAAAATACTAAGAATAAAATTTGTTTAATTACATCCATTGGGAAAGGTATTTTCAATTTGAGTTTAATCAATAACGCCTTCGTTACGCCAGATAACAGGGTAAATAACAAATCTCTTTTTAGAGATAATCTCTATTAAATAGGTTTTAAATACCCCATTTTTATTTTTAATCCATGGATTTCCTCCAAACCTTTTTTTATAATATTCCCTCTCTTTTTCTTCTATTTCTTTCAAGTCTAAAAATGTATAATTCTTCAAATAGCGTAAAGGTAATGTGTCTGGTTTAACTT
>JBELHH010000015.1:64739-65939 GCA_042091515.1 Flavobacterium sp. | reverse complement strand
TACTTACTGAACTAGCAAATCCTGTAGCTGTAGTTAAAGACACCTCGTAATTTGCCGGAGCTGTTATAGAAATATCATCTTGTAAAAATAATCCTTCAACTGAAAAACTATCTTCTGGTGATGGACCACCCTCACTAACTATGTAAGTAAAATCATCTAAAAATGCAATAACCGTTATTTGTGGATCTGCAGGTGTAACTGTACCCGTTAAACTAACTGTTTGACTGTCTGCGCCAGTAGAGGATACAGTAGCATTATCAGTATATGTATCTGGTGATAATCCAGATACTAACCTAACATAAACGGCATCAGAAACTGTTCCACTAGATTGTGTTAAAGATACTGAAGAAGTAAATGTACCTCCTGAGGTCAATGAAACTTCAAAATTTGAAGGTGCAGTAACTGAAACATCTGCCGTTAAATTGATCCCTTCAACTGTAAAACTACCTTCATTTGATGGTCCTGAACCTTCAAAATAATCTAACCCTGTTACAGCCGACCCAACAGATATTGATGGTCCTGTTGCAGTACCAATCCATGCTCCTGGATCATAATCAGTTGGTGCTGTTCTTGGTGAATTTGTATGACTAGTACAAGGTGATACTGTAGAATCAGCCCACACATTCCATTCAGATTCATTCCAAGTTGAGGTACCTGAGGAAACTGATGCTTTTCGTTCAGCTCGACCATCTTCAAATTCATGGCATGTTCCAGATCCATCTTCCCCTGGAACTCCAAACTGGTCTACTAATGTATCTGATCCATCATATAATTCAAGATTATCATCTCCATTACTCCCTGCAACATTATTAGACCCTGCATCCCATTGATCAGGCGTAACTCCAAAAACATTAGAGAATTCAGAATCAGACGGGCCTGTTGCAATTATATAAAAACTTCCTTCAGCTATTGTACCAGTAAGATTTAAAGTTTGACTTACATTGGCACTTGCATTTGTATATTTATCAATTCTCCAAGTTGATAAATCGATAGAGGAATCACCAGCATTATATAGCTCAATGTAACGAACATTTGAATTATTGTTGGGGTCTGCTAACTCAGTAATAAATACCTGCCCAAAAGAAAGTTCGGATATAAATAGGGTTAATATTAAAGTTAAAAAGTAATTTTTTTTCATACTATTAAGTTTTATAAAATTGTAATGCTTAAATATATAAAATATCTATCAATTAATGTTTG
>JBELHH010000015.1:0-64729 GCA_042091515.1 Flavobacterium sp. | reverse complement strand
TTAAAATATCGTTAATAAAACAAAAAGCAGACTTTTTAAGTCTGCTTTTAAATTTAAATTCAAATACTAGTTCATTAAAAACGAGTCCAACCTATTGCCCAATCTGGAACATTTGCTCCATTTCCAGCACCAGTAGCTGTTCCTTCAGTAACAAAACTTTGATTTGCTCCTGTATAGTCTGTAATGACAAAACCAGCGACGTTATTTGCAAATTCGACGTTAGTCATCACCAAATCTCCTGCTTCAATTCTTACACCCGCTTCTGCATCTGTGCTTTTTACTTTTACTCCTAAGTTAACCCCATCCGTATAGAAATTATCTATAGTGAAGTTTCCTCCTCCTTCTTTGAAATATAGTGCTCCTTCTGTTACAGGCCCTACTACAGTAATATTACTTAAGGTAGCATTTGTTACAGGTGTCGCATCTCCATTATCTCCATTGTTAGAACCTTCAATACCTGCTTTGGCTCCTCCAGAAATATACCAGTATTCTCCGGTTCCAGCCCATCCGTCGGCAAAGTCTATTGAGTCATCTCCTGAATTGGTGGATACTAAATATTTTCCATTTACAGTTCCTCCAAAAAATTCGATTCCGTCATCTCCTCCTTCAAAAGACTGAACATACTCTACAGTGGTTCCTGAACCTACACCAAACATAGATAATCCATTAAATTCTTTTGTACTATTAAAAGTAGCTCCAGTATATTCTAATCTTAAATATCTTATTGATCCAGAATTGTCATTAGAAATTGTTCCACCGTATGTTAGATCTGCTACTTCGGATGTCGCTACACTACCCACATTTGTAGGAGCTTTTCCGCAAACTACTAATCCTCCCCAATCTGCTGCTGCTGGAGAACTAGATCCTGAAGTCATTACTACTGGCTCACTTGCAGTACCATCTACAAAAATTTGACCTCCTTGAGCAACAGCAATATAAGAGGCAGTACCTCCAGTGGCTTTTATTGTCGTTCCTGCAGGAATGGTTAAACTTCCACCTTCTTTAATTACCAAAGAACTCGTTAATTCATATTCGATAGATGCATTCAAGGTCACATCTCCATTTACTTCTCCAGCTAAATTTTCAGTATCTACACCACTGTTGCTTAAGCCTCTTGTCCAACCAGAAGTCCAGTTGGGAGCAGCGGCGCCATTTCCTGCACCTGAAGCAATACCCTCTTGAATAAAAGATTGGTTAGCACCCGTGTAATCTGTTTTTACAAAACCTGTTTGATTATCAGCAAATTGAACATTGGTCATTACTAGATCTCCATTTTCAATTCTAACAGCTGCTTCTGCATCTGAATCTTTTACTTTTACACCTTTATCGGAGCTAGCAATATAAAAATTATCTATGGTAAAGTTTCCTCCTCCTTCTTTATAGTATAAAGCTGCTTCTGTTACTGGACCTACTACAGTAATATTACTTAAGGTAGCACTTGTTACTGGTGTCGCATTTCCGTTATCTCCATTATTAGATCCTTCAATTCCTGCTTTGGCTCCTCCAGAAATATACCAGTATTCTCCGGTTCCAGCCCATCCGTCGGCAAAGTCTATTGAGTCATCTCCTGAATTGGTGGATACTAAATATTTTCCATTTACAGTTCCTCCAAAAAATTCGATTCCGTCATCTCCTCCTTCAAAAGACTGAACATACTCTACAGTGGTTCCTGAACCTACACCAAACATAGATAATCCATTAAATTCTTTTGTACTATTAAAAGTAGCTCCAGTATATTCTAATCTTAAATATCTTATTGATCCAGAATTGTCATTAGAAATTGTTCCACCGTATGTTAGATCTGCTACTTCGGATGTCGCTACACTACCCACATTTGTAGGAGCTTTTCCGCAAACTACTAATCCTCCCCAATCTGCTGCTGCTGGAGAACTAGATCCTGAAGTCATTACTACTGGATTGCTAGAAGATCCATTTACAAAAATTTTACCCCCTTGAGCAACAGCAATATAAGAGGCAGTACCTCCTGTGGCTTTAATTACAGTTCCAGCCGGTATAGTAAGACTAGCTCCATCCATAACAATGTATGCACCTGTTAACTCATACTCTATTGATGCATCTAAGGTTATGTTGTCTAAAACATCTCCAGATAATACGGTGCTAATACAATCTTCACATGAGGACCCACCACAATCTACTCCTGTTTCATCACCGTTTTGAATTCCATCAAAACAAGTTGGTTCTGTTACATTATTGTTTTCATCTTTACATGATAATACAAATACAAATGTAGATGCTAGAATCAATAATGTAAATAATCTTTTTTTCATTTTTTTATAGTTTTAGTATTATTTAAATTAGGTACAAATTAATTAACAATACGTTAATTGAGTATTTCTTGAAAATTATTGCTTGGTTAATACTATGTTAATTAAAAGTTATAGGATAACGATAATTTAATATTAGAACCAACTTTAAATGATGAGACTATTACATCTTGAACTTCTTGAGTTCTTTCTATCGTTGGGTTTAATATGTTTTTAGCAGACACTCCAATGCTAATGTGTTTATTGAGCGAAGCATTAAAAATAAAATCTAAGGTAGGCACTCCAGAATCTATAATGTTTCCTCTTCCTGATTCTGTTGCTAAAGCAAAAATTCTATCTGAAAAATAATTAAACGACAGGGTTCCAAGAATCATTTTATCTGCTTTATATTCTTTAGAAAAAGTAATATCTGTATTGATAAGCAAATCTGAGGCACCCGTTAACGAACTCTCAGAAAAAGAGAAGTCTACACTAAGAGGAAATCCAGCTAAAGAAGTTTCATTAATTACTTTCTCTTGACTTAAATCTTGATTTGTATTTAAATATGAAATATTTAGCCCCCCAGAAAGTTTAGTTTTTAATACTTTGTCTTCAGTATCTAACTCACTTACAAAGAAGTTTTTTCTTAGTTCTAGTTCTGCTCCAAAAGCAGTTGCCTGATCTCCAGAATTCACCCAGCTGACATCATTCGATGCAGAGTTAATTGTTATTTTGTTAATTGGATCATTTATGAATCTAGAAAAAACTCCCACTGAAATTATTTCTTCTGATTTTGGAAAGAAATCCCATTTGAGATCAAAATTATAGTTTGTCGATGTGTATAATGCTGGGTTTCCAAGGGTAGACATCGTTGGTGTTTCGTCAAATTGAAAAGGGGCTCTTTCTTTAAATTGTGGTAAGGTATAAGTCTTACTAGCAGCAAATTTTAAATTTTGCTTTTCATTTAATTCATATTTTAATGAGATTGAAGGAAGTATTTCAAATTGATCTAGTTCGTTAGAATCTGAATTAAGAGAGGTGTTAAAATTTAAGGTTTGATTAATTTGCTCAATTCTAGTTCCTAAAATAGCAGTTAATTTTGACGAAAAAGCGTACTCAAGTGATGTAAAGCCCGCATGAATATCTTGACGACCTCCATAAGATTGTGGTAATAAAACATCAATTCCTGTTCCTAAACCTCCTCTAAAAGTTCTAATATCGAACAACCCATCAAGAAAATTCTCTTGATTAAAATAACTATCTAAATCATAAATATCTGTAATTATTGGTTGAACAGCAGCACTTGCACCACTATTGTTTATTCTAAAATTAAATTGAGTAGCTTCAAAGTCTACACTTTTGTACCTACCACTATATCCTAAAGTAAATTTTCCTAAATAATCATCATCATCGTTCTTTTTGAATTTATAAACCGCAGAAAAGTTAGCGGCTAATTCTTCTTCTTCAAGATCAAGGAAAAGTCTATGATTGTCTGAATCGTTTAAGGTTTCCTTAAATGATTTTGGTCCATTGGGGATATTCCAATCATCAGGAGTTAATAAATATTGTCTTCGGTTAGGTGTTGAGCTCTTTACATAATTGTATGCTCCTCCCCAATTGAAATTTATCGTTTCAGATATTTTATGTGTGCCTAATAATTGATGAACTAAAAGCTCTGTTCTATCAAAAACAGCTCTTTGTAAAAAAGCGCCTCCTTCTGGAGCGTAATCAAAAACATCATGAATTCCTGTGTATTCTTCTTGTTTTTGACTAGAAGTATTAATCATCAGCGCATTGTACTTTATCTCATGACCTTTGTGTTTTAATCTAATATTTCCCATCGCAGTGAAATTGGTTTCATAAACATATTTTTTAAACCCGTAATCTCTCCTTGCCACCGCTGATGTATTAACACTTCCTCTTGAAATTCCTTCATTAAATTTAAATTGATTATCAAAAGAAGCAACACCAAATAAACTTAGCTTAGTTTCCTCACCTAAATCATAGGAATCTCCTGCTTTTATTGACAAGCTTTTATTGATTGGTGCTGAAGACTCTGTTCTGTTCCAACTCGTAGTGAAATTATAATTATTTAAAGGAAATGATGGGATTCCTACATCATAGAACCCTGATTTGTTTGGTCCATCATTAAGATAAAATTTA
This sequence comes from Flavobacterium sp., assembly GCA_042091515.1. GTDB lineage: Bacteria > Bacteroidota > Bacteroidia > Flavobacteriales > Flavobacteriaceae > Polaribacter. The sequence continues at coordinate 60,302 of JBELHH010000015.1, read as the reverse complement.
TCTTGAGAGGTTGCCTCTGAATTGATCCCTGAACCTACACTAATCTGCATAAACCCTTTTCCAGTATATTTTTTAGAAGATATATCTATGTTAGCTCCACTAAAGTCACCATAATTTTTTGGATTGAATGTCTTGTCTATAGAAATAAATTCAATAATATCTGTAGAAAAAATATCTAGATCAATATTTTTATTAGAAGGGTTGTTTGATGGTAATGGAAGTCCATTTAGTGTCGTGACATTATACCTATCTCCCAATCCTCTTACAAAAATACTGTTAGTCCCTTGTTGTTTTGAAATTCCTGTGGTTTTGGTTAAAGCCGCGGCAACATTACTTACTCCTTTTTTTCTCAACTCTTCAACTCCTATTTTTTGATCTATGGTTATTGCTTTTCTTTGTTCTATTAAAAGAGCACTTTCTTTTTCTTTACTTGTAACTGCTTTTAATTTTACTTCTTCTAAAGCAACGCCCTCAGCAGCCTCTAGAATACCATCTATTTTAATTGTTTCTCCTGAGTTAACTTGCACAGGAATTTCTAGATTTTTATATCCTAAAAAACTAAAAACAATTGTATAAGATCCTTCATTAACTGATATTGTATAATTTCCATCTAGATCAGTTTCTGTTCCTAAAGTTGTTCCTTTGATAACAACACTCGCAAAAGCTAAAGGCTCATTATTCATTTCTTTGTCTAATAACTGCCCAATAATTGTTCCTTTCCCTTGCGCTAGAATTATCTGACAAACTAACATAAAAATGATGAATACGATTTTTTTCATTGATTTATACATTGTATATTTATATTCAGCAAAAGTCTTGTAGTTTTGTAAAATAAATGTTACTCAGGTATTATGGTTCGGTTAGAAGAATGTTAACTGAGTGTTATGATATTAAATGATTGTTAACCATGTTGTTTTTATTTTAGATTCATTATTTTTGAAAGGATCTTAATAAATATACAATTCATGAATAATAATGATATTAAAATTCTTTTGGTTGATGATGAACCTGATATTTTAGAAATTTTAGGATATAATTTAAAAAATGAAGGGTATCAGGTCTTTACTGCAAATAATGGTATTGAAGCTCTTAAAAAAGTAAAAAAAACAACTCCACATCTAATTTTACTCGACATCATGATGCCAGAAATGGATGGTATTGAAGCTTGTGAAAAAATTAGGGCTATTAAAAATTTAGAACATACCATTATAGCGTTCCTAACTGCAAGAAGTGAAGATTATTCTCAAGTTGCAGCCTTTGATGTTGGTGCTGACGATTATATTACAAAACCTATTAAACCCAAAGTATTAATTAGTAAAGTAAAATCTCTCTTACGTAGATTAAAAACAGATCAGCCAATAGATTCTTCAACTAAAGTTGGAAATATTATTATAAATAGAGAAGAGTATGTTGTTCTTAAAGATGATAAAAAGATTTTTTTACCAAGAAAAGAATTCGAATTATTTTCTTTATTGACCTCAAAACCTGGAAAAGTTTTTAAACGAGAAGTTATTTTAGATAATGTTTGGGGGAATGAAGTTGTTGTAGGGGGGAGAACAATTGATGTTCATATTCGAAAACTAAGAGAAAAAATTGGTGACAACTACTTTAAAACTGTCAAAGGTGTCGGCTACAAATTTGTGTTAGAAGAAGCACACCACTAAAATTGCTTACCGATGAAACTTAAAAAGACATATTCCTTTGCTTTATGGTCATCGATTTATTTGACCATTGCCTCAGGAATAATATCCAGTGCTTTTTATTTTTTTTTCTTCAATGAAAAAAAGCTTATTGGCTTTTTTTTGTTCCTTTTTTTTATGTTTTTTGTTTCTTTTTTTATTATTCAAAATAGAGCAGAGCAATTTATTTATGAAAAGATAAAGAAAATTTACAAAGAAATATCTTTTCTTAGTGCTGACGAGTTTAATAGAGAATCTGCTACGACAAATATTGAATCTTTATCTAAAAGTGTGAAGGATTATGTTGAGGGTAAAAGAATAGAAATAGAAAATCTAACTGAAAGAGATTCATTTAGAAGAGATTTTTTAGGAAATGTCTCTCATGAATTAAAAACACCTTTATTTACTGTCCAAGGCTATATTTTAACTTTAATTGAAGGTGGTGTAAATGATAAATTAATTAGAGATAAATATTTAGGAAGAGCAAATAAAGGAGTTGATAGACTTGTCGCGATCGTTAAAGATCTAGATATGATTGCAAAATTAGAAACCGATGGTTTAAAAATGAAAAAAGAGGTTTTTAATACCATTGAACTTATTCAAAATGTTTTTGACTTATTTGAAATGAGGGCAAAAAAAAGAAATATTACATTACAATTTGATAAAAGGTATGAATTTCCTGTATTTGCAATTGGTGATATTGAACGTATAGAACAAGTACTCATAAACTTGATTGTAAATTCAATTAAGTATGGAAAAACAAATGGAATCACAACCGTTGGGATAGAATCTTATGATAAACATAAATTTATTATTAAGGTTACAGATAACGGAGAAGGAATTAAACAAGAGCACTTACCACGTTTATTTGAACGCTTTTACAGAGTAGATCAAAGTAGATCAAGAGATCAGGGAGGCTCTGGTCTTGGTCTATCAATCGTAAAACATATAATTGAAGCTCATAACGAAACGATTCTCCTAAAAAGCACTTATCAGAAAGGGTCTGAATTTTCCTTTACACTAGAAAAGGCTAAATAATATTGTAGATTATTCTATTTTACTAAGTCAAATCCAATATCCTTTCTATAATTCATTTTATCAAAATGAATTCCATTAATATTTTTATAGCAGGTATGAAGAGCCTCTTGGATGGTACTCCCTAGTGATGTAATTGCCATAACCCTTCCTCCATTAGTTACTAGAACATTCTCTTTATTTGATGTCCCAGCATGAAAAACAAATGACTCTTTTACATTGTCTACTCCCGTTATTACCTTTCCTTTTTCGTAGGATTCAGGGTACCCTCCTGAAACTATCATAACGGTTGTGGCAGTTTTGTTGGTTACAGAAAATTTCTTTTTGTGTAACTCTTGATTGGCTACACCTTCAAATAATTCTAATAAATCTGACTCTATTCTCGGAATTACAACCTCTGTTTCTGGATCTCCCATTCGTACATTGTATTCCACCACAGAAGGATTTCCATTGTTATTCATTAAGCCAATAAAAATAAACCCTCTATAATCTATTCCTTCATTTTGTAGTCCTGTAATTGTTGGCTTAACTACTAATTCTTCTACTTTCTTTAAAAAAGCTTCATCAGCAAATGGCACTGGTGAAATAGCTCCCATACCCCCAGTATTCAACCCTTTATCTCCCTCTCCTATTCGTTTGTAGTCTTTTGCTGAGGGTAATACTTTATAACTTTTGCCGTCTGTCAGAATAAAAACCGATAATTCTATACCTTCTAAAAATTCTTCGATTACAACAGTTGATGAAGCCTCTCCAAATTTTTGATTGAATAGCATTTCTTCTAATTCTAATTTTGCAGTGTCTAATGAGTCTAAAATTAATACTCCCTTTCCAGCGGCAAGACCATCAGCTTTTAAAACATAAGGCGGGCGTAAACTTTCTAAAAATAATTTTCCTTCCTCCAAATTATCACTCGTAAAAGATCGGTATTTAGCTGTTGGAATTCCGTATTTAATCATAAATTCCTTAGAAAAATCTTTACTACCTTCTAATAATGCTCCATCTCTCTTTGGTCCTATTACTGGAATTGATTTCAGCTGATCATCTGCAAGAAAAAAATCGTGAACTCCATTTACCAACGGAGCTTCTGGACCTACTATAACCATCTGTATATGATGTTTTAATACCGCTTCTTTTACAGCATTGAAATTGGTAGGACTCAACGGTAGATTGTTAGCAATCTTTTGAGTTCCCGCATTTCCTGGAGCTACAAATATTCGAGTTATTTTCTTACTTTGTATAAGTTTGTGAGTAAAGGCATGTTCTCTACCTCCTGATCCTAGTATAAGTATATTCATGGTGTATGTAATCTAGAACAAAGATAATCTGTCTTCGTGGAATATTATATTTTAAACGTCCATTTCATAAAATATTTTATTAAGGATATAATATGAACAAAAAATAGTCGAAAATTTTTTGAAGAACCCTTTCTATGTGAATGAATAACTTCGACGTGTGGATAATATAGTTTCTTTTTACCTGATTGATCTATTCTTCTACAAATATCTACATCTTCCATATACATGAAATATCGTTTATCGAATCCTTGTAAAGCAATTAAATCTTTTGTTTTAAAAAGCATAAAGCTCCCTTGAATGAAATCTGGATAGAATGATTTTTCTAAGTTTTGATCTCTGTATTCTTTCTTTCTAGTATAGTTTCTAAAAATTCCTAAATAGCGACATATCAATTCTAAAATTGTTGGAAATTTCCTAGCTGTATATTGTAATTCTTTATTTGGATACACAGCTTTTGGAACGATCACAGATAGATTTTCATCATTTTTTAATTCTAAAATCATTTTTTCAAGTATTCGAGGGTCGAATTGAACATCTGGATTTAAAATTAAATGATATTCAGAATTATTTTTTATTTTATTTAAAATACTATTGTGTCCTTTTCCAAAACCAATATTATGATGAGGGTATAGATACTCAACAATCTCTCCTTTTATTTTTTCTTCTCTATTGCTTGGAGGGGAATTGTCTATAATATATAGTCTTTTTGAGTGAGGTGACCCTAAAAAACTATTGATTGTCTTTTGAAGTTCTAAAGGGTCTTCTTTGTAGATAACTATAGAAGCTGATATATTTTTCTCCCCAAACATTAATAAGCGTTTTCTTCACCTTTAAAAACATTTAATACTGTCATTAAAATAATTTTTATATCTAATAAAAATGACCAGTTTTCTATATAAAATATATCTAAACGAACTCTGTTTTTGATATCTGATTTTTTTTTAATTTCGCCTCGATAGCCACTCACTTGAGCCAAGCCAGTAATTCCGGGCTTTACAATATGTCTTCGTAAGTAATCGTCCACATCTTTCTGATACTCAATCGATAGTGATGGTAAATGAGGCCTTGGCCCAACTACACTCATATCTCCTTTTAATACATTAAAGAATTGAGGTAATTCATCGATACTTGTCTTTCTAATAAAGGATCCAATTCTAGTAACTCTAACATCATTTTCAGTTGCATGAATTTTATCTGATAATTCGTTTAATCTCATTGATCTAAACTTGAAACACACAAATTGTTTTCCATCTAAGCCTTCTCTTTTTTGTGAAAAAATAGCAGGCCCTTGAGATTCTATTTTTATAAGAACCCAGAGGATTGGAATTAACCAGCTCATTACGAATATGCAAATAAAAAGAGAAAAAATAATATCAAAAAGCCTTTTAATAAGGTAGTTTTCATTAAATTCAAATGGTAATTTTTTTACATTTAATACAACCAATGTATCATCATAAAATTCTATACTTTGGTCTTTGCTGTATAATCTACCTGAATCTGGAATTAGCTTTAAATCAATATTATTTGAATTTGAAAAAATTTTAATCTCATTGACTGTTTTAGAATTCAACTCTTTTAAAGAGCAATATACCTCATCTACTGTATTATCTATGATGTACTGAAAACTATCATTGATACTCCCTAGTTTATCATTGTATAGTTTATTGGTGAAAAATCCTAAATATTTATATCCTAAGCTTTTATTTTGGTTAAAAAGTTCGATGATTTTTTTGGAGGACTCATCCATTCCTATTACAATTACTTTTCTGTAGTTTTTCCCTTGATTTCTGTACCATTTTAGTACGAAGAAAGCAACTAATTTTAATAAAAATGTAATCGAAAAGATTAATGTTAGAACTAAGAATTGATTGTTAACAACTGAACCTTCTTTATAAATTCCAAAAAAAGCAAAAAACCCTAAGATAAAAAGTATAAAATGTTTTAATGTAATCCTAAATAATCGAAGAAATTTGGTAAATCTTCGAACTTTATAATATTTTGTAAAAACTGCTGATATGATCCAAAAGAAGATGATATAACTGATGAATGGCAGATTGTAAAACTCTTCATCTGTTACAAAATATAGTATAGAAATTATTGCTAAACAATCTATAGATAATTGTAAAGGACTTATAAGAAATGAATATCTATGTTTCACATGAAAATACTATTAAAACAAATATAGGTTTTAAGTAACAATTTCACGAATCAAATTTTCTATATTAAATAAATCTTGAGCAATCTCTTTTTGCCTATCAATATCTATCCTTTCCTCTAATAATTCTTTTATTGACGATATTATAACCTTTTTATCCCAGGAAGTCACAATTTTTTCAAGATTGTACTTTTTAAATAGTTTTTCCAAGTCGCTGTTCTTGTCTGTTATTACCAAAGCTTTAGTTCCTGAAGCTAAAATATTAGGTAATTTTGAAGGTAGTGAACCTTTAGAGGTATTTGTTAATTGTGGAACTATTTGAATACTGCTTCTAATATATAATTCATGAATTTCATATTTACTTACTAATGAATGAAAATGAATTTTCGAATTATTATTTTTAATTTTTAATTTTTCGTAAATAGGCCCCTGAGAGAAAAAATAACAATTACAATTAGGTAAATTTCTAGTCAAAAGATCAAAAACATCATATAATTCAATTGGGTTTTGTTTTTCTCCTAAAGCTCCAGAATATACAATATTGTGTTGGTTGTTGGGCAAAATATCTTTTAAATTGTTATATGAATATTCTTCCTTTATAGATATAAATGGAAGTTGCACTTTACATTTAAATTCATCTATTTTATAAACCTCTAAAGCAACATTTTTCATTTCTTCAGAAAGAAAAATTAATTTCTCACAATTCTTAAAACAATATTTTTCTACTCTTTTTATCAAGGAGCTAATAATGATATTTGTAAGTTTTTTTTTCTGAGAAGCATATATAATTTGTAAGTCATGAATTATTCCTATTTTTTTTATGTCCTTTTTTAAAAAAGGAGCTATGAAATATAAAGCAAGACTTGGAGGGAAAACAGAGATAATAATATCAGTTTTCTTTTGATATTTTATGATATTTTTTAGAATAAAAAAAGCATACCATATTTCAAGAACAACTCTTCTAAGGGATGGTTTTTTGGGATATTTTATTATTTTTCCACCTCTAACAATATCTACACCTTCTATATTTTTCGAAGATGACTTTGTTTTCCATTCTGGATAAAAGGGGTGAGAGCAAAACACTGTGACGTGATGACCTTCATCTCTGAGTTTTAAAACCATATCTGTATTAAACTTCCCTGTTGAAATAGGTTCAGGAAAAAAAAAGGGAGATATTAATACTATTTTTTGTGATTTATTCACTTATCCTTTCTCTTATTACTTTAGCTGGTGAGCCAGCACATATTTTGTTAGAAGGTATATTTTTAAAAACAGAGCTTCTAGCAGCTATAACTGACCCTTTTTTAATTACAATCCCAGGAGCAATAAAAACATCAGAGGCTACCCAAACTTGATCACAAATTGTTATAGGCTTTTGATAAATAGGGAAATCTACTTCCAAATAATCATGCGAACCGGTGCAAAGATATGATTTTTGTGAGATTACTACATTTCTACCTATAGTTATATTACCAAGAGTATATAAGCTTACATCATCTCCTATCCAACTATAATCTCCAATTGTTAATTTCCAAGGGTATGTTATTTTAACAGTAGGTCTAATGATTACTTTTTTTCCAATTTGAGCTCCAAATAAACGAAGTAAAAAAACTCTCCAACCATATAAAAATTGGGGAGATGGGTTAAAAAAAATGGCTTGAACTAACCACCATAGCTGGACAACAAAAGCATTCCTGCCTCTAAAGTTTTTTGGTAATTTGAATTTATTTAAATCTTGATAAACCATTATTTAATAATTTCTAGTAGTGTTTTTTTAAATTTATCAATTGTGAAATTTTTAAAAAAATATTCTCTATTGTAATTTGAAATTTTAACTATTTCACTTTTATCAACTGCAAGATAACTTAATATATTTTGAATACTTTCTACACTGTTTTTTTCAATATAATATCCATTGACCTTATCTTCAAATATATCTGGAATCCCTGCATGTCTAGTTGTCACTATAAGATTTTTTGTTGCCATGGCCTCTAATATTGAAATAGGTTGACCCTCCATTTTATAAAAGGTAGGTAATATAAAAATATTACCCCATTCCAAAAGACTTCTCTTTTTATCTCCTTTAACAACTCCAATATATTTAGTATGTTTTAATTCGCTAAGTATTTGAAATATCTCTTTAGAATATTTTTGATCTATGTTTCCAGCAATTTTTGCTTTATATTTTATATTAAGAAACTCTAACTTTTTGAGGGCTTTTAATAAACAAAGAATCCCTTTTTCTTTCATTAAATTACTCAAATAAAAAATTCTTAATTCATTATTAATTAATTTTTTATCATCTTTAATGAGGTGATTTTGAGCAAAATTTGGAAGACAAAAAATACAATTTTCACTTATAAAAGGAGTTAAATTCTGTTTTAATGAAGCGGATAATACAATTCCTTTTGTGAACCTTGAAACTAGAAAATGAAATATCCATTTTTTTATTCCCTTCAAAGATCTATACTCTTGACCTAAATAGTTTCCATGAACATGAATTATAAGTTCCTTTCTCAAGATTGAACTTATTATTATAAAAAATGCATATTTCATAATACCAAAAAAAGTTTGCCCCGGAGTTATGTATATAATGTCACTTTTAAATATTTTAGAAAAATGAAAATTTATTGATAAATAAAAAAAAAGTTTTACAAATGAAAATTTACCTATTCGCTCATCGAAAGATGTGAAAGAAGTATTGATTGCTTTAACCAAGAAGTCTGTTTCAATGGTCAGAATTTCTTTGACTACTTTATTTGCGATTGAAACACCAGAAATAGGTTCTGGAAATGGACCGATTATTAAAATAGTTTTCTTTCTATTCACCTTTAGTATAATTATTTAACGATAGAAAACTTAGAAAAAATGAAAAAAATATGACTCCATTTTCTCTTTCTAGTATATTTTCTGACAGCATTTCGATGCTATAAAAACATAAAATAATTATATAAATATAATTTCTGTTTAGGATAGAAATTTTAATATTTAAATACATGAATATAAAATATAGTAGTAATAAAAATAACCCTCCAATAATCACAAAACTAATATATTGATTGTGAGAATTATAGGCCTTATTTAAAAATGGTGGTTTTTTCTTGTACGTCTTATTTAACTCCTCATTAAAGTCTCCAATACCATACCCTAATAAAGGAGCTGCTTTAATTAATTGTATCGCATTTCTATAAATAACAAGTCTAGTACTAAAGGAATTTGATTCTATTGAATTAGTTTGACCCATTGATAAACTTTCATAAAATCTTTTTCTCGTTTTTGGTATCAATAAAAATAATAATCCTAAAATTATAATTATACTTAATTTTATTTTTAACTGTTTTTTTTCTCCTAAAAAAATCCATAATATACCTGTTAGGAGTAAGGCTAATATTGGTCCTTTCCTGGCATAAATAATTAAAAAAAAGAATACTACAAAATTCATGAATATCAATAATCCTTTTAACTTTTGGTTATGTGTCTTTTTAAAAATTGATATAGAAAATAAAATCGCTAAACAGCAGTGCATAGATAAATAAATCGGATGTATCCCAAACTTTCCAATATCTACCATTATTATCATTGGAAAGTGCTGTAAAATATCACTTAGATTGTAATGAGTGATATAAAACCATAAAAATATGGTTGTGTTAAATAGAAAAACACTAATGATATAAATGAATAAAAACGAATAATTGTTTTCTATAATTTTGAGTCTTTCTTCATGATCAAATAATGAAAACAAAAATGGAAAAACAAACAATGATGACATTGTTTGCAATTTCCTAATAGCATAATCATAATCTGTTGAATAAAGTAAGGTAATAGCTATTCCAAAAATAACAATAGTATTTATAAAAAATAAATGCTTATTAAAATATCTCTTTCTATTAAAAGCCAACAAAACAACAGAAAAACTAAATAATAAAATAGCAATTGATTTAAGGTTTGAAGGCAACAGAGGAAGCGCAAACATTACCCCTAAAAAAAAATGGACTATTTTAAACTTATTTATCGACTTTAGTAACTTCATGTTTAGTGAAAATAATTGATTCTTTAATTAACCTTTCGATGATTTTAGGCACGTATACTACAGCAAATAGAGGACCTATAAAATATGAAAACCCATTTGAAAAATCGCCTCTAAGAAGAAAGATAAGATGCATCGCAAAATAAAAAGACATGATCTTTTTTAAATAATTATCACTTCTTAACCAGTTAATCATATTTAATATAACAATCGCTAATGCCACTGGAACCAGTACCACTCCGATGACTCCAAAATTAATAAAGCTCTCTGAAATTAATGGATTTGATAAATTACTGAAATTAAATCCAAAATCGTCTATCAAATGTTCCCCAATTACTTGACCAGTAGAAAATGGTTTCTGTAACCATATTATTCTAGGAATAAAAAAAAATAAACCTCCTAAAAATTGATACCCGTATGAAAATCCAAATTTATCTACATAATCTAAAGTAGCACCTATATTTGAAAAAGCATCATAATTAAGTGTATTAAATGCTGCTATTACTCCTCCCCCTTTCATTTGATCTATAATAATAGATGGTTTATTATAAATCTCTAAAAAAGTAGCATCACTGTGTGTTATCATAGCCATAATAGGAAAAATAATAATCATCGAAAAGAAAAGAAAAGAAAGTGTTTTTACATTTCTGTTAAGAATCTTTGGGGTCACTAAAAAAATTAAGGATAAAAATATAGGACCTAAAGCATTTCTTTTTTCTGTAAAAGGATTTTTAAACCAAAAGAACAATGTAAATAAAATACATAAAAAAAATATGATATTTATAAGATTAGATCTTTTTACTGGCCTTTGTCTAATATACTTAAAAGATAAAATTATCCCTGCAAATGGAATCATAAATAGTACTTTTTTCCATAACAAAGAAGCCATAACCGAGGAGTCAGATTTTAACCAAGTTGGTCTAGAAAATTCTAACTGAACAAAATTATAACTACTGAAAAATATAATAATACTTAAAACTAAAATTACCAGAATTGTTAAAGGTGTAATAGCCCTATTTTCTTGTTTTATAACCTTTATTTTAGCAAATAAAACTGAGGGCTTAAATAAGATATATGCAACAATGAAAGAAACATTAAAAATACATATAAGGATATTAGTATAAATGATTCTGTTTTCTTGAAAGGGAAAAAAATTTGGAAACCTATGAATATCAAAATTTTCAAACGAATTCAATTGTGCAATGGGTGCTGCAAGTAAAAATAAAAATGTAAAAACAATGTATGAGGATAAAAATGGAGAATAACCTTTTTCATAATATAAATGATATACTGTAATACCAAATAAAATTATAGCGCTTACAAAAAATGATATCCAAACTGAAATAGATGCGTTTAATTTTATAAACATGAGCATTGTAATACTCATATATATCGTGAGTAATAGCCCTTTAAGTTTCATTTTTAGAAATTTTTATAAATATCTCAGCCATTGATTCTGTAGAGTAGTTCTTTTTACAATAATTTACAATTTCTACTCTCTTATTTAACCACGATTTCCTTTCTTTAAAAGCCTGTAACATTACTTTATTAAAGTTATCTTCATTGTCCGTTTCAAAAAAAAGTCCATTTTCATTAACTTTTAATGCTTCTATTTCTGGAGAATGATTTTCATCTTTTGACACTAACATTGGAACTCCAAACCCAAAGCTTTGAGTAATTGATAGACCTACGTATCCAGAAGAAATACTAAAAAAAGAACTTAAATATAACTCTTTCAATTTTTCAAAATTTGATATATGACCACGTAGCTCTATTCTGTTTGTTAATTTGTGATCTCTAATATACTTTTTAATTTTCTCTTTTTCTTCTCCTTCTCCAACAATAATTAACTTTGTTTTTGAAGGATAATTTTCAATTTCTTTTGCAAAAGCCTTCACCAAAAAAAATGGTTTCTTTAAAGAAGATAACCTTCCAACAAATATTAAATTTAAGATCGATTGATCTACCTCTTTGTTTGTTTCCATTTTTAAAGAACTAAAAACAGCATTTGGCGCAGAAAACACTTCTTTTTTCGGCATATCTTTTTGCTGTTCAAATTTTTGTTGATTCGTATAAACAATAATAAAATCTGAGCAATATTTCATTAATTTTCTAACTCTGTTTTTTTTTAAATCTCCACCTTCTCTCGACCATGCATGCCCCCAAAGACCTGTTTTTTTATTTAACAGCTTTCTAAAAAGAAGAATGATCCAATTTGTAACTATTCTGGGGTTTAATTCCAATATAAGAACTCCAGGCTTAAAAACGAGCTTTAGGGTATGGCTTTGAAAAAGTATTTTTCGTTTAAAAAAGAAAAAATTCTTGACTCTAATTTTTTCAATTGATATATCATCTTGTATTGATTCCTCAAAATAACTATCTCCACCATACAATTCAAAATTATCATTCAATTCTTTTTTGATTGTTTGAAAGAATATTTTTCTATAATCAGGAGCTATCGTTTGCAATATTGTAAGTTTTCTCATAGTCCCATTTCTTTTTTCATTAGTTTCTTGTAAAAATAAACAGCAATAATTAAAATAAATAGCTCAGTGATAGATACTGAAAGCGCTACACCGTAAATAGAATAAGACTGAACAAGAAATAAAACCATAATAATATTAACGATCCCTCCTAAAGACAAGATTTTTAATCTCTCTTTAAAAGCCTTTATTGCTGGAAAAAATAAAGTCACATACAACATATTTAATGATGAAAGAAAAGCTATGGTTCCGAGTATTTGAAAAATAGTATAATAACTAGTTATTAATTCGTCTTTATAAATAATATCCAAAATATCTCTAGCCCACACAATAATTGCTAAAGAAATTAAGGCGCCAAAAGCGCCAACATAGAACTTCATCCTTCTGATTGTATTAATAATCGTCTTTTTTTCTTTAATAGCTAAATTTGGAAAAATTGCTTGATAAAGGGGTACATAGATACTTTTAGTTGCAACTACTAATTTTTCCATACTTGAATATACGCCTGCAAGAGTATCAGAAACAAAAACACCTAAAATAAAAGTATTCAAATTTGTATAAAGACTAACTGATATATTAGATAGGAATAAACTAAAACTTTCTTTTGCAATAAGTATTGATTCTCTTATAATAGGTTTTTTAAATCGAATATATTGTAAGCTAAAAATAAGTCCTAAAAATCCAGATAAAATAAACCCAATACCATATAATAGAGGAACCAAAAAATAGTCCTCTTGATTTTTAATCACTAAAAAAACAGATACGGTAAAAATTGTTTTAGCTAAAACATTAATAATCGTAATAATTTTCATCTTCTCTATTCCTTGAAAAAACCAACTAGGAAATAATGCTTGACCTAAAACAACTCCATAACTCAATAAATACACAATATATTCTTTATTAAATTTTTCTATGAAAATTATTAAAATTACTAATGATAAAAATGAAAGTATAATTAAAATTGTTTTTATTAAAAAAACATTGGAAAAAAATTGTGAAAGAGCGTCTTTGTTTTTTTTTATGTGTGCTACTTCTCTTGTTGCACTAATATTAAATCCAAAATCTGTAATAACTGTTAAAAATAATGCTAAAGATTGAGCAACCATTACAATGCCAAATTTATCGGCGCCAAGGGTTCTTACCAAATAAGGAATTGCTAATAATGGTAATATAAAATTAGCCCCTTGAATCATCAATAAATAAAGATAATTTTTAAATACGGTACTTTTAATTTTCTCTTTCCAATTATTTAATAACATCTATTTATTTTTAGATTTACTGACACTCAATTAAAACATTATGTTATTATTAAATCTTTAAAAAACCGTAATCTCAAATCTTTTTCTTTAAGTTTTATTTCATTTTTTTCTAAATTCCAGTCAATGTTTAGGTCAGGATCATCAAATCTGATTCCACCCTCAGCTGCTGGGCAATAATAATTATCACATTTATAAGATAGAATAGTGGCATCTTCTAAAACAGAAAAACCGTGTGCAAATCCTTTAGGAATATACAACTGTAAATTATTTTTCCCTGTAAGAATTATAGAAAAATACTTCCCAAAAGTTACCGATTCTTTTCTTAAGTCAACCGCAACATCTAAGACACTTCCTTTAATAACTCTCACTAATTTAGATTGAGCATATTCTCCTTTTTGAAAGTGCAAGCCTCTTATAACCCCCCTTTGTGATACGGATTGATTATCCTGAACAAAAAGAGCCTTAATACCCGTTAATTCTTGAAAAAAATTTTGATTATAGCTCTCAAAAAAAGAGCCTCTCTCATCATCAAAAACGGTTGGTTCTAGAATGTAACATCCTTGAAGTGGTGTTTTTTTTATCTTCATTAAATTTTTAATAGATTTTTACCATATCCGCTTTTTAGTAATGGTGTAGCGAGTCGATGTAATTCTTGTTTCGTAATAAATCCACTTCTATAAGCTGCTTCTTCAATCGAACCTATTTTTAATCCTTGCCTTTCTTCAATTACTTGTACAAATTGGGATGCTTGATTTAGTGAATGAAATGTTCCTGTGTCTAACCAAGCCGTACCTCTGTCTAAAATTCTAACGGTTAATTTACCCTTCTTTAAATAAGCTTTATTAACATCGGTTATTTCCAACTCTCCTCTCTCACTCGGTTTAATATTTTTTGCAATGTTTACAACAGTATTATCATAAAAATAAATACCTGGTACTGCAAAATTAGATAATGGTTTTGTTGGTTTTTCTTCAATAGAAACAGCCTTTCCTTCATTATTAAACTCTACAACACCATATCGTTCTGGATCTTGCACATAGTATGCATAAATAATTCCACCATCCGGATTGCTATTTGCCTTCAGTAATGATGAAAGTCTTGATCCGTGAAAAATATTATCTCCTAAAATCAACGCAACTTTATCATTACCGATAAAAGAAGCTCCAATTACAAAAGCTTCTGCTAATCCATTTGGGTTTTCTTGAATTGCAAACTCAAAACGACATCCAATTCTACTACCATTTCCCAAAAGTTTTTTAAATAATGGTAAGTCTTCAGGGGTAGAAATAATTAAAATTTCTTGAATACCAGCTGATATCAATGTTGAAATAGGGTAGTAAATCATCGGTTTATCATACACCGGCATTAACTGCTTACTTACAGGTATTGTAAGAGGATGTAATCTTGTTCCAGAGCCTCCTGCTAAAACGATTCCTTTCATCTATTTTTATTTTTTGGAGATAATTCATTCCTAGCAATCTTGAATAATATGATTGTAGTCTTATCGTTCATTTCATATTGTTCTTTTTTGATATTTTTCTAAATACCATTCAATTGTTTTTAAAATCCCTGATTCAAAATTTTCATCGGCCTGCCAAGCTAATTCCCTTTCTAACTTGCTTGCATCTATTGCATATCTATAGTCATGGCCAGGTCTGTCGGAAACAAATGAAATTTGTTTTTTATATGAGTTTTCACTTGGAAGTAGTTGATCTAAAATTTTGCAAATCTCAGTTGCAATGTATAAATTATTTTTTTCATTTTTCCCTCCAATATTATACGTTTCTCCTTGTTTTCCTTTCTTGAATACCACCTCGATTCCTTTACAATGATCTAAAACATACAACCAATCTCGAATATTTTTACCTTTTCCATAAATTGGGATATCTTCTCCAGAAATTGCTTTTCTAATAATGGTTGGGATCAACTTTTCATCATGTTGTTTTGGCCCATAATTATTTGAGCAATTCGTGGTAACAACATTCATCCCATAGGTATGAAAATAGCTCCTTACCATAAAATCTGAAGATGCTTTTGATGCACTGTAGGGACTATTAGGTGCATAAGGAGTTTTCTCAGTAAAAAGACCTGTTTTACCGAGTGATCCATAAACTTCATCTGTAGAAACATGTAAAAACCTAGATTTTTTATGTAATGGTTTTACAGAATTAGGGCCTTTCATCCAATATTTTTTTGCAGTATTTAATAATGTAAAAGTCCCAAATACATTGGTTCTAATAAAAGCATCAGGGTGTTTGATTGAATTATCAACGTGAGATTCTGCTGCAAAATGAATGACCCCATCAAAATTATATTTTTGAAAAAGAGAATCCACCAATACCTGATCACATACATCACCTTTTACAAAAGTATATCGATCGTTGTTTTCACATTCTAATACATTTTCTAAACTACCAGCGTAAGTCAATAAATCAAGATTTACAATTTTAATATCCTCATTCTTTTTTAAAAAAAATGGGATAAAATTAGATCCTATAAAACCAGCACCTCCAGTTATTAATATACACTGCATTAATTACTTTTTATAATTAATTAAAAACTTATTTAAGTCTAGTATAAGAATAAAGAATAGTACAAATAAAACAGATACTCCTGCTAATAGAGATATAAAGTTCTTAGTGACACCTTTTATTTCATATCCAACAGTTTGAAAATTTGAAATAATATTAATTATTTTAGATTTTTCGGACAGAAGAACAGTCGTTTGTTTTAATTCTTCATTGATTTTTCTGTCAGTTTCAAACAATTGAATTTCTTTTGTAGAATTTTTTGTACCTCCCAAATCAATACTGGTTCCATTAGAATTCTTCTTTGCCTCCTCTAACATCACTTTCATATACACTCGACGCAATGAATCAACTTCTTTTAAATTCTTTTTTAATAAGAAATCTGTTCTTTTAAGGTTTTCATTTGTCAATGTTTTAATTCTATTAAAATAATCGTTATTGACAATAGATCCAATAATAACATCCTCCAAATCTTTAAAAATATCATTTCTAGTAGATTCTACTTGAATATCATGAACTCGATAATCAAAATCTGTAAAACTTTGTTCAAATTCTTCAAAAGTATAACTTTTAACAGTGAGTGTGTCTACAGATAAAATAAAACGATCATATGCATTAATAATATCATTGTTATTATAGACAGGAGAAATTGTAAACTTTTTTAAAGATGCTGCTTTTGTGGAATCTATTTTAAAAATAGCCGCCAATAATTCTGTTTTTTCTTGTTTTACAAGATCATCATAAAATTTAATATTATTATACAATTGTCTTGAACTTTTAAAGTTTGGTTGAACTAGTAAGTTAGATCCATATTTATCTAAACTTTTATATTCTAAAAACGCCCCTATAATACCACCAATTAATGCAGCAATTATAAATTTTATAAAATGTGTCTTTAAGAAAATTAATATTGATATTAAAAAATGAAAAATCTCTTTAAAAATACTAAGAATAAAATTGAAAAAATTTTTGAATCCTTTTCCTATGATAATGAATATCGATCCTAAATCTACTTCTTCTTCTTCATTATTTTGTTGTTTTGTTGACATATTATTTTGTGATTATTTTTGAAAAATTTGTTCTATTATTTTTTTTGTGATTGCATACGTTGGAACAACTCCTGTCATTCCAAGTCCTCCTGAGGCTAAGGTAGCACCTGTTTCTAAAGGATTATCTGATGCGTAATATGCATATCTAACTTTTACGTTTTTTGAAATATTTCCTCTAATTTTAGAGGCTGACTGAATTGCTTTTTGATAGTGAGCTCCTTCCATTTCTAAACCAATAACATTCCAGGTAGAGTCATGAAAGAATTTTAATAGATCTCTGTTTTGTAATGATGTTCCTAAAACTGTAACCATCGTTCCATCAAAAATTGATACTCCAAAACCTTCTAAATCTTCTGTAGATAGTTCGTTAACAAACGGATAATTACCTGCTGTTCCTTCAAAAATATGAGCAGAAGGAATCATAATATCTCCTTTTCTTCCTTCTAATATCCCAGCCTTCCCCATAATAGAAATTGATTCTACATTTAAATGTGTGATATCTTCATTTTCTTTATATGGTTTCAATAGTTCATCCATAGTTTCATAAGCTTGTTCACCAAAGGCATAATCCATCACAATAATTATTGGTTCTTTTCCTTTTGAATTTGCTTTAAAAAATAATGCTTTACTATTCTCTATTTTTTGAGTATCTATGATCTGAACATTAATATTTGTCCCAGAAGTATCCTTCAAATAAATTAATCCATTTTTTGATGCATACTCTTTGACCTTTTTTTGAAGTGGCTTACTTTCATCATTACTCAATAATTCATACAATTCAAACCCTTCTTTTCCTTTAGCTAAATTTGGTAAAGCATTCGTTGCAAAGAGCGTATTCAAAACACTGTGCATATTGGCACTTATTATATGGATGGGTCTTTCTAAAAGTCCTCTTATTTTTAATTCTTTTTTTATTTTGTTAGCCCAAATTTCTCCATAAATATGATGACCTATTCCATCTCCTAGTACAGAACTAAAGTTTACGGCTCTTTTTTGTTGTTGACACGTTTCATTAATTGCTAATTTTCCAAGCCAATAAATAATTTGAAAAAAACGATCTGGATTTTCTGAAGTGGAAAATACTTTGTAGGTAGAAACTACCTCATCATAAGTTCTTCCTAATATATTGGCTAAATGAACTTTAGTGATTTCCCTTTGTTCATCAGATAGAGTTTTCTTATGAAGAACAACATTTTCAAGATTTAGCCATTCTCTTGTCACACTCTCATTTAAGTTTACTAAAACTCGCTCTTTAATTTTATGAGACTCAATAAATAGAAAGGTTAGATGGGTCAGAATATCATAAATTTCAGATCTGCCTCTGGTAATTTCTATATTCATTTGATTTTTATCAATACGATAGCAATTTCTTCTTCTCTTTGATGGAATTATTACTTTAAAGTGAGATTTATCATATCCTTCATTAGCAGTCAAATTGATAAACTGACATTCTTCAATTCCTTCAGGTAATCTTTCTATAACATATATTAAGCCGCTCAATTCTACTCTTTCTTCCGCAATAGATCCATAAATTTCAGGTCTAAGTAGCAACAATGACTTCCGCAGAGTTTCTCCGGAAATCCCCATAGGTTTATAAAAACCTCTACTAAATAAATGACGCATAGAAATATATAATCTTTCAATGGCATTTGTAGATTCCTGTGCTCTAGTTCTTTCTTGATGTTTTGTTTGCAACATAATGTTATTAGTCTTCAAAGGTATGAAATTAGACTTGAGTTAGGCTCCTGTTAAAATCTTTAGATATTGACTTTTTTGTTTTAGAACAGTAATCGCTTTTAAAATAACTTTGTCCTTTTTTAATTTATTTTGATATGCCCCTTCTTTATAATAATATCTCGTTAAGATATTTTCTTTAATTATTTCTGTTAAATACTCTTGATTTTTTGCAATCTCTAACACCTTATTTTGTACTAATTTGGTTTTTATTTGTTCGTATTCTTTTGTGATTGATTTGTTATTCTCAAATGATTTATAGGCTTTTAAAAAAGAGCGCTCTTGTCTTGTTTTAAAAATAGTATCTCTTTCTTTTACATAGGTTAAAAACTCATTAAATTCTGGTGTTGAGATTGAAAAGTTAAAGGCAGAATTTATTTTTGGATTCCGATATGAAAATTCTGATACAAAATCGAAAATTACTCTTGATTTTACTAAGTCTTTGGTTACCGTATTTATATTATTAAAACCAATAAAGATATCTGGTGTAATTCCTCCACCATCATAAACTGCTCTTCCATTTTTTGTTTTAAAAGTATTTACTCCTTGATCAGAAAATTTAGGAACATCCCCAGCGCTATTTCTACTTGAGTAATCTAATTCTTGGATACATCTTCCACTTGGGGTGTAATATTTAGAAATTGTTAACTTTAATTGAGTTCCATAGCTTAATTGTCTGTATTTTTGAACCAATCCTTTTCCAAACGAACGTTCCCCTAGTATCACGGCCCTATCAAAATCTTGTAATGCTCCAGCGACTATTTCAGAAGCTGATGCTGATTTTTCATTCACAAGAACTGCCATTGGAATTTCTAAATCTAAGGGATTATTTGACGCTCTATATGTATTACTCCATTTTTTAACCTTTGCTTTTGTTGATGTAATAATACTTCCTTTTGGTAAGAAAAAATTAGAAATATTAATTGCCTCTCCTAAAGAACCTCCAGGGTTATTTCTGAGATCAAAAATTAATTTCTTCATTCCTCTTTTCTTTAAGTCTTGAAATGCTTTTTTAACTTCAGATGATGCTTTCTGATTAAATCTTGTTAGTACTATATATCCAATTTCTTTATCGATTAAATGATAAAAGGGAACGGGATTAATTTCTATTTTTTTTATAACTACAGTTAGTTTTTTTATTTTTCCCTCTCTTAAAATCTCTAAATCTAAGGAAGTATTGGGAGCCCCTTTTAATATTTCTGACATTTGAGAAATATTCATATTCTCTAGATTTTGACTTCCTACTTTTTTAATAATATCTCCGGCCTTTAACTTTTTCTTATCTGCTTCAAACCCTTTATATATTTCTTTTAAGATAATTCCTTTTTTACTGTAATAAACTGAGACTCCAATTCCAGCATATTCACCCTCTCGCCTTATTTTAGCCTCTTCTACCTCTTGTTCGTCATAATAATTTGTATATGGATCTAAATCTTTTAAAGTATTTTTTATTGCTTTATTGGTAAATTCTGCTGGGTTTATTTCATTAAAATAATAAATATTTAGTTCTTTAAATAATGTTGTATAAATTTCTAACTGCTTCGAAATTTCGAAAAAATTTGATTTAAAAGAAAAAGTAAAACAAACAATTCCTATGCAAAGTAGGGCTATTGAGAGTCTTCTTAAACGATTATTAAACATCTTTATTTATTTATTTTAACTAATAACGTAAAAAGTTCACGAATCTTTTCCTGAATATCAGAAAATTTTGGTTCTTTTTTCCCAAGATATGTGAGCATAAAAACAAATGGGATGGTTGAATTTTCAAAAAACTCTCTTTTTTCAATTCGGTAGGCTTCTCTTAAAAGTCTCTTTATTCTATTTCTATCTACTGCTTTTTTAAAGTTTCTTTTTGGAACAGAAAAAGATGCTTGAATTGAATTATTTTGAAGACTATCTGTTTTTAAATAAATAAATCTTAAAGGAAATTTTTTAATGTTTTCCCCTTCCTTAAAAAGTCTTTCAATTAACTTTTTACTTTTTAATCTTTCTTTCTTTCCTAATGTGTATTTCATCACTACAAACTTACTGAAAACAGTTTTAAAAAGAATATCATGAAAATAATTTAATTGATTATTCTTTAGGTTTTAATTCTTCTCATTGGGCGAGTTAAACAAGTTGGCCCTCCTCCTCCTTTGATACTAATTTCATCACCTTTATAGACAAAAACATCACAGCCTGCCTCTTCTAGTAGCCTTTTGGTTTTAGGATTACCCTCAACCATCAAGCAATCTTTTGGTCCTAATGCTAACACATTACATCCCATGGTTTCAAATTCATCTTCAGGGACTTCTATAAGTTGAAACTCTCTACTTACCAATTGATTTCTAAAATTGATTGGCATTAAGGATGAATAAACAACAGCTAAATTTTTGTCTATTGGACTGAGAATTGACATTAGATGAAAAACATCATGTTTTCCTCTATAATGAGGAAGCTGCACAACAATGATATCAATCCCTTTGGGAGTCAATAAATCTTTTAACTGTCGAATACCTTCCTCATTTGTTCTGTAGGTATGACCAACAGCCAATGTTTTATCATCTAACCAAACGACATCACCACCCTCCAAAGTTCCTGGAGATTTAATCTCTCCTAAAACTTTCACATTATTTTTAAAGTATTCACTCCATTGAGCACTAGGCTCACTCATTCTCTCTTTTTTACCCATATTACATATAATCATTCCAAAATCTGTCGCAATGGAAGCATCCCTACAATAAATAGAGTCTATAAATACTTTTTCATTTGAAGGAAAAAAATGTGTCTGAATTTCTTTCTTTTCAAAAAATGAATTTAAAATTTCATACTCTTTTAAAGCTTCTTCAAAATTTGGCTTTGAAAGATAATGCAATCTTTCCCATTGCTCAGTTAATTTTAGTTCTGATTGGAATGCATTTTTAACTGATTTTAAGTATATGGATTCTAGCTTTAAATATTCTGAATGGTGTGTTTCTTTCATTTTTCTTTAGATTTTTGCCACTGTATAAAAACATAAAATGGAATTCCTAACAATAATAGTATAAATCCATAAAAAACAATTTCTTCTCCAGACCCATAAATTGCCCACAAAGAAAATAAAAATCCTAAAAGTCCAAGAATAATTTTTTTAAGAATTCCTCCCATATGAATTTTTCTATCAATTAAAATAAGAATATAGGAAGCAGAGACAAATAAATAAGGTATTAAAGAAGCTAAAACAGTCAAATTAACCATAAAAGTAAACTGAGTGACAAGGTTTTCAGAAAAATTCATCAACATTACTATGGAACTTAATATACTTCCGATAATCAACCCTAAGACAGGAGCTCCTTTTCTATTTTCTTTCTTAAAAATTCTAGGGAAAATAGTATCTTTTGCTGCAGCCATAGGGATTTGCCCTGAAATTAAAATCCATCCATTTAAAGCTCCCATCCCAGAAATTGCAGCCCCAGCTGCAATAAAATAACCAGCATAGGTTCCTGCAATTATTTCACCGGCTTCAGCAAATGGTGCTGGAGAATTTTGTAGAACCTCTATTGGTAAAATTCCAAATAAGACGAAGGTTCCCGATATGTAAATACTCGTCGTAATGATAGTCCCTAGCATAGTTGCTTTTGGAATAGTTTTTTCTGGCTTATATATATTTTCTGCAGGAATACTTGCAGATTCTATGCCTAAAAACGCATATAAAGTTAATGCAGCTACTATCGGAAAAGTAGCAAAATCGCTATCTCCTGTTAAATTGAAAGCGGGGAGATTTTCCCATTTAAAAAAGAATATTCCTAATATTATAATAAATAATAAGGGTGTTAGTTTTAAAATAGTTGTGATAACCTGTATTTTACCCGTTGCTTTTACGCCTTTAGTATTGATCCATGTAAAAAACCAAATTAATGCCAAACCTAAACTAACAGCTATAATAGGATTAGAATCCAAAACAGGAAAGAAGAAACTCAAAGCTCCTATGACCCCTATTACAATGGCGGCATTACTAATCCAAATCGAAATCCAATATCCCCAAGCGACTAGAAAACCAATAAAGTCTCCAAACCCCTCTTTAGAATATGCATACGGTCCTCCGCTTTTATTAACTAATATTTTACTTAAATTACTAAATATTTTTGCTAAAATAATAGCTCCAGAGGCAGTAAAAACCCATCCTAAAAAACTAATACTCCCAAATGTTGATAGAGATGCTGGCAATAAAAAAATTCCTGCCCCTACCATATTCCCAACCACCAAAGAAGTAGCAGTTATCAATCCAATTTTTTTGTTACCAAAACTCATTTTAATTATGTATTTTTAGAAGCAAATCAACGAAATATACAATAAATTAAATAACACAAATGAATTTAAAGATTGATCCAGATATTACAAAAGCAAAAACACTTCCTGCAACTTTTTATAATGATCCGTTAATTTTTAATTTAATAAAAGAAAAAGTTTTTCTTAATTCTTGGCAATGGATCGGTGATGAAAACTTAGTTAAGAAACCTCTATCGGTATACCCATTTATATTGTTAGAAGGATTTTTAACTGAACCTATGTTACTAACTAAAAGTAACGATAATAGTATTAGTTGTCTTACAAATGTTTGTACTCATAGAGGAAATATTGTGGTATTAAATTCTGGAAAAGCAAAAAAACTTATTTGTTCATATCATGGAAGGCAGTTTAAACTAAATGGGATGTTCGAATTTATGCCAGAGTTTAAGGATGCTAAAAATTTTCCTAAGCCTTGTGATAACCTATATGGGTTTCCACTCAAAAAATGGGGGCATTTTTTATTTGCTGGATTAAATCCTAGTTTTGATTTTCAGACTATCATAGATATCATGAAGGAACGTATTGGTTTTTTACCTCTTGAAAAATTTTTCTTGGATGAGTCACTAAATAAAAAGTTTATGATCCAAGCCAACTGGGCTCTCTATTGTGATAATTATCTTGAAGGTTTTCATGTCCCTTTTGTTCACGAAGACTTAAATGAAGTGTTAGATTATAATAGCTATGAAACTATAATTTATGACTATTGTAATTTGCAAATTGGGTATTCTGAAGAAACGGAAGAGGTTTTTGAATTACCAAAAGATCACATTGATTTCGGAAAGAAAGTTGCCGCTTATTATTATTGGGTTTTTCCTAATATGATGTTTAATTTCTATCCCTGGGGTTTATCTATCAATATTGTAAAGCCACTTAGTATTAATAAAACTGAGGTTTCTTTTGTAAGTTATGTCTTTGATGGTTCTAAACTGAATAAAGGAGCTGGTAGTAATCTTGAAAAGGTTGAAAAAGAAGATGAATTTGTTGTAGAAAATGTTCAAAAAGGAGTTTTATCCTCCTTTTATAAAGCAGGAAGATTTTCTCCAACACGAGAAAAAGGAGTTCATCATTTCCACCTATTACTTTCAAAATTTATCAATGACTAAAAAAAAAATTAATTCTAGTCAGAATTAACATCTATTCTTTAAATTTGTTACTTTAACAAAATATAGATCATGAAACCAGATTTATTCCAAGCACCAGATTATTTTCATTTAGATGATTTATTAACTGATGAACACAAGTTAGTAAGGGATGCTGCCAGAGAATGGGTAAAAAGAGATGTTTCACCAATTATTGAAGAATATGCTCAAAAAGCTGAATTCCCGTCTCAAATCATTAATGGACTTGCCGAAATAGGGGCTTTTGGTCCGTATATTCCAGAAATTTACGGAGGTGCTGGCTTAGATCAAATCTCATATGGTTTAATAATGCAAGAAATAGAAAGAGGAGATTCTGGTGTAAGATCTACTGCATCCGTTCAATCTTCTTTGGTGATGTACCCTATTTGGAAATATGGAAATGAAGAACAACGTCAGAAATATTTACCAAAATTAGCTTCTGGTCAATGGATGGGGTGTTTCGGATTAACCGAACCAGACCATGGATCAAACCCAGGTGGAATGACTACCAATTTTAAAGATATGGGAGATCATTATCTATTAAATGGAGCCAAAATGTGGATTTCTAATTCACCAATTGCCCAAGTAGCAGTAGTATGGGCTAAGAGTGAAGAAGGAAGAATTCATGGACTTATTGTTGAACGCGGTATGGAAGGGTTTTCGACTCCAGAAACTCATAATAAATGGTCTTTAAGAGCATCATCTACTGGTGAGTTAATCTTTGATAATGTAAAAGTTCCAAAAGAAAATTTACTACCTAATAAATCTGGATTAGGTGCCCCATTAGGGTGTTTAGATTCTGCTCGTTATGGGATTGCATGGGGAGCTATTGGAGCAGCAATGGACTGTTATGATACAGCTCTTAGATATAGCAAGGAGCGTATTCAATTTGGAAAACCTATTGGACAGTTTCAACTTCAGCAAAAGAAGTTAGCAGAAATGATTACAGAAATTACCAAAGCACAGTTTTTAACTTGGCGACTCGGTGTTTTACGAAATGAAGACAAGGCTACTTCTGCTCAAATTTCCATGGCAAAAAGAAATAATGTTGACATGGCGATTCAAATTGCTAGAGAAGCAAGACAAATACTTGGAGGAATGGGAATTAGTGGAGAATACTCAATAATGCGTCACTCAATGAATTTAGAAAGTGTGATCACTTATGAAGGAACACATGACATTCATTTATTAATTACCGGATTAGACATCACTGGTCTTAACGCTTTTAAGTAATTCAAGATCTTAATAGCTAAATAACGTCCTTTTTATCCCCAATCTTTGAATGGGTATTTACTTAAATTTGAATTATAATATTTTTCTTGACCAGTAACTTCTTTTCCTAAATAAGTAGGTCGTAAAAAAGTTTCACCCCTGTGTTGTAATTCAACTTCTGCAATAAATAGTCCTTTATTACTTCCTAAAAACTCGTCTATTTCAAAAATATGTTCGCCAATTTTATGATAATATCTGTATTTTTCTATCACCTCTTTTTCGGAAAGGGTCATTAAGCTCTTGGCTTCTTGTAAGAGAATTTCTTTTTCCCATTCTAATCTTGTCAAACCACCATCTTCAGAAATTCCTTTAATTGTCAAATACGCTTTTTCATCTATAATTCTTATTCTAACAACTCTATTTTTATTTGAGTTTAAAAACCCTTGAACAATATGTTTCTTTGTAAAACTGACCTTTTTAAACGCTGTACTTTTCAGTAAAAATTTTCTTTCTATTTCTTGTTTCATTTCATTATATTATTTGTACTAATGTCTCGGAATAATCGTTTTTATTAGAAGAAATAAATATATTTGATTTTAATTTATTTTTATGAAAAAAATACTAATACTTCTCTTAATTTTTTCTAGCTCTATTACTATTGCTCAGGAAGATTATAGTGAATTATGGGAGGATTTTTTTTCTTACAATAATGTAAAAGATTTTGTAAAAACAGGTCAAACAATATATGCTCTAACTGATAATGCTATATTTACCTATAATATTTTAAATCAAGAAATAAAAAAACTATCTTCTGTTCAAGGTTTATCTGGAGAAACCACAAAGTCAATACAATATAGCTCAGAAACAAATAAATTAGTCATTGGATATGAGAATGGTTTATTAGAAGTAGTAGATTCAGATGGAAGTATTACGTCTTCTTCAGATATTGTAACTTTTAACCAATCTGGTGAGAAAAGTATCAATCATCTTTTTGAGCATCAAGGAACACTGTATTTATCAACTTCTTTTGCTATCGTAGAGTATGATATCAATCAATTAGAATTTGGAGACACTTTCTTTATTGGGAATAATTCAACTGATGTTAAGGTTAATGAAATAACTGTTTTTAACGATCGAATTTATGCGGCTACAAATAACGGAATTTATATTGCTGAACTAGACAACCCTAACTTAATTGATTTTAATAATTGGGAAATGGTCACATTTGGGAATGGTATTTTTAAGAATATTACTGTTTTTAACACTAAAATTTACACAATACTAGACACTCAATTATTTGAATTAAAAGAAAATGGTGATCTACAATTTATTATTGATTATTTCGAACCTGTTAAAGGGATGAAAGCTTCTTCAACTAATCTTTCGGTTGCTTTTAATAACTCTGTAATTGTATATGATCAAGAACTTATTCAAATTCTTGAAAATACTGCTGATAGTAACTTTGATTATACATTAAATACCGCAATTGCAGAAAATAATGAATTATACTTAGCAACTAACCTTTTTGGTGTTTTAACCTCTCCTTATTCCGATGTAACTAATTTTGAAGAAATCCACCCAGAAGGCCCTATTTCTAATGATGTATTTTCTGTGAGTGCGAAAAATAATGAATTATGGATAGTCTATGGCGGATTCGGTTCGACATATGGTCCTATACAACGTAAATTAGGGTTTACTCACTTTGATGGAGAGTCGTGGTTTACAGCCATGAATGATCCTTTGAATCCCTTTCCAGATTTAGTAGACGTTGCAATTCATCCTACCAATAACAATAAAGTCTTTATTAGCGGTTTTGGTGATACTACTCAAATTGACACTTTTAACACAGGAGGATTATTTGAAGTTGAAAACGATGAGATTACTACTTTTTTTAATAATTTAAATAGTCCCCTGGAGGACATTGTAGGAAATATTGCAAATAGAGTTACCATCAGAATCCCTGATGCAGCTTTTGATTTCCAAGAAAACCTATGGGTACTTAATATTGGAGTACCTTATGAGTTGAAAAAGTTTTCAAATGGATCTTGGAGTGAATTTGATATAAGTGCGGGGAAACCAGAAAATTCATTCGGTCTTTCTGAAATAGCCGTTGACAGAAATAATACTGTTTGGATAGGAACTAGAGCCGATGGGGTTGTAGCCTTTAATGAAAATGGAAATAGAGTAAAAGGACTTACAACTCTGGTAACTCAAGGAAGTTTACCCAATGCAAAAGTAGAAAGTATTGCTGTTGATAAAGATAATAGAATTTGGATTGGAACGATTTCTGGGATGGTTGTTTTTAACAATGCATCAGGTGTTTTTGATGAAGATACAGTAGATGCACAACCCGTAATTTTTGAGGAAGATGGGGTTGCAAAAAAGCTCCTCGGAGACCAATATGTTTCAACGATAGAGGTAGATGGTGCCAATAACAAATGGTTTGGAACTGACAATGGTGGAGCAATTTATACCAATCCAAATGGTCAAACTACCCTTGCTACCTTTAATACACAAAACTCTCCTTTACCCTCAAATAAAATCATTAAAATTGCAGTAGACAATCAAACTGGAAAAGTCTATTTTGCAACAAATAAAGGAGTTGTTGCGTACAACAGCAATGTAGCTCCTTTTGGAGAAACTCTAGGGGAGGTTTATGCGTACCCTAATCCTGCTCGTAAATTTCACAATTCAATTACAATCGATGGGAGAGATGGAACTAACTTACCTAAAGGAACCAATGTGAAAATTCTAGATATTGCTGGGAATCTTGTTTTTGAAACTAATGTCATTGAAGGACAGCAATTACAAGGTGGAAAAGTTATATGGGACAAAACTAATTTAGCTGGAAATAACGTTGCCTCAGGTGTTTATATTGTTCTTCTCTCTAGTGAAGATGCCACAGAGACCTCTACAACAAAAATTGCAATCATTAATTAATGTCTGTTGTATCCTCAAAAGCAATAGTTATTAGTGCACTAAAATATAGTGAGACTAGTTTAATTGTTAAATTATATACAAAAGAAATAGGAATCGTTTCCTATATGCTCAAAGGAATCTTAAAATCAAAAAAAGGAACATTAAAAACAGCCTACTTTCAACCCTTAACACAGTTGTCTATTATTACAAATCATCAAGAGAAAAGAAATTTACAACTCTTGAAAGAAGCTCAAGTAATTAATGTATACAAATCAATTCATACATCAATTATAAAACAATCTATTGCATTATTTATTTCTGAAGTATTGGGGAGTGCAATTCAAGAACAAGAGAATAATAGCTTATTGTATGACTATATCGAAAACTCTCTGATTTGGTTTGATTCTCATCAACACATCTCAAATTTTCATTTACTTTTTTTACTAAATCTAACCAAATTTTTAGGGTTTTACCCAGATCTTTCTCACCTAAATAAAACTGGATTTCACTTAAAAGAAGGAATTTTTACCGATAATAATAATAATGATCACAATATTATTGAAGGAAAAGAATTAAATCAGCTAAAAAAGCTTTTAGGCATAAATTTTGATAAAGTTGATGGTATAAACTTTTCAAAAAATGAAAGACAAAAATTATTACAAATGTTAATCCGATATTTTGAATTACATTTGGACGGTTTTAAAAAACCAAAATCTCTTGCAGTTTTAGAAATAGTATTTAGTAGATGAAGACGATTGGATATTTTATACTTTTTTTGATTACCGTTTCCTCTTTTGCTCAAGAAGTAAAAGTAGTAGACAAAGAAACTGGAAAACCTATCTACAATGTTAGTGTATTTAGTGAAGATGAATCATTTAATTCTTCAACTAACAAAAAGGGAATTGTGGATATTTCTTTGGTTAAAAGTCAAGAAATATTATTTTTCTCTCATCTTTCTTATGCCTTAAAAAGCCTTAAAAAAAACACCCTTAAAAATACAAATTACACCATTTACCTAACAAAACAATCAGAGCAATTAGATGAAGTTGTATTATCTGTTTTTAAAGATAATACAAAAACTAAAAGAATTGCTGAGAGGGTAGCTGTAATCACTGCAAAGGAAATCAAACAATTATCTCCTCAAACATCTGCAGATTTGTTAGCAACTATCCCAGGGATAAAAGTTCAAAAATCTCAAATGGGAGGAGGAAGTCCTGTATTAAGAGGAATGGAATCTAATAGAGTTCTTCTTGTTGTAGATGGGGTTAGGATGAACAATGCAATCTATAGAAAAGGACATTTACAGAATGCAATTACAGTATCTCCTAATCAACTAGACAGAACAGAGATAGTTTTCGGCCCATCATCAGTAATATATGGTTCAGATGCTTTAGGAGGCGTAATACATTACTTTACAAAAACTCCTAAATTATCATCACAAACAGATGTGAAAACAAGTTTTTTTAATAGGTATTCATCTGTTAATAATGAAATTACTAATAACGCATCTGTAGAAATACGTAGTAAAAAATGGGGGTCGTTTACAAGTATCTCATACAGCGATTTTGGAGATTTAAAAATGGGTAAAAAAAGATCTCATGGATTTGAAAATTGGGGGAAAGTTTTTGAGTATTCTAAAAATACTTCTACTTTCTTCTCTCAAGCACCTACTGAAAACTCTGATCCAACTATACAGCGAAATACAGGCTATAATCAAACTGATCTCTTACAAAAGTTTTATATCCCATTAACCGATAAAACAGATTTAAAGCTCAACTTTCAATATTCGACTTCTTCAGAGATTCCAAGATTTGATCGATTGGACGAGAAGTCTGGAAATTCATTAAAATTTGCAGAATGGTATTATGGGCCTCAAGAACGACTCTTAATCTCTCCTCAATTTGAGATTTATCCAAGAAAAAGTTGGATGGATAAAGGAACAGTTACATTGGCTTATCAAAATGTTAAAGAATCTAGAATTCAACGAAAATTTGGAAGTTTAAACCGATCATACAGGAAAGAAAGTGTTTCAATATTTAGTATCAATGGAGATTTTATGGTTCCTCTTTCCAAAAAAACTAATCGAAATTTAAATTATGGATTTGAGGTTTCTCACAATGATGTTTCTTCAAATTCTTTTGGAAGAACATTAGATATTTCTGGAAATCAAATTAATGGATTTTCAGATCATTTTTTAGTTCAATCTCGTTATCCAGATGGCGGGAGTAGTTATAGTAATTATGCCGCTTACATAGGCTACAGGCAAGATTTAAATTCAAATTCTACTATAAATACTGGACTTCGTTTTACACGAACAAATCTAAAAGCTTCTTGGATCGATCAAAGTTTTATTGTTTTACCAAATACAAATATTAAAGTAGATAACTCTGCTTTTACAGCTACAATAGGGTATGTATATAAACCAACTAAAAATTGGCAATTAAATTCAGTTATTTCCTCAGGGTTTAGATCTCCTAATATCGACGATATTGGTAGAGTTAGAGAAAAATCAGGAAACGTAACTGTTCCAAATATTTATCTAAAACCAGAATTTGCTTATAGTACAGAGATTGGAATTCAAAAATATTTTAATCGCCGTAAATTTAAAATTGGTTTCAACACCTATTATACTTTGTTACAACACTATATTATAAGAGATGAATTCTCTATGAATGGAAGTCAAATTTTGTATGATGGTGAATTGGGAAATATTGTTGCTAATCAGAATAGAGGGAATGCCTATGTTTATGGTTATACTGGTAATTATCAAGGACAATTATCTGATAAAATAACAACCTCTGGTTTTGTTACGTATACTAAAGGACGAACTTATGACACTAAAGAGCCTTTATCATCAATCCCACCTCTATTTGGTCAGTTTGATGTAAACTACACTAATAATAAATTACAATTTGGTGCCTCTCTTCGATTTAATAGTAAAAAAGATATTTCTGATTTTAATTTTACTGAAGGAATCGACAATCACGATTTAACACCTATCGTTGATGAAAATGCTACTGACGAAGTAGCTATTTATTTTGGAACACCAAGCTGGACAACTTTGGGTATCAACAGTAGTTTTGAGTTTAATAAAACGTGGAAATTACAGGTAATGATTAATAATCTTTTTGACGAACATTTTAGGGAGTTTGCCTCTGGTGTATCAGCTCCTGGAAGGAACTTTTCTTTCTCTTTAATTACTACTTTCTAATTTTACTATTGCCTTCTTCATCAAAATTTTCATTTAATGCTTTTTCAGTAATAACAACACAAATAAGAAGTGTAAAAATCATTAATCCCATTGGAACCCAAGAATTCATGAGAAAAGGGTTTAAAAAAGTTAACAACAAGGCCAATACAAAACTTATTCCTGCATATTTGAGTAAAATTTGACTAAACAAATTATTTGCAAAATTCCAAACACTGTCATTTAACATCGTTCTGTGGGTTCTATACCCATAAATCTTATTTATTTTTTTTGGTGGTATGAAGTAAAAAACTAAACTTATAAAAAATAATAATCCATTCACACTTATTACATAGACAAAAGTATTCATTTTAGTTGTTGTTTTTGGGTCTTAGTAAGCCTTCTTGAGCAACTGTTGCGATTAATTTTCCTTCTCGTGTAAATATATTTCCAGTAGATAATCCTCTTGCACCGTGGGAGTTTGGTGAAACAACTGAGAATAACATCCAGTCATCAAAATCAAATTCTCTAAAAAACCACATCGAATGGTCTAAACTAGCCATTTGAGTATTTCCTATATTAGCCTTACTTGCATTTGGTTTTAATGCGGCATTTAAAATATTATAATCTGATATATATGTCAATATTTGTTGCTTTAATGGTAATTCTAAATGCTTAGGATTCCCTTTTAGTTTAAACCAAACATCCTCTACCGCCGGAAGATCTTTTTGATCTAATGGGTTTGTTATGTTTACAGGTTTAAATTCTATTGGTCTTTCAATACTTAAAAAAGTTTTCATTTTAGGAGGAATAAAATCTCCATATTGTGATAGCATATCACTCCAACTTAATAGTTCCTCTGGTTGTTTTATACCAAGTTTTATAGATTCTTGATGTTCATACCCCGCTTCTTTTTTGTGAAATGATGCAGCCAAAATAAAAATCGTTTCCTCATTTTGTATCGCAGTAACTCTTCTTGTAGAAAAACTACCCCCATTTCTCATCTCAGTAACTTTGTAAGTTATTGGAATCGTTAAATTACCTGGTAACAAAAAATAAGAATGTAACGAATGTACAAACCGGTCTTCAGGGATGGTTTTATAGGCTGCGTGAAGTGCTTGTGCTAATACTTGACCCCCAAAAACATTTGGACTTCCTATAGTTTTACTAATCCCAGAAAATGTATGAGAGTCTTTTTTTTCTAACACTAAAATACGAAGTAAATCATCAATAGTTTTCATAAATTCTATATGTCAATTTTAAATGGGAATTTTTGTTTGTATTCAGTAGGTTGAATCTTTAGTAAGAATAGTTTTAAAAATTTATTTGTTATCGATTTTTTATGACGAATATAGATCGTTAATTGCTCAGGAGTTGCCCCGACTGAACTTTTTATTTCACTCGCAGTTCTTCCAAAATTAAGTGTTGTTACGTTATGGCTAATTGCAATATCAATATAATCATATAACATCCTTTGGTAGATCGCATTTTTTTTATTTAATGCATAGTCTATTCCTACAAAATGAGCGTCTAGATGATTTTTATTGATTAATCCGGACATAAAGCCCACCATTTTATTATCAATCCAATAGGATTTTAAAATATATGATTCTCCTAATTTCTCTTTCAAATCTTTAAAAGTAGCTAACTTAAATTCTCCCAAATTAAAAGTAGCTTTAGAAACTACTCTTCTGTATAGCGTTATCATTTGGTGAACTTGTTCATCAAAATTATGAGCAGTGATTTCTCTTACTAAAAGTGAGTTACTTAATTTCAATGCTTTTTTTGCTTTTACTCTAAATTTAGTTTTTAATACTCCCAAATAATCTTCAAAAGTATGCCAACTAGAATCCATTTTCAATGTCATATTTGGTTCAACATTAAAAGAATAATACCCTGAGCTTGTAAGCTCATCACTAATAGATAATGATTGTTCAAAAAAATCTTTTACAATAAAAAGATCTATGGAATCTAGCAAATGATTTTCTTGGGTATATCTTAGAATTTCCTTTGAGATTTTTTTTAAAAGAATTTTCTTATTTTGATCTTTTTTAATATAAATTCCGTGCTCACCACTAACAAAACTATTTCCACAATTTAAAATCTTCAAAGGTTTTTCTTTAGGTAAAACTGTTAGTTTTCTTGCTACAGAGGTAACTTTTTTTAGAATCGTTGGCAATTCTTTTTCAATAGTATTTATATAAAAACTAATGATTTGAATACTCGCAAAAGCAATTGCTTTTTGTTGGTCATTTTTTATGACAATATAGGAGAAAAGTAACTGAGGATTATTTTTTTCAATGGCTGATAAGTATTCTGGTGAAAAATAGAGATTATCTGAACAATCTAACTCATCCCATATTTTAGCTGGTATTTTGTCAATTTTCTTAAAAAAAACAGCATTGTTTGACATAGTAATTATACTTCAGAAAATAATTTTTAAAACGTTTTAAAGATAAAAAAATCAATTCACTAATTGTTATAAATTAAAGATTTAAAAAGAGTGATTTTAGTACAAAGATAAGTTCTGTTATAAGAAATAATAAACACAAAAAAAATGACTCAAACTCCCTAAAACTACAAATACATGAAAAATAGCATGGTTATAATTCATTTTTTTAAGCGAATATATAAAAGCTCCTATTGTGTAAAAAACACCTCCTGTTATTAATAATTTTAATCCTACTGAAGAAAGGTTATTAGCTAAAGGCTTTATAACAAAAATGATTTGCCAACCCATCAAAAGATACATACTTGTAGAAAGTTTATCATATCTACCGGTGTAAAAAAATTTTAAGATAATTCCAATCAACGCAAAAGTCCAAGTAACCCCGAGAACAGTCCATCCAATTGTTCCTTGAAGTATAATAATAGTGAAAGGTGTGTAGGTTCCTGCTATTAAAACATATATAGCGGCATGATCAAAAATATTAAGCTTTCTTCTTACACTAGGGGTTTTTGCAGCATGATATAAAGTAGAGGCAGCGTATAATATAACCAGACTAAAGCCATAAATAATTAGGCTTAGTGTTTTAAAAAAACTATCATAAGTAAATGATTTAATAATTAGTAACAGTAATCCTACACAACTGATTAATAGCCCAATAGCATGGGTTATAATATTTAATTTCTCTTCATTTTTAGAATAATGGTAATTTAATTCTTCTTTCATTAATTTTTTAACGTATCTTTCATATACAAACTGTCTGATGATAATTCATCAAATAAGATTTGAAATGTTTCTTCTTTTAGTTTATTCATGTCTGAGGCCTTAA
Organism: Flavobacterium sp.; assembly: GCA_042091515.1. GTDB lineage: Bacteria > Bacteroidota > Bacteroidia > Flavobacteriales > Flavobacteriaceae > Polaribacter. Next base: position 25,039 of record JBELHH010000015.1, on the reverse strand, counting down.
GTCCTTTTGTTTCAATGAATTGATGCTGTCGAATTCTAAATGTCCCCATTCCTCCTTTAAAGAAATCCCAAGAAAATAATCTTTTACAATCATAATACGTTTGAGGAACAATAGGAATTTGATGTTCGATAGCTAAGCTAAATGCCCCATTTTTAAAAGGTGCTAAAATTACATCTTCTGTGGGAACTAATCCTTCTGGAAAAATCCCGATACTAACTCCTTTTTGTAGTCTTTTCTTAGCCATTTCATAAACTCTTTTTCTACTAATAGGATTACTTCTATCAACCATAATAACAACTCGCTTATAGAAAAATCCAAAAATTGGGATCCTAACTAATTCTTTTTTACCAACAAAAACTATGGGGTTTTTACTGAGTGCAATTAAAACAAAAGGATCCATCAATGATGCATGATTTGGACAAAACATATAACTCCTTTCTCTATCTATAACTTCATCAATTTTTTTCTGGATTCGAAATCCCATCCCATAAACTAAAACAAATGACCATATTCTTACAAGTTTCCAAAAAGTTGGATAATACGCTTCTTTAGCAGTTAATACCAATAAAAAGGGAGTCATCAAAAGGATAGTTATAAGCATCAAAATATAAAACCATAATCTCCAAATTAGTAAAAAAGGTATTTTGATTAATTTCATAATCGCTAAAGTAGTAATATTCTTTTGTTTGATTCATTTTATAATGAAAACTGTATTTTTGTTTAAAATAAATTTAGAATAATGTCTAGAATACTCACAGGTGTACAAAGTACAGGAACACCACATTTAGGAAATCTTTTAGGAGCAATTTTACCTGCTATTGACATGTCTAACAATAGAGAAAATGAAGCTTTCTTGTTTATTGCAGATTTACATTCTCTTACTCAAATAAAAGATGGACACGAATTAAGAGAAAACACCTATAGTACTGCAGCTACCTGGCTAGCCTGTGGATTAGACATTAACAAAGCAGTCTTTTATCGACAAAGTGATATCCCAGAGGTAACGGAATTGACTTGGTACTTAAGTTGTTTTTTTCCATATCAAAGATTAACCTTAGCACACAGCTTTAAAGACAAAGCTGACCGACTCTCTGATGTAAACTCAGGTTTATTTACCTATCCGATGCTTATGGCTGCAGATATCTTATTATATGATGCAGAAATTGTTCCTGTCGGAAAAGATCAATTACAACATTTAGAAATGTCTAGAGATGTTGCGAATCGCTTTAATAATTCAGTAGGCGACACATTAGTTCCTCCAATTGCAAAAATACAAGAACACACAAAATTAGTCCCTGGGACAGATGGTCAGAAAATGAGTAAGTCTAGAAATAATGTGATCAATATTTTCTTATCTGATAAAAAATTAAGAAAACAAATTATGTCCATAAAAACAGACAGTAAATCTTTAGAAGATCCCAAGAATCCAGATACTGATAATATTTTTGCTTTATATAAGTTAGTAGCTTCTGATAGCGAAATAGCAGAAATGAGAATAAAATATGAAGGAGGTAATTATGGGTATGGTCATGCAAAACAAGAATTATACGAGCTTATTATAAATAAATTTTCGATTATACGTGAGCGTTATACTCATTATATGGAGAATAAAAATGAAATTGATCAGGCGCTCGAAGTTGGTGCTCAAAAAGCAAGAAAAATAGCCCAGGAAGTTTTAAAGAGGGTACGCTCAAAAATTGGATATTAAAATTGGATACCAATTAAAAATACTTATTTTTTTATATTATCCCCATTGACAAATAATACCTCCCATAATTGTTAAGGTTACAATCCAATATCCTGCATTTATAGCAACATACTTAACTGTTTTCCTCTCATACATTGCTTGGGTAGCTAGTATCGGCAATATAAAGAATACTCCTGTTAGAGCCCCATGTAAAGCTCCATGCTTAAAAGTTCTGTAGTTCGTGCCATATTTTGCCATGAAATCATTGAAAAAGGTTAAAACATCACCAGACAACTCGGTATTTCCTGATGTCAAAAGACTGGAATAAGTTCCGGTTTGATGAATTACAATATATTGTAAAAAAAAAGCAATAAAAAAACTAAATACATAAGAAAGTGAAAAAATCAACACTACATTTCCTCCTTTCAAGGATTCTTGGGTAAATTTCAATTGTTTCATCCAAGCATTTAAAAATAAAAAGGGCCCAAACCATATAAATCCAATTATTAATGGTATTAAAGCTGCTAAAACTAAGGTTAAAATGTTTATTTCCATGATAATAAGGCATTAGTTTATACTCAAATATACTTAAATAAGTTTTTCTAATGTGTTAATTTTTTTCAGAAAAAAATTTACCTACAAATTAATTTGGGTAATAATGATTCATTTAATTTATTTTTAGTGATTTTGCAATAGCCTCTAATTCAAATAAAAACTCTCTTTTATTTACTGACGGGGCATAGGTAAATCCTTCAATGACAAGAAGCCTGTTGTTTTTTTGATCAATAATTGCATAGTTTAAAAATGGTCCAGCCATAAAATCATTTTTGACTTCCCATTTTCCTCTAGTTTCAAAAGCTTGATTCCCAAGAATTATAGTTTTAGTTGTTTGTGGTTCGTAAGCAGCTTCGGTAATCATATACATCCCTTTTTTAGATCCAGGAATGTATTTTTCTCCTATTTCATCCCTCATTGAAATAATATTATTGGCTTGAATTGTTTGTTCGTTTAGTGGTAAAGCATAAACTAAGATATTATTACTTCCTGTACCTCTCGCTATCCCACTTGATAGGTGTTGTCTTAACCAAAGAAATTCTCCGGTATCGTCTACTGTTTTAAATTCTTTAGGAATAATTAATGAAATATTTAAATTTTTAAGTGTTTTATACATAGAATCATTAACTCTTTTATTTGCAAAAACACGTTGTAACACTCTAATATCTGAATCTTTAAATGTTTGTATGATTTCTTTTATATTCTTTTTTAATAGAGTAATTAACCCTTCTTTATCTTTTGCAGAAATATAAACTATTGTTTGCGGGCTAGCATATTTATTATAGGTTTTATTGTAAATCTCTTTATCACTTATCTCTACAATAAGAAGATTTCTATTACTTCTCATGATAGAAGTAAAACCGTTAGGAGCTACATGACCCACTGATAATGTTCTTTCTGGTTGCGGTAACCCTACCATTAACTCTCCAAAATAATTTTTAATTACATTCCCAACATCGCCTACCCATAGAGCTCCATTAGTGACTACAGTTACTTTATTAAAGGTTCCAACAGACCTTGGTAATACAACAGAAGTATCAGAGCAGGAGGCCAATAAAAAGGTGATAAATAATCCACTAATTATATTTTTCATTATATTAACTTTTAAATATTTTAAGTTTTTTTCCTGGTTGAATACTTTTAGCACTCCAAATATTGTTCCATTCTTTAATTTGATTCACTGTTACTTGTTTAAACTTTTTAGCAATGGTCCATAGTGAATCTCCTTTTTTTACAACATAAATGACAGGGGTTCCTTTCAGTTTATCTTTAGAAACTTTTTTTGTTAATGATTTAGAGACTCTTAATCTTTTTGGATAAATGATTAGTCGTTGCCCAATACGTAAATTATTTTTCTTAAGGCCATTCCAACGTTTTATATCGCTTACTTTTACTCCATACTTATGGGCTACCCTACCCAAATAATCTCCACTTCTAACTTTGTAACGAATTCTTTTATCCATCTCAAAGTATTGGGGTAACGGTTTTTCCCTTTTTGCAGCGTCAGCGTCTGCAAGAGCATACAATTTACTTTCATTTTTTAAAAAAATATCTGATTGTTTTTTGGGGACTCTAATAAAATAAGGTCTCCCTTCTATAAAGGGAACAATGTCTATTTTATAAGCTGGGTTTAAGAATTGTAGTATTGAAGTTTCGATCCCTGTTTGTTCAGTTATTTGATCAAAACTAACCGTTTTCTTAATATAAATTGTATCTGTTTCAAAATAATGAATTTGAGGGATATTCCCTCTTAAATTATGTTCTTTAGCATAGGTAAATAAATACATTGTTGCATAAAATGCTGGAACATATCCAGCTGTTTCCCTAGGTAAAAAAGGTCTAATATTCCAATAGTTTTTATAGCCTCCAGATCGCCTAATCGCCTTGCTTACATTTCCTGGTCCAGAATTATATGCCGCCAATGCTAGATCCCAATCACCAAAAATTTTATATAAATCATTTAGATACTTACATGCTGCAATTGTTGCTTTTATAGGGTCTTGTCTTTCATCTACATAAGAACTAACCTTTAATTGATATTGCTTCCCTGTCGGATACATAAATTGCCAAAGACCTGTTGCTCCAACTCGAGATTTTGCTTTTGGTTTTAATGCAGACTCAACTAACGCAAGGTATTTCATCTCTAGCGGAATGTCATATTGGTCTAAATATTTTTCAATCATTGGAAAATAATAGGCAGCCCGAGCCATAAAATTTGGATAGTATTTTCTTCTATGTTTCAAATACGATTTAATAATCTTTTCTAAAGCTGGATTAAAGGCAATATTGAAAGGTGTAGTTTCATTAATTTTCAGAAGTCGCTCCTTTAATAACTCAGCATTTAAATTTATTTCTAAAACATTAATTGTATCTGTTGTAGGAATATAATATTGTTTAATTTCATCGAAAAAAATTGAAGATACTTTAGTTTCAAGTAGTAAACTATCGATTAAAGCAATCTCTTTATCAGTGAATTTTTCTTCTTGATTCTTTAACGTAACCGAATCTTTACCAATGTCTAAGAGATCTACAGATGATTGTCCAAAAGAGAGATAGGAAAAAGCTAAAAAAATTAAAAAATAATAGTATTTCATATTGTTAAAATTCTAATTCAAGTCCGATAGGACAGTGGTCTGAGTGTCTTGCTTCAGGTAAAATAAAGGCTCTAGAGATATTCTTTTGTAAAGATTCTGAAACCATATTATAATCGATTCTCCATCCTTTGTTATTTGCTCTTGAATTTGCTCTATAACTCCACCAACTGTAATGGTGTGGTTCTTTGTTTAAGTGCCGAAAGCTATCGATAAAACCATTTTCAATAAAGTTTCCGATCCATTCTCTTTCTTCTGGTAGAAACCCTGAAACTCCTTTCATCTTTGGATTGTGAATATCAATGGCTTCATGACAAATATTATAGTCACCACAGATAACTAAATTTGGAATTTCTTGTTTTAAATTGGTAACATAGTCTTGAATTTCTGCCATGTAATTGAATTTAAATTCTAGCCTTGCAGCATTGGTTCCTGATGGCAGGTACATACTCATTATGGATACTTGATCGAAATCTACACGAATATTTCTTCCTTCAAAATCCATGGTCTCAATACCTGTTCCGTATTCAATATGATTGGGTTTTTTTTTACAAAAAATTGCAACACCAGAATACCCTTTTTTTTGAGCAGAAAACCAATATTGATATGGATACCCTGCCATTGTAATGTCTTTGGCATTTACTTGATCTTGTTGCGCTTTTGTTTCTTGTATGCAAATAACATCTGGATTTGCAATTTGTATCCAATCCAACCATCCTTTCTTAATGGCTGCTCTGATTCCGTTGACATTGTATGAGATTATTTTCATAATTTAATTATAGGTCCATTTCTGGTATTTCTCCTTTGATAATTAAGGTCCCTTGCGTGGCTTTTTTTATTTCATCAACGCTAACCCCTGGAGCTCTTTCTAATAAATGAAAAACACCCTCTCTGACATCTATTACTGCTAAATTGGTGACAACCTTTTTTACACATGCAACCCCAGTTAGAGGTAAAGAGCATTGTTTAAGTAATTTCGAAGCTCCTTTTTTATTAGTATGCATCATCGCAACAATTATATTTTCTGCTGATGCTACCAAATCCATTGCTCCACCCATTCCTTTTACCATTTTTTCAGGAATTTTCCAATTAGCAATATCTCCATTTTCAGCAACTTCCATGGCGCCTAAAATTGTTAAGTCAACATGGTTACCTCGAATCATAGAAAAACTGGTTGCCGAATCAAAAAAACTTGCTCCTGGTAAAGTAGTAATCGTTTGTTTTCCTGCATTAATAATATCTGCATCCTCATCCCCTTTATAAGGAAAAGACCCCATTCCTAACACTCCGTTTTCACTTTGAAACTCAACCTCAATATCATTTCTTACAAAGTTAGCAACTAGAGTCGGAATTCCAATTCCAAGATTAACATAATAACCATCTTGCACTTCTTTCGCAATTCTTTTTGCGATTCCATTTTTATCCAACATAATTAATCTCTTTGTCTTAAGGTTCTTTGTTCTATTCTTTTCTGGTATTTCTCCCCTTGAAAAATCCGTTGAACAAAAATTCCCGGTGTATGGACTTGATTAGGATCTAATTCTCCAATTGGAACCAATTCTTCAACCTCAGCAATAGTTACTGTAGCTGCTCCACACATACATGGATTAAAATTTCTTGCTGTTCCTTTAAAAAGTAAGTTTCCAGCAGCATCCCCTTTCCAGGCTTTTACAAATGCAAAGTCTGCTTTATAGGCAAATTCTAAAACGTGCATTTTACCATCAAAATTTCTTGTTTCTTTTCCTTCTGCTACTTCTGTTCCATAACCTGCTGGAGTATAGAATGCTGGAAATCCTGATTGGGCTGCCCTACATTTTTCTGCTAATGTCCCTTGTGGAGTCAGTTCTACTTCTAATTCTCCTGATAACATTTGACGTTCAAATTCATCGTTTTCTCCCACATAGGAAGAAATCATTTTTTTTATTTGTTTTTTTTGTAATAATAGACCTAAGCCAAAATCATCAACCCCTGCATTGTTTGAAATACAAGTAAGGTTTGTGACTCCAAGTCGAACTAATTCTGTGATGGCATTCTCTGGAATTCCACATAACCCAAAACCTCCTAACATCAAAGTCATATCGTTTTTAACACCTTTCAATGCTTCTTCTACGTTTTTTACTTTCTTATTAATCATTTTACGCTAATTTTACTTTGTGAAATCATTTAAAAATAACATTTTTAATATTAAAAGTCTGTATCGTCTTCTACCGGTTTTTTATTGATTATAGTGGTATCTTTTTTAAGTGCTGATTCTTTCCCGCAATCAGTATCTATTGATAAAGACTCTGGTTTATCAAAGTCTTCTTGACTTATGTTTAGTGTTGGATCATCATACACCTTTTTCATAAAAAGTGCCCACGTTGGTAAAGACATGGTTGCTCCTTGCCCTTCTGCAATTTTATCAAAATGTACTGCTCGATCTTCACCTCCAGTCCAAACTCCAGTTGCCAAATTTGGAACAACTCCCATAAACCATCCATCGGTATGATTTTGAGTGGTTCCTGTTTTACCAGCTATTGGATTGGTAAATTCATAAGGAAAGCCAGTTATTATATCTTTGTAATAGTGTTCTGAAGTTCTTAATCTAACCCCAGATCCAGCCGTTGTAACACCTTTGAGTAATTCTAAAACTACATAGGCAGATTCTTCACTGAGAACTTCTTTTGTTTTTGGTGTAAAATCAGCTAATACTGTCCCATTTTTATCTTCTATTCTCATGAGCATATTTGGTTCTACACGCAATCCTTTATTCGCAAAAGTGGCATATGCACCAGTCATTTCCATTAAGGATAATTCCACAGACCCCAGGGCAATAGAGGGTGCACGAGGAATCCTACTTTCTATACCTGAAGATTTTGCTAACCGAACAACATTGGCGGGAGTCACCATATCAATTAATCTTGCAGAAACAACATTTATTGATTTTGCTAATGCTTCTTTTAATGTTAATTCACCTCCGTATTTTTCTCCAGAGTTCCTGGGAGTCCATGCTTCTGGAATACCAAATCTTCCTTTAGGAATCGTGTAAGGTGTATTAGGATATGTATCACAAGGTGACAATCGTAGTTGATTAATAGCAGTAGCATAAACAAAAGGTTTAAATGTTGATCCTACTTGTCTTTTCCCTTGCTCTACATGATCATACTTAAAATATTTATGATTAATTCCACCAACCCAAGCTTTAATCTGACCTGTTTGTGGTTCAATAGACAATAACCCAGATCTTAAAAAAGATTTATAATATGTAATCGAATCAATTGGTGATAAAATAGTATCTACTTCTCGTTGAGCATTCCATGAAAAGACCCGCATATCTGTTTTTGAATGAAAGGCTGAATCTATTTGTTTTTCAGAATAGCCATTTTTTTTCATTTTTCTGTAGCGGTCAGAATTTTTAATTGCTCTGTTATAAATCAATTCTATTTGTTCCTCTTCTAAATCATAAAATGGCGCTGTTTCGTTATTAGATTGTTCTTTAAAAAAATACTTCTGAAGATTCGATACATGTTCTTGAACAGCCTCTTGAGCATATTGTTGTATTCTAGAATCCAGCGTAACATAAATCTTTAGTCCATCTCTATTTATATTATACAATTCACCGTTTGGTTTTGGATTTTCCTTTACCCAATTTTTCATAACTTTTCTTAGATGTTCTCTAAAATAAGTAGCCAATCCATCATTATGACTCTCTGGTGTAAAATTAATTTTTAAGGGTAGTTTTTGTAATGAATCTTTTTCTTGTTGTGAAATAAATTCATTCTTTTCCATTTGAGCAAAAACAACATTTCTCCTAATCAATGATTTTTTTTTAGAAATTTCCCTGTTTGGATTATACTGTCTAGGATTTTTTAGCATGGCTACTAAAATAGCCGATTCTTGAATGTCTAAATCTTTTGGTTCTTTACCAAAATAAATTCTTGCTGCTGAACGAATTCCAATAGCATTAAATAAAAACTCTTGCGTATTTAAATACATGGCAATTATTTCATTTTTAGTATATTGCCGCTCTAACTTTATAGCTACTATCCACTCTTTAACTTTTTGTGTAAGCCTTTTAAAAGTGTTGCTTGAAGCTCGTTTAGTAAACAAGTTTTTTGCAAGTTGCTGGGTAATTGTACTAGCTCCACCTCCTTTCCCTAACTTGACAATTGCTCTAGCTGTTCCTCTGAAATCTATACCTGAGTGAGAGTAAAAGCGTTCGTCTTCAGTTGCTATCAATGCGTTTACCAAATTCTCTGATAAATCACTATAGCCAACTGGTGTTCTATTTTTAAATGCATATTTTCCTAGTGTTACCCCATCAGAGGAAATTACTTCTGTCGCTAAATTCTTTTCTGGATTTTCTAATTCTTCAAAGGTTGGTAACGCTCCAAATAGTCCTAAAGAAGCGAGTAAAAAAATTAACATAAGAGACAAAAAACCTCCAAAAAAAACAACCCAAAATCGTATGATATACTTTTTAAAATTCATCTGTTTTTTCTTTGCCATACTAATTTACTTTTTCAATTCTAAAGCCTAAGTCTGTTATTCCTTTAAGCTCTTTAATTCCTTCGAGATTGCCATTCTCTCTCATAGCGTGCCATATATTTATACTATATTTTCCTGAGTTTGGGAAAATAATATTTTCTTTTAGCAAAAGTCTACTATGTTTTATTTCAGAAATTCCACTCCCTAAAAATTGTCCATTTTTGTCTGCCATCTCATATTGTAATGTATCTACAATTTTCTTGCCATCAGGAAAAATAACATGTGAAATAACGTATAAATTACTAAATAGATAATCATTATTGTTCCTAATATTAAAATACAAATTATTTGTTGAGGTTGTATCTGAAATCTGAAATGTAAACTGTAACGGATTACTTAATGACCAAGAATTATGCTTTAAGGGTTTATATGTATCAAAAATCCTGTTTGAGTCGCAAGAAATAACGAATAGCAAAATCCCTGTAATGAGAACTAAAATCTTTTTATTTTGGATTCGTATTATCATTTGATTTGGATTTTCTTCTTCTCTTATTGTGCGATTGACTATTGTCTCTTTTTTTTGAAGTAGGATTGTTATTGTTAGTTCGTTGTGTTGATTTTTTAGATTGCTGGTTGTTTTTAGCCTGATTAGGGTTCGCTCCAACATTTATTTTTTTCCTTTTATTATTCCTATTTCTTCTTCTCCTTTTTGGAGTATCAAAACGAGTCAAACTATCTTGACCGACCACATTTTCAAAATCAATAGAAACAATCTCTTCTGTAAAAGATTCATATTCCTCTAACGGAATTGAAAGTTCATTATTTTTATTTAAAGTAATTATTTCTATTACTTGATCTAGACTAAGTTTATACCACTTAGATCTATTTTCTTTATAAGTATACCACAGTAGTTGTTTGAAAATATCCATTTTCACAAATTCAGCATCCCCTTTTTCAGTTTTTAAGACTTTTTCCTGTTTAGGGAAATCATTTAAAGCGTCTAAGTAGGTATCTAATTCAAAATTTAAACAACATTTTAGTTTTCCACACTGACCCGCAAGCTTTAGTGGGTTTAATGACAACTGTTGATATCGTGCCGCAGATGTTGTTACTTTCCTGAAATCAGTTAACCATGTAGAACAACATAGTTCTCTTCCACAGGAACCTACTCCTCCAAGACGAGCTGCCTCTTGTCTTGCTCCAACTTGCTTCATCTCTATTCTAATAGAAAAAGCACCTGCTAAATCTTTAATTAATTGTCTAAAATCTACTCTAGAATCTGCTGTATAATAGAAGGTTGCTTTATTTCCATCTCCCTGGTATTCTACATCTGAAAGCTTCATCTTTAATCCTAATCTTCCTAAAATTTCTCTTCCTTTTCTTTGTGTCTCTAGTTCACGACCTCTTGCTTTCTCCCAGATTTCTATATCTCTTTTAGTCGCTTTTCTATAAATTTTCTTAACCTCCTCACTGTCAAGAGATACTTTTCTTTTTTTCATTTGTACTTTTACCAACTCTCCACTCAGAGAAACAATTCCAATATCGTGACCTGGAGAACCTTCAACCGCGATAACATCTCCCATAGAAATTATTAGATTTTCACTGTTTTTATAAAAGTGCTTTCGTCCATTTTTAAAACGGACTTCAAAAATATTAAAAGGTTTTTGGTTACTAGGTAATGTCATGTTTGAGAGCCAATCAAAAACTGATAACTTCTCGCATCCACCTGTTGTACAAGCTCCATTACTCTTACACCCTTTTGGTTTACCATCTTCTCCAGTACCACAGCTTCCACATGCCATAAAATTGTTTATTTTTAGAAGTCTAACTCCTTATTTTTTTGTTGATTTTAAGTAAGATAACAATTAATTAATCTAATTTATTGTATAGAAATTAAGTTCTATCTCTAATGAGTAAATATACATAATATACAACAATCATAAAATCGATAGAAGATAAAATAAATGACTTCTAGTTAAATGAGTAAAAGGCTTCTTATAACTTTTTAAATTTAAGCTTTTCAGAGCGTCCTTTTTTAAAAATTTTATTGCTCGCATGAGTACCTTTTCGAAGTTCTTTCTGTTCCTGATAAGGTAATTGAATTATTTTTTGACACTCAATAGAACAGGTTTTCTCCATCTTTTCTGAACATGAGGAACATTGAATAAACAATAAATGACATGCTTCATTTGCACAGTTTACATGAGTGTCACAGGAAGCTCCACATTGATGACAACTGGCAATAATATCCTCAGAAATTTTTTCAGCTCTTCGATGATCGAAAACAAAATTTTTACCAATAAATTTATTTTCAATACCCTCAGAATTAACTTGTCTTGTATATTCTATAATCCCTCCCTCTAATTGAAATACATTTTTAAATCCTTTGTGTTTGTAATAAGCTGAAGCTTTTTCACATCGAATCCCACCTGTACAATACATTAGTAGGTTTTTATCTTCTTTATTGTCTTTTAAATCATTTTCAATAATGTCTAAAGAATCTCGAAAAGTATCCACATCTGGTGTAACAGCTCCTTTAAAATGACCTATTTCACTCTCATAATGATTTCGCATATCTACACAAATTGTATCTGGATTGGCTAACATTTCGTTAAATTCTCTAGCATTCAAATGAACCCCTTTATTGGTGACATCAAAAGTTGTATCATTTAGACCATCGGCAACAATCTTATTTCTAACTTTTACTTTTAATTTTAGAAATGATTTATTATCGTGTTCGATCGCAACATTTAATCGAGTCCCTTTTAGAAAAGAAATGGTGTCTAATTGATTTTTTAATGCTAAAAAGTTCTCTGATGGAACAGATATTTGAGAATTTATACCTTCATAAGAGACATAAGTTCTCCCCAGAACATCCATGCTGTTCCATTCTAAAAATAATTTATCTCTAAAGAGTTGTGGGTTTTTTATCTGATGATATTGATAAAAAGAAATAGTGATTCGGTCTTTCCCCGCCTCATCGATTAACTTTGCGCGCTCTTTAGCGCTTAACTTGTTGTACAGTTGCATGCTATACTAAATTAGTTACACAATTTAAAATTTTGTCAATAAATGACACTACAAGCAAAATTACTATTATTTTTTGTTTTAAGTTAAGAATTGAACATTTCCATTATTTATGATAAATTTTAAACTTTTATTATTTTCTTACGGAAATTTTTAAAGTCTTCACCACATTTTTAGCATCTTTGCAAGATAAATATAACATTCCTTCAAAGAGGTGATTATATAAAAATCCTTCTAAGAAATGTAGTTATTTGCCTTTACCAAAAAATAATTTAATATGAGAATCGCTCTTGTTGGTGCTACTGGGATGGTAGGAAATGTAATGCTAAAAGTTTTAGAGGAACGAAATTTTAAAATTACCGAATTAATTCCGGTTGCCTCTGAAAGGTCTATTGGAAAACAAATTTCTTACAATAATAAAAATTATTCGATTGTAAGTTTACAAACTGCAGTAAATGCAAAGCCAGATATTGCACTCTTCTCTGCTGGAGGAGATACGTCACTTGAATGGGCCCCAAAATTTGCTGAGGTGAATACAACTGTAATTGATAATTCTTCTGCTTGGAGAATGGATCCTGATAAAAAATTAATTGTCCCAGAGATTAATGGAGAGGAATTAACTACAAAAGACAAGATTATTGCTAATCCAAATTGTTCTACCATTCAATTGGTAATGGCCTTATCTCCATTACATTTAAAATACAAAATGAAACGTGTAGTTATTTCCACCTATCAATCGGTTTCTGGAACCGGAGTGAAAGCTGTTCAACAATTAGAAAATGAAGAAGCAGGTGTTGAGGGAGAGATGGTTTATCCCCACCCTATTGGAAGAAATGCACTTCCTCATTGTGATATATTTTTAGAAAATGGATACACTAAAGAAGAAATGAAATTGGTAAAAGAACCCAAGAAGATCTTACGTGATGATTCTTTTTCTGTCACAGCTACTGCAGTAAGAATTCCAACCGCTGGAGGTCATTCAGAGTCTGTAAATATTCAATTTGAAGAGGATTTTAAAATTTGTGAAGTTCGAACATTACTGAGCGAAACCGCAGGAGTTGTTGTTCAAGATAATCTAGAAACCAACTTATATCCAATGCCAATAACCGCTCACGATAAAGACGAAGTTTTTGTGGGTAGAATTCGAAGAGATGAATCTCAAGAAAACTCCTTAAATTTGTGGATAGTTTCTGACAACCTTAGAAAAGGTGCAGCAACAAATGCTGTTCAAATAGCAGAATATTTAGTAGAAAAAAAAATTATTTAAATACATGAGTAAATTTCATAAATTATCTATTAAAAATCTTATTCAAGAAACCGCTAATGCGGTTTCTCTTGTTTTTGACATTCCTGAAAATTTAAAACCTAATTTCTCTTTTAAAGCGGGTCAGTATATCACTTTAAAAACTACCATAAATGGTCAAGAAGTACGAAGAGCTTATTCTATCTGTTCATCTACCCAAAGCAATGAATTAAAAGCATCAATTAAGGCGGTTAAAAATGGAGTATTTTCTTCATATGCAACATCTCAACTCAAAGTGGGAGATATGATTGAAGTCCACGAGCCGGAGGGTAAATTTATACTTGAACCCAAAAGAAGGACTAATTATTTAGGGGTTGCTGCAGGGAGCGGTATTACACCTATTTTATCTATGATAAAAGGAGTCCTAGAACAAGAACCTACCTCTTCATTTACGTTAGTTTTTGGAAATAAAACAGAAAAAGAAACAATGTTTAAATCAGAATTAGACGATTTAAAAAAGTTATACACAACCCGATTTAACATCAATTATTTATTCAGTAGAGAAAATATTGATAATGCTTTATTTGGAAGAATTGATAAAGCTCATACAAACTACTTTATAAAAAATATTTATAAGAATTGGTCCTTTGAATCAGCATACTTATGTGGTCCTGAAGAAATGATTAAAACTGTTTCTACTACACTGCAAGAAAACGGTTTTAAACAATCAGATATATTCTTTGAATTGTTTACTGCTTCAGCAGATACAGAAAGTATTTCTAAAATTAATGATGGTGAAACAGAAGTAACTATTTTATTAGACGATGACGAAGTTACTTTTACCATGAAACAAACTGATGATATTTTAGCCGCTTCACTACGAAACAATATTGACGCTCCATACTCTTGTCAGGGAGGTGTTTGCTCAAGTTGCTTAGGTAAAGTTACCGAAGGAAAAGCGATTATGACTAAGAACACTATTCTTACGAATACTGAAGTAGATGAAGGGTTTATTTTGACTTGTCAGGCGCATCCAACAACCTCAAAAATTTATATAGACTACGATGATGTTTAATAATCCTTATCTTTAGCACATGGATTTTTACGATATAAAAAATGCTATTTTATTTGGGTTCTTTCTTTCTTTTATGATTGGTCCTGTTTTTTTTATGTTGATTCAAACGAGTATTGTAAAAGGTGTCAGGGCTGCAATGACCTTCAATTTAGGTGTTGTTTTAGGAGATGTTGTTTTTATCATCATTGCTTACTTTGGAAGTAGACATCTCTTAGAAAGAATAAAAGATGACCCTCGTTTGTTTTTTATTGGTGGTCTAATTTTGATTGTTTATGGAACCATTACTTATTTAGACAAATCAAATAAAAAAGAAATAGAAGAATCTATTAGTCTACCCACTCATAATTATTTTAAATTAATTTTAAAAGGGTTCTTTTTAAACTTTATCAATATTGGTGTCCTAGCTTTTTGGTTGGGATTAATTGTTGTTATAGGTCCTACGTTAGACATGAACCCTTCATCAATTTTTTATTATTTTACCATCATTTTAACAAGTTATTTCATAACTGACATTGGTAAAATTGTTTTAGCAAAACAACTAAAAAATAATATGACTCCTTTGGTTGTTTTCAGAATAAAACGAATTATGGGAATTTTATTAATTGTTTTTGGTATTGGTTTAATGTTAAAAGGATTTCTCCCTAAAAATAGCAAAATAAATAACTTAATAGAGCAAGTTGATCAACATTAGCAATTGATTTATCTACTTTATTTATAAAGAATCTTAATTTTTATTGTCTGCTGGATAAACATCTGCCATAAGTTTCGAAGGGTCTATTTCTACAGATTCGATTTCTTTTGAAACCTCAAACTTATATGAAGGGTGGGCCCAAGACCAATCTTTTAGAACAGTTGCTTTGGTTGGCTTATGTCCTCTCATCATTTGTAATGGAATGTTGAAATCTTCTTGAGTTCCATCTTTGTAAACAACTCTAACGTCAATAGGCATAGGCATCTTACCATGTCTTCGTAAAACTACGGTTTTCTTATTTACTTTCCTTATACTATAATCAATGCGATGCGTAGTTTGAGTCCATTCGTTCAAATACCAATCTAAATGGATCCCAGAAACTTTCTCCATGGATCTTTTTACATCATTTGGAGTTGGATGTTTAAAGCTGAAATCTCTGAAGTATTTTTTTAATCCCTTTCTAACATTTTCTTTTCCAATTATATATTCTAACTGAGATAAAAATATATTCCCTTTGCTATAGCTAGCAGTACTATAGGCAGCATTTAAATGAAATCTATCTGCATGGGTCGCTAATGATTCTTCCTTTCTGTAAGATACAATCTTATAATACCGGTTATAGGATCCCGTATGAGGGTTTTCTTTTTTTAATCCTAAAATTTGATTCACTGCGATATTGGAAATATAGGAAGTAAACCCTTCATCCATCCAAGGGTGTTTACTTTCGTTACTAGCTAATAAGAATTGAAACCATGTATGGGCCATTTCATGAGAAGTCACTCCAAACAAGCTTCTAAAACCTCTTTTCCCTGTAATTAAAGTAGCCATTGCGTACTCCATCCCACCATCTCCTCCTTGAATTACAGAATATTGTTTGTATGGATATTGACCTATATTTTTACTGAAAAATTTCATTAATTCAGCTGTTTTAGGTTGTAAATTTTTCCAGTTTTTTAAATATTTTTCTTCCAAGTTTTTTTTATAAAAAAAATGCAAGTCTATTCCATCATCTGTTTTGAGGATATCGTGCTGGTACTCTGGGTCTGCAGCCCATACAAAATCATGAACATTTGGTGCTTTAAAATGCCATGTTAACTTATTCCCTTCTGCTATCTTAATTTTTTTAGATTGATCTGCATATCCGTGACCTATTTCTTGTGGATTCTGTAAATATCCAGACCCACCTATTGTGTAGTTTTTATCAATGTGGATTGTGATATCAAAATTTCCCCAAACACCATGAAACTCTCTTGCAATATAGGGTGGCGTATGCCATCCTTCAAAATCATATTCTGCCATTTTTGGATACCATTGAGCCATCGAGAGTGCTACCCCTTCTTTATTGGATTGTCCAGAGCGTCTTATTTGTTTTGGAATTTGCGCATCATAGGTCATCTCAAAAGTTACTTTCTTCCCCGGTTTAATAGGAGTATTTAATGTTACTTCTAGAATTGTTCCTACTACCTCAAACTGTACGTTTTTATTATTTTGAGTTAATGATCTTACTTTAATATAACCAATCTCCTCAGGTTTTAATTTGCTAATTCTATCCCGAACTCTTCTATCTGGATCTTGAATACTTCTTGAACGAACATCCATTTGAGAATTTGGTTGAAAAGCATTGAAATAAAGATGATAGTAGACATGAGTCAGCTCATCTGGAGAGTTATTTGTATAAATTAACTCTTGCTTTCCTTTATATTGAAACTTCTCGACATCTACATCAATATCCATAGTATATTCTACGTGTTGCTGCCAATAACTTGGATTTACACCATTTTTTTTATGACCTATCGATTTTGATTGACTATAAATATTAAACGAAACTGATACCAGTAATAATAGAATTACTTTTTTCATGAATATTTTTTTTTGTTAGCGTCTGTTTACCATATAATCAGCCATTTTAAGGGCATTATATGCATTTACAATTCTTCCTGAAACAGATAAATCTGTGAAGGGAACTTTTTCTCCTGTTGGGTTTTCTCTTGATTGAGAACCTGGCTTAATTACTTCAAAGTCTATTAATATTCCAGAATTCATCAAGATATGTTTTACTTGGCTAGCAGAAAGCTTTGGATAGTATGAACGAAGTAATGCAGCAACTCCTGCTGTGGATGGAGCAGCCATCGATGTTCCATTAAATTTTTCATATTCACCCTCTGGTGTTGTAGAATAAATTTGAACTCCAGGCGCAAATACATCAACATTAATTTTTCCATAATTAGAAAATGAAGCGGGTAAATTTTCGTTGTAATTGGAACTCATAGCGCCAACTGTCAAAACATTGTCAGAAATTTCTGTTTTTAAATCTTTGGAATCATTTGGAAATGTCTTCTTTAGGTCAATATCATTTCCGTCATTCCCAGCAGCATTTACGATGAGTACATCTTTCGATGCAGCATACTGTATCGCTTCATAAACCCACTCTTTCTTAGGCGAAAATCCTTTTCCAAAACTGGTATTAATTACTTTTGCTCCATTATCAACAGCATAACGCAATCCTAAAGCCACATCTTTGTCATACTCATCTCCATCTGGCACAGCTCTTATTGCCATAATCTTTACATTATTGGCAACTCCATTGATTCCTTTTCCATTATCTCTCGTGGCACCAATAATTCCAGAAACGTGAGTTCCATGAGCTTCCTCTTTTATTGAATGTCCCGTATTAGCATCTCCATAAAATTTCATCTCCATTGTATTTGGATCATCTCCTATAACACTTCTATAATCTTTCTTTAAAGCATCCCCACTAGAGACAGCTATAGCGTTTTCAACTAATTTTGTGAGTTCTTTTTTTGCTTGTTTTAAAGAACTTAATCCAAAACCATACATCCGTTTAGCAACCTCAATACTTTGAAGTAAAGTCTCATCTTCAGTAACAATTCCAACAACATCGTCTTTGGAATAGTCTTCTTTATTTAAATGTGAATGAATAGCATTATCTGCTTTAGTAACCGATTCTAAAATTATTTGGTATCGGTTTTTATTTGAAGTTGCTTCTGCAACTTGCTTATCATAATAATCTGTTGCTTCTTTTACTGTATTTTCATCTGCAATTGATGGATCTTTTACAATTCTCTGATATTCCAAGTGTTCCTTATAAATAGGCCCTAAAAAATTCCATCCATTAATATCATCAACGTATCCATTCTTATCATCATCTATATTATTCTCAGCAATCTCGTTACGATTTACCCAAGCAACATCTATTAAATCTTCGTGCTGAAGATCTGTACCAGAATCAACAACTCCTACAATCACTTCAACTCCCTTTTTACCTTGTAAAAAGGCATAGGCTTTATCCATACTCATCCCTGGAATAGAATCGTTAACTAAATCGCTATGACTCCAAGAATTAATTTCTTCTTCTGTTAGAGGTGTCTTTTTTGCAACTGCTGTAACACTAAATGTTGATGGTTCAGGTACTGGTATTGTAGCAATAGATTTACAACTGACCAATAAAAAAGCAATCACTCCGGTATAAAAAATGGTTTTTAAATTATTCATGGTTTTCTAATTAAATATATCTGTAAATTTATGTGTTTTTTTTAATCTAACTCCTTTTTCAGTGTGTTTTACTGTACACAGTTCTGTATGAGCGTCATGTTCTAAAAATAAATAATATTCATAATCAGCTGCTTGTTTTAAAAAAGCTTCTTTTTCTAGTAGTGTCTGTAGGGGCCTAACATCATACCCCATAATATAAGGCAGAGGAATATGTGCTGTGGTTGGTAATAAATCAGCCATAAAAACAATTGTTTCCCCTTTGTAATTAATTTTTGGCAGCATTTGTTTTTCTGTATGACCATCCATTTTTAATATATCAAACTCAAGTTGTTGGTTAAAACCTTCTGAAATAAATTCTAATTGCCCACTCTCTTGTATTGGAAGAATATTTTCCTTTAAAAAAGAGGCTTTTTCTCTTGGGTTTGGATTCACTGCCCAATTCCAATGTTCTAAATTACTCCAAAAATGAGCATTTTTAAATGCAGGTTCATATCCTGTTTTATTTTTATTCCATTGAATTGAACCTCCACAATGATCAAAATGTAAGTGTGTTAAAAAAACATCTGTAATATCATCTCTATGAAATCCATACTTTGCTAATGAAATATCTAAAGAAATATCTCCAAAAAGATAATAATACGAAAAAAACTTATCTGATTGCTTTTGACCGACGCCTGTATCTATAAGAATTAATTTATTCCCTTGCTCTATTAACATACAACGCATGCTCATAGAAATTAAATTATTTGAATCTGCAGGATATGTTTTTTGCCAAATTGATTTTGGAACAACTCCAAACATTGCCCCGCCATCTAATTTAAAAAAACCTGTTTCTATGGGATAAATTCTCATCAAAACAAAGATGCAGAAAAAAGATCGATATTGTAGTAAAAAAATTCATAAAACAAAAGTTTATAAAACAAAAAAAAGACATTACTAAGAAGTAATGCCTTTAATAATATTACATAAAATTCCCCCAAATTTTATTACTATTAATATGAATCAAATCTAATGACTTATTTGAATTTATTTTACGCTTCTTCGACGCTTTGCTTTTTAATGTCGTTTAACGGTTGTTTTTAAGCGCTAAAGTGACTATAATCAGTTTTTGATCTAAAAAAACATCATAAATTTGCATAAAGTATCAAGCCGTATTTGAT
Source organism: Flavobacterium sp. (assembly GCA_042091515.1). Taxonomy (GTDB): domain Bacteria; phylum Bacteroidota; class Bacteroidia; order Flavobacteriales; family Flavobacteriaceae; genus Polaribacter. Next base: position 5,030 of record JBELHH010000015.1, on the reverse strand, counting down.
AAAAAAAATAAAAGCATCGTTCTACGATGCTTTTATTTTAGAGGTGTCGAGCGGATTCGAACCGCTGTAGATGGTGTTGCAGACCACTGCCTAGCCACTCGGCCACGACACCTTAAATAAGGATTGCAAATTTACATCATTTATCTTTTAATCCAAGTTTTTTTACATTTAACGTTCTTTTGTAAGAATGATAACCACATCTTGAACGTTTCCTCCAATAGGTGGATTGATTTTAGCCACGCTAACAGTAGCCTTTGTGATTAATTTTAATTCTAAAAACATCCTATCCAAAATTCGTTTCGCAACTACCTCTAATAATTTAGATCGAATAGACATTTCTATTTTTACAATACGCTTTAATTGAACATAATCTACTGTATGGGAAAGTTCATCTGTGATTACAGATTTTGATAAATCTGCCTCGACTTCTACATCAATTTTATACCAGGAACCAATCATTGCTTCTTCATCTAAGCAACCATGGTAACTATATAATTTTATGTTATTAACTTGTATTTTTCCCATCGCTATAATTTCTCCCACATTTTTTGTGAATTCAACCGAAAAGATCCTATAAAATCAAAACTACATTGTTCTGGTGATATAATTGACAAAAAAGGATCTGAATTTTTATTATTATAAAGATGATAAGCTTCTCCAACAATCGGTTCAAAATTAAATGTCGCACGATATATCAAATCATTATACTCAAACTGATTCATCATTTCTTCATATTCCTTTTTCAACTCATCAAACCTACTTTTAAATTGTTTATTTACTCTTTCAACTCCATCATTCCTCCATGTTGCAGTATTGAGTGGTTTAATTGCAGGAGCACTAGCACTGGTTCCATAGGGCTTTAATGAAGCATTATATTGCTGGTTTTCTTCATCAAAAACTACTAAATCTGGTTTCTTTGCCATAATCTCTCTTTAAAGAGACAAAATTACTATAAATAAATAATTTTAAATCTTAAAGTATTCAAAATTATAATCCTCTAGAAATCCGCTTATTTTGTTTAATTTTGTCTACTCAATTTTAGTTGAACCTCAATGTTTAAAGAAAAAAAATCACTCAATTTTATTGAGCAAATTATTGAAGAAGATTTGGCAAACGGAATGCCAAAAGAAGATTTACGTTTTCGTTTTCCTCCAGAACCCAATGGATATTTACACATAGGGCATACAAAAGCCATTGGAATTAGTTTTGGACTAGGAGAACAATACAATGCTCCCGTAAACCTTCGTTTTGATGATACAAATCCTGCAAAAGAAGAGCAGGAATATGTAGATGCCATTAAACATGACATTACGTGGCTAGGATATCAATGGGCGAATGAATTGTATTCTTCAGATTATTTTCAACAGTTATATGATTGGGCAATTTTATTGATTAAAGATGGTAAGGCCTATGTAGACAGTCAATCTTCTGAAGAAATGCGTGTTCAAAAAGGAACACCTACTGAGCCTGGAACAAACAGCCCTTTTAGAAATAGAGCTGTTGAAGAAAATTTGAAATTATTCAAACAAATGAAAGAAGGAGAGTTTCGAGAAGGCGAACATATCTTACGTGCAAAAATAGATATGACAAGCCCAAACATGCTGCTTCGAGACCCTATTATGTATCGAGTGTTATACAAAGAACATCACAGAACTGGAAACGACTGGAATATCTACCCAATGTATGATTGGACTCATGGAGAGAGTGATTATATAGAGCAAATATCTCATTCTTTGTGTTCTTTAGAATTTAAGCCTCATAGAGATCTGTACAATTGGTTTAGGGATCATGTGTATGAATATGGTAAAGAACAATTCCCAAACTCACCAAAACAGCGTGAATTCTCACGTTTGAACTTAAGTTACACCATTATGAGTAAGCGTAAGTTAATGCGTTTGGTAGAGGAAGGTGTAGTTTCTGGTTGGGATGATCCTAGAATGCCTACAATTTCTGGATTAAGAAGACGAGGATATACTGCAGCTTCTATCAGAAGTTTTATTAAAACTGTTGGAGTTTCTAAACGAGAAAATAGTATTGATGTGGCCTTGTTAGAATTTAAAATTCGTGAAGATTTAAATAAAACTGCTAAAAGAGTCATGGGGGTTTTAGACCCTGTAAAAGTGGTCATTACAAATTACCCTGAAGATAAAGAAGAAATTTTAGACGCAAGTTATAATGATTATGAAGAAGGTTTTGGGTCTAGAGAAGTTCCTTTTTCAAGAGAGCTCTATATAGAAAAAGAAGATTTTAGAGAGGTAGCTAATAAAAAATTCTTTCGCTTAAAATTAGGAAAAGAGGTTCGCCTAAAGAACGCTTACATTATTAAAGCAGAAAGTTGCACCAAAGATGCTGACGGAAATATTACAGAAATTCAGTGTACCTATGATCCTTTAAGTAAATCTGGAAGCGGAACCGAAGAAAGTACTCGTAAGGTAAAAGGAACACTTCATTGGGTTTCAATTAACCATGCTGTAAAAGCAGAGGTAAGAGCCTACGATCGTTTGTTTTCTAACGAAGCTCCAGACAGTCATAAAGACATAGATTTTTTGGAATTCTTAAACCCTAATTCACTTGAAATTATCAATGCTTTTGTAGAACCTAGTTTACAAACAGCGAACATAGGAGAACGATTTCAATTTCAACGTCTAGGATATTTTAATGTAGACAATGATAGCACACACGATAAGCTAATCTTTAATAAAACTGTAGGACTTAGAGATAACTGGTCTAAAAAGACCTCTTAAAAAACACTAATTTTAGTATCTTTTCCTTAATTTAAGGGGCAGGATTAGGAATCATGCCATGTACTTGTTCAATATCTTTTAAAGTTTGCTCAGATAATTCTATATGAATACTTCCTATATTTTCTTTGAGTTGACTCATCTTGGTAGCTCCAATAATATTACTGATTACAAATGGCAATTGATTGACGAAAGCCAAGGATAATTCTGACAAGGTAATTCCATTATTTTTTGCAATTGCTTGGTATCTTCTTACGGCTTCACTAGAACCATCTCCCATATAACGTGCTATAAATCTTGGGAATAAATTTCCTCTAGAACCTTCTGGACTTTTACCATCTAAATATTTTCCAGACAATACGCCTTGTGCTAATGGTGAATAAGCTAATAACCCTATATTTTCTCTCATAGATACTTCAGACATCCCGACTTCATACCCTCTATGAATCATCGAATATGAATTTTGAATGGTAACAGGTCTCGCTAAATTGTGATCGTTTGCTGTTTGGAGGTATTTCATAGTACCCCAAGGGGTTTCATTAGAAAGACCAATGGCTCTGATGGTTCCTGCTTTCACAAAAGCGTTCAATGTTTCTAAAATTTCTAGGTGATTTTCTGCTACTTTTGTAGCGGTTTCATAAGGGTAATTTCTTACACCAAAACAATTAACGCCTCTAGAGGGCCAATGCAATTGATATAGATCTAAATAGTCTGTTTGCAATCTCTTCAAGCTCCCTTCTATGGCTTCAGTAATATTATGTTTGGTAAACCCACCGGTTCTAATATGTTTTGTATAGTCTCCCCCACCTGCTATTTTACTTGCTAAAATAACGTTAGCTCTATTCCCTGTTTTTTGAAACCAATTTCCAATAATCCGTTCTGTATCTGCATAGGTTTTTGGGGTTGCAGGAACTGGATATAGTTCTGCCGTGTCAAAGAAATTAACCCCTTGTTCTAGCGCATAATTCATCTGCTCAAATGCTTCTTCTTGGGTATTCTGATTTCCCCAGGTCATGGTTCCTAAGCAAATTTTACTAATCTTAATTTTTGTATCGGGTAATGTTGTGTATTTCATTGAACTAATTTTAGTGAAAACAAAAATAAGGTTTATTTGAAAACGATATATATTGCAAAAAAAAAGTTCTCATTTTAAGAGAACTTTTTAACATATCTTTTTGTTTTCACTAAACTAATATGGCCTGAATTCCTGGTAAGGTTTTTCCTTCCAACATTTCTAGCATGGCACCTCCTCCAGTAGACACATAACTTACTTTATCTGCGAAACCAAACTGTTTTACAGCAGCTACAGAATCACCACCCCCGACTAGAGAAAAGGCTCCGTTTTTTGTTACCTTTGCGATAGAATTACCAAGGGCAATGGTTCCTTTTGAAAAAGCTTCCATTTCAAAAACACCTAGAGGGCCATTCCATAAAATAGTGTTGCATTGGTTAACAATAATATCAAAATTCTCTATTGATTTTGGTCCAGCATCAACACCTTCCCAGCCATTAGGAATTTTATTAATATCTATAATTTGAGTTCTTGCATCATTAGAAAAATCGTCTGCGGCAACCACATCTACAGGAATATGAACTTCTACACCTTTTGATTTAGCTTGTTTTAAGATCTCCAAAGCCAATTCTATTTTATCATCCTCACAAATAGAATTTCCAATACTTCCTCCTTGTGCCTTGATAAATGTAAAACTCATCCCTCCGCCAATAATTAGATGATCTACTTTGTCTAAAATGTTTTCTATGACGGTAATTTTTGAAGATACTTTGGCACCTCCTAAAATAGCTAAGACAGGTTTCTCGCTATTATGTAATACTTTATCAATACTCTCTATTTCTTTGGCTAATAAACTTCCAAAACATTTATTTTCTGAAAAATGTTTAGCCACAATCGTTGTAGAAGCATGAGCTCTATGAGCAGTCCCAAAAGCATCATTTATGTAAATGTCTCCATTATTAGCCAATTGTTTTGAGAACCCTTCATCGCCAGCGGTTTCTTCTTTATAAAAGCGAAGGTTTTCTAACAATAAAATTTCACCGTTTTGTAAGTTGTTTACAGCTTCAATAACTTTTTCTCCTATGCAATCCGCAATAAATTTGACTTGAACTCCTAAAACTTCTGTTACTTTTTCTACAATATGCTTTAATGAATAAGCAGCTTCTACTCCTTTAGGCCTTCCTAGATGAGACATTAAAACAACAGAACCCCCATCTTCTAAGATCTTTTTTATAGTAGGTTTTGCTGCTTCTATTCTTGTAGCATCTGTTACTTCA
>JBELHH010000014.1:64757-67377 GCA_042091515.1 Flavobacterium sp. | reverse complement strand
GACTAAAAATATATTTTGTTACAAAGGTTTCTTTATGATGATGTTCTGACATAATCTAACTTGTTTTGTATTCTATTATTATTTTAAAGCTTATCTGCTAATGTAGGTTGTTCTGCTAACCACTTTTTATAGTCTTCTTCTTCTTCTACCACAATTTTCATTTGCATATTGTAATGAGATGCTCCACATATTTTATTACAAAGTAATAGATAGTCAAACTCATATAAATCTTCTCCTTTAGCAGAACGAATTTTATTAATCCCTCGTACTTTATCAATTACTTCAGACTGTTCTCTCATTTCTTCTGTAGTGTACTTTGGGGTGAATCCAAATTGAGTTACCATTCCTGGAACACAGTTCATCTGAGCTCTAAAGTGAGGCATATATGCAGAATGTAAAACATCTTGTGACCTGAACTTAAACAATACTTTCTTGCCTTTAGGGAGGTGTAATTCTGATACTGGCTTATCATCTTGAGAAGCAGGGTCTGTCATATCTACCCCTATTGGATTATTTGTTTCATCAATAAAATTAACATTTCCTAATCCTAAAGTATTATCCTCTCCAGCATATCTAGCTTGCCATGCAAATTGTTTTGCATACACCTCTATAATGATTGGATCTTCACTTTCATCAACATACATAACTTCAGTCCATTGAAAGATTCCAAAACCGATGAGTACTATAATAACTATTCCCGGAATTACTGTCCAAATCAATTCTAATTTATGGCTATCTGCATAGAATTTTGCTTTTCTGTTCTTATTTCCTCTGTACTTGTATGTGAAAAAGAAAATGATAAACTGCATGATAAATTGAACAACTCCAATTAACCAAAATGAAATATCAAATAATAAATCATCATTTTCACCTTCATATGAAGCTGATTCAGGTAGCATTAAAACATTCATACCTATTAGGCAATAAATCATTAATGCATATATAAATACTCCAAAGAGTATGAAGAGTTTTCCTTGTGTGTCATTATCTTTATCAGTTGCAATAACACTTCTTAAATTTAATACTCTAGTAATCTGCCAGAAACTTACTCCGATTGCAACACTAATAAAAATATAAAATAGAGCTAGCATAATATTTTGTCTTTGTTATTTGTAATAATAATTAATGTTGATTTTCTTCTTCTGAATGATGCTCGATATTGAAATAATGAAAATGTTCACTTTCATGTAAGAAAGGATTTCCTTTAGCTACTGGATCTGCTTTTGAAAAAGCACTAAATACAGTATAAATAAATATCCCTATAAATAAAAAGGCTGCACTAATTTCTGGAATTCCAAAACTCCAACTTCCTCCGACTGTTCCTGGCATAATCATAATAAATAAATCTACATAATGACCCGCTAAAATGACTAAACCACCGATAACAACAAACCACGGTTGGCTCTTAAAGTCACTGTTTATTAATAATAGTATTGGAAATACAAAGTTCATCACTAACATAGATAAGAACAATGTTTTATATTCATTAAATCTTAATACAAAATAAGTGGTTTCTTCTGGGATATCTGCATACCAAATCAGCATAAACTGAGCAAACCACAAATAAGTCCAAAACACAGAAAATCCAAACATAAATTTTGCTAAATCATGAATATGACTATCATTAACTTTTGGTAAATACCCTTTAGAACGTAAATAAATAGTTACAAATGCAATTACAGTAATTGCACTTACTAATAATGTTGCTAATACATACCATCCAAATAATGTAGAGAACCAGTGTGGATCTAATCCCATAATCCAATCCCATACTGCCATTGATTCTGTAATCATAAATAAGAATAAGAATACAACAGACATATTATAATTTCTCTTGTATGTTTTATACCCATCATTAGCAGTGTCTTCTTTTATTGAATTTCTTCTGATTAGTAATCGATATGCATTCCAAACTAATAAATAAAATACACTTCTTATTACCCACCATGGCACATTTAACCATCCTCTTTTACCATATACTATGGGGTCAAAATTATCACTTGTTTTATCAAAAACACCCTCACCCATCCAAGCAAACAAATGGTTTGAATGCATCGCTGTTAAAATAACAATCACTAACATAATAATTGAGGTAGGTACTAAATTGGCAGTAATCGCTTCCATTACTCTAAAAAGGACAACAGACCAACCTGCTTGTGCTACACGTTGAGAAGCATAAAATGCCAATACTAATAATGATATTCCTAAAAAGAAAAGAAGAGATACATAAATTGCAGACCAAGGTCTGTTTTGTAATTGATGTAAAACGTGTTCTCCATGGGCATTATCATGATCTCCTGCATGAGCATTATCTGTTAAATGGCTATTAGAAGTATGCTCCTCTTTAGCTACTTGGAGATCTTGAGACTCAGAATCATCTTTTGATGAGTGATGAGTTTCTGCCCCAGAATGAGCATTCTTATTTGCTGTATCATGAGTAGCACCATGATCATCTCCATGACCATTACTAGATACCATTTCCATAGCTTCCTCTGCAGTTGATGGTGCATTATAAAAACTAAGACCAATACCCAATGCTCCTAAAATCATTAGTGCTATTGAGAATATTTTTAATTTACCTGAGAATTGATACATATCTTTCGTATTCTTCTTTTGTACT
>JBELHH010000014.1:53141-64747 GCA_042091515.1 Flavobacterium sp. | reverse complement strand
TACTTATTTCAATAAATCGTTACGCAGTTTTCCAACATATTGTACTATCTGCCAGCGTTCTTTATTTGTGAGTTGTGATGAATGAGATCCCATTAAGTTTTTACCATGCATAATAACATGATAAATACTTCCTTCGGTAATATCTCTATCTTTATAACTTGGAATTCCAACAAATTTTTCAGCCTGAGATAAATAACCGTTACCATCTCCTTTTTTTCCATGACAAGAAACACAGTAAATCGTATACATTTTCTTTCCTTGCTCTAGATTAGTTTCGTCTTGGGCTAAAGGAGACTTTAAATCTTCTTTCGCTTTTTCGTAGCCAGAATTTGTATCTGTATATTCGTAAGGGACATTTCCTCTAGCAATTGTTCCAGAAACTGGTTTTAAATTGGAAGAAGCTCCTGAAGTTCCTTTTTCTGCATCTGCTTCATAAGGAATGGCAACATACATATCTGGCATGTACTGTAATTGTCTTTCTCTTTTGTCTGAGCAAGAAATAATCGTTGCCAAGACAAGAAATGAAATACTAAATTTTATATACTTTCTCATAAATTAAAGCTTATCTACTACGTTAATTTCTACCGCACCTGTTTCTTTTAATAATGATGTTAACTCTTCTTCATTATTATCAATATCGATTTCCATTAAAAAATGGTCATCTGTGGTTCTAGGGTCTGGATTTTCAGCTTTTTTAAAGGGCCAAATTCTACTTCTCATATAAAAAGTAATTACCATTAAATGGGCTGCAAAAAATACAGTTAGTTCAAACATAATTGGAACAAAAGCAGGCATATTTTCTGCCCAGCTAAAGCTTGGTTTTCCACCAATATCTTGAGGCCAATCAGCAATCATAGTATAATAAGTTAGCCAAATTGCGATACTCAATCCAGTAATTCCATACATAAAAGATGTAATGGCTATTCTGGTAGGGGCTAGTCCCATGGCTTTGTCTAATCCATGAACTGGAAATGGACAAAATACTTCTTCGATATGATGATTTGCTGCTTTTACTTTCTTAACAGCTTCTAGTACAACTTCATCATCATTGTAAAATGCGTGAATTACTTTACTACTACTCATGATTATCGTCTCTTAATTTTTTATAACTCTCTCCAGAAGATTTCAAAATTGTTTTTACTTCTGCTTGAGCGATTACTGGGAATGTTCTCGCATACAATAAAAATAAAACAAAGAAGAATCCAATGGTTCCTATAAATATTCCTACATCAACAAATGTTGGCTCAAAACGCCACCATGTTGACGGTAAATGTCCTTTACTTAAAACAATGGCAATAATATCAAAACGTTCGAACCACATTCCAATATTAATAGCGATAGATATTAAAAATGACCAGATGAAACTTCTTCTAATCTTTTTAAACCACAACAATTGTGGTGTGATAATATTGAAGATAATTAAAGACCAAAATGCCCATGCATAAGGACCTGTTGCTGACCCAATAGATAAGTAGGTATAATCTTCATATTGAGAGCCTGTGTACCAAGCAATAAAGAATTCTGTTGCATACGCAATGGCAACAATACCGCCAGTGAGAATAATAACAATATTCATATATTCTACATGTAGACGAGTAATATATGCTTCTAAATTAGTTACTTTACGCATAATCCCTAATAAGGTTTGTACCATTGCAAATCCAGAAAAGATTGCTCCAGCTACAAAATAAGGTGGGAAAATAGTTGAATGCCATCCAGGGTTAATTGACGTTGCAAAGTCCATCGATACAATCGTATGAACAGATAAAACTAATGGTGTTGCTAAACCCGCTAGGACTAGAGACACCTCTTCAAATCGTTGCCAATCTTTTGCTCTTCCAGACCATCCAAAGGATAATAATGAATATATTTTCTTTTGAAAGGGCTTAACAGCTCTATCTCGAATCATTGCAAAATCAGGCAACAAGCCTGTCCACCAAAACACTAATGAAACTGATAAATATGTAGAGATTGCAAATACATCCCATAATAAAGGAGAGTTAAAGTTTACCCATAAAGATCCAAATTGATTAGGAATTGGCAATACCCAATATCCATTCCATGGACGTCCCATGTGAATGATTGGAAACAAACCTGCTTGAAAAACTGCAAAGATTGTCATCGCTTCTGCAGACCTGTTAATAGCCATTCTCCATTTCTGACGAAATAATAAGAGTACTGCGGAAATCAACGTTCCTGCATGACCGATACCTACCCACCATACAAAATTTGTTATATCCCAAGCCCATCCGATGTTCTTGCTTAAACCCCAAACTCCAATTCCAGTTCCTACTGTATAAAAAATACATCCAAACCCCCATAGCATCGCTGCTAAAGAAATATAGAATGCGATATACCAATTTTTATTGGCTTTTCCTTCAATAGGCCTAGCAATGTCTTCGGTAATATCGTGATAACTCTTATGACCTAGTACTAAAGGCTCTCTTATGGGTGCTTCGTAATGAGACATATTCTTATATCTTAAATTTTAATTACGCTTCGTTTGTATTTCTAACTTTCACTTGATACACTACATTTGGTTTCGTTTGTAGATAATCTAATACGTGATAAGCTCTTTTATCTGCTGCTAATGTTACAACTTCTTCTTCTTCATTATTTACATCTCCAAAAGCTAAGGCTCCGGTTGTACATGCATTTGAACAAGCAGTAGAAAATTCTCCTGTATTGACTTTTCTTCCTTCTTTTTTAGCTTTTAAAATAGTTGCCTGTGTCATTTGAATACACATAGAACATTTTTCCATTACCCCTCTAGAACGTACAACTACATCTGGATTTAAAACCATTTTACCATAGTCGTTGTTCATATTGAAATCGAAGTCTTTATTGTTTGAATAATTAAACCAATTAAAACGACGAACTCTATATGGACAATTGTTTGCACAATATCTTGTCCCCACACATCTGTTATATGTCATTTGATTTTGACCTTGACGACCATGGGTTGTAGCGGCTACCGGACAAACTGTTTCACATGGTGCATGATTACAATGCTGACACATCATTGGTTGAAAGGCTACTTGTGGATTTTCTGCTTCCGTTTCTAGGGCTGCATACATATCTCCATCTCCAAGACCTAAACTATCTTTAGCAAATTCTCTAATAGATTGTGAAGTTGGTTCTTTATGGTAAATTTCATTAAACTGTTCTTCAACACCGGAAGAGTAGTAACGATCTATTCGTAACCAATGCATATCTCTACCAACTCTAACCTCTTTTTTTCCAACAACAGGAACATTATTTTCTGCATGACAAGCTACCACACAAGATCCACAACCCGTACAGGATGTTAAATCTATGGATAGGTTGAAATGGTGTCCAACTTCTCTATTATGCTCATCCCATAAATCGATTGATTTCGCTTCTACTTCTTGATGATCATATGAAACCATTGCCGGTAAATTCCATCCATTTTTATGATCTTTTGGATCTATCGTTCTGTAATCTTTTAAGGTAGTTTCTTTTAATATATCGTGCCTTCCTGCAATAGTTTTTTGAACTTGAGTACAGGCAAACTCATGAACAGCTCCTGAGGTTTTTTCGATCGAAACTCCATACTGAACATTGTTCGAATTTGAATATAATTTATATGCATTTATTCCAACTTGCATTTCTTCTTTTAAGTTGGTTTTTCTTCCATATCCAAATGCCAATCCAACAGAACCAGGCGCTTGTCCTGGCTGAATCAAAACTGGAACATTTTCAAGAGAGACACCGTTTAAAGAAATTTTTGCATAATTTCCATTAATGGCACCGTTGTCTTTAACAGGGTTGGTAAAGCCTAACTTATTTGCATCAGCAATCGAAATTGTTAAATAGTTGTCCCAGGCAGCTCTTGTTATTGGATCTGGAAATTCTTGTAGCCAAGGATTGTTTGCTTGTTTTCCATCTCCTAAAGCTGTAGAAGAATATAAGGTTAATTCAAAATCTGATGTTTTTGTTGCTGTTTTTAATGCACTTGCTATCGAAGCAACATCGATCGAGTTCTTAGAAACTTTCGCTGAAACTTCTTTTAAGAAGAAACCATCATGTAATGCTTGATTCCAAGACTTACCGGCTAATATGTTGCTAGACCAATATTCTTTTAAATATTCATAGTATAAAGCTGAATTTCCAGTCCATTTTAATAAAACTTCTTGGAATTGAGCAGTGTTAAATAATTTTTGAATGGTTGGCTGAACCAATCCGTAGTTTCCTTTTGTCATCATTACATCTCCCCAAGATTCGAGGAAGTGACTCATCGGAAGTGTATATTGAGTTGCATTTGCTGTAGCGTCGTTTTGAACCGACATAGCCACAGAGATCTCTAATTTATTAAGCGCTTCAGCAAATTCATCACCTGATGACAAATTATAGACAGGATCAACATTGTAGGTTAATAATCCTTTTACTTTCCCTGCTTTTATATCAGTAACAACTTGAGCTAACTCTTTGTCATTCCCTTTTCTAATATGTAATGGCTTTGCTGAATCAAAAACAATACTTTGTAAGGCATCATTGATTGCAAAAGCAATAAGTTGAGCATTTTTATCTGAAGAACCTGTTACAACTACACCTCGAGAACCTGATTTCTTAAGAGCTGCGGCAACATCTTTAAGATGACTGTCTACTGGAGTTGCTTTTGAAGGCAAACTAGCTCCTGTGATTGTGTTGTATAGATTAATCAAAGCAAATACTTGGTCTGATGGTTTTGTAACCACTCGCTTGTCTGCATTAGCTCCTGTAAGAGACATGTTTGCCTCAAACTGAACATGGTAAGACATTTGTCCTGAATCAGGATTTCTACTTACAGCATATCCTTTTCCAAACCCACCTTGCCAATCAGCAATAAAGTCAGCTCCAAAAGAAACAATGGTATGTGCTTTATCAAAATGATAGTTAGGGACTGCTCTAGAACCAAACATTTCTTCAAAGGCGTCAGCAGTTCCACTCTCTGAAATCGCATCATACACAACGTGTTTCACATTTGGATAGGCGGTGGTAAACTCAGAAATAAGTTGTTCTGTAGATGGACTTGCTAGAGTACCGGTCAATAAAACAACAGGTTCTTTTGCTTCTTTTAACCGAGTTAATGTAGCTCCAATTTCATTGTGAGCGTTCTCCCAAGAAATTGTGTTTTCACCTTTTCTAGGTTCTTTTAATCTAAGTTGTTCGTCATATAAAGATAATACCGACGCTTGAACTCTAGCATTGGTTATTCCGTTCGCATCTTTATTTGGCATAATTAAAATAGGACGTCCTTCACGAGTTTTCACTAAAACATTCGCAAAATCAAATCCATCGGCAACAGTACTTGCATACCAATCTGCAACACCCAAGATAGTATCGTCTGGTTTTACCACGTAAGGAATCGATTTTTTAACCGGTCCCTCACACGCTGCTAAAGTTGCGGCAGCAGTTGTAAATCCAACATATTTTAGAAAATCTCTTCGTGATGTAGATGAGTTTTCTAATGTTTCTTTATCTCCTAAAAAATTATTCGTAGGAATTTCTTCCACAAATTCATTTTTACTTAGCGTTTCAACAATAGAACCTTCTTTAAGTTCCTCAACACTTTGCCAGTATTTTTTGTTTGAAGCCATTTATATAGAATTTATCTTCTTAATTGATTAATGATGACACTTACCACACTCTATTCCACCTAACTGAGCAATCGTAACTTCTTTTATTCCATATTTCTCTGCTAGCTGTTTGTGTATTTTCTCGTAGTATGGGTTTCCTTTCAAATCTACGTTCGTTTCTCGATGACAATCAATACACCATCCCATGGTTAATGGAGAGTATTGATACATTTCATCCATTGTCTCTACAGGACCATGACATTGCTTACAATCTATTCCTCCGACTGTTACATGTTGAGCGTGAACAAAGTTTACGTGATCAGGTAGGTTATGAATACGAATCCATTTAATTGGTTTTGTTTCTCCTGTATATTCTAAATTTTCTGCATCCCATCCTGCTGCATCATATACTTTTTGAATCTCCTTATCTAAATCGTTTTTACGCAAAATAATTCCATTGTATTCAACTTCGGTACCTTCTGCTACTTCTGCAATGTTTTTATGACAATTCATACAAACGTTCACTGAGGGTATACCAGAATGCTTACTATGCTTTGCTGAGGAATGACAATATTGACAATCGATTTTATTTTCTCCAGAATGTATCTTGTGTGAAAATGCAATGGGCTGAACTGGTTGATATCCCTGATCTACACCCACACTAAATAAGGAACCAAATCCTATATAAGCTGCCAGTAGTAATAAGAAAATTGTTCCTACAACATGTAAAAAAGTGTTTTGCTTGATTCCAATCCAGACTTCTTTCAGTGTTCCTAAAGAACCTGGTGTTTTCGGAGCACCTTTTAATTCGCTAATGGTCTTTAATAATGCTGCGATAATTAAAAATGATGAAATAATTATTGCTGCTAAAATGTAAAGCAACCATTTAGGTGATTCTTTTTCTACAACTACTTGTCCATTTCCACCATTGGTATTAATTGGTGCCGGATCTCCAACGGTTGTATAATATAAAATATCATCTATCTGAACATCGGATAACTGAGGAAATGCAGACATTACTGACCCGTTATATTCTTTAAAAATAGCAATTGCATCTCTGTCTCCGGAGGCTCTTAAAGCTGCGTTATTTTTAATCCAAGCTTTTAACCAATCATTTTCTCTTCTTTCTTCAATACCTCCTAACGCTGGTCCAATTAATTTTCTATCTAGCTTATGACAAGAAGCACACAGATTATTGAATAATTTTCTACCTTCTTTTTGACGAGTTTTATCAATAGCATCCTGGGCCATTGCTGAAAAGGTCATGAAAAATAATAATAGGAAAGTAAAACTCTTTAGAAGTACGCTGGTAAGTCTTTTGTGTAGGTCTACACTTTTCATATTCGCAAACTATTTATTTAGTATTTTTACTGTAATTTCTAATTAAAAAATAGGGATTTTAACTCGCCTAATTAGAAGCACAAAAGTAGTACTTAAAACTAAATTTTGAAATGCTAACAGAGTGTTAAATTATAATTTATATTTATTCTAAATAAGATTGATTTTGCAATTTATTTAATGGGAAGTTATTAACTTTGTAATGAAATAACATTTATGAAAAAAATTCCATTAATATTTTATCTGGTATTGACTCATCTTATGGTATTACCTATTTTTTCTCAGTCAGAAAAAACAGATAAAGAGCTGATTGACAACCTTATATCAAAAAAAAGATCTTATAACAAAGAATTTGGCTATGGATTTAGAATTCAACTTTACAATGGATTTGAAGTAGAGACAAAGAAAATAAGAGCGAAATTTAAGATTGATTTTCCTGAAACTAAAACATATATTGTGTATCAACAGCCAGAATGGAAAATACATGTTGGTTTTTACAAAACAAAACTTGAAGCAGACAGAGCTTTGTTAAATTTAAAAAGAAAATATGAGAGTGCTATAGTAATCCCGTTAGGAAAATAGTTCTATCTTTTAACAAAAAAAGCCTCTTAAAGAGGCTTTTTTTGTTGTGAATTATTTTAGCTTTTTCTTAACCGCTACTTCTTGATATGCTTCGATAGTGTCTCCTTGCACTATATCATTATAATTTTTTACTTGAAGACCACAGTCATATCCTTTGGAAACTTCTTTCACATCATCTTTAAATCGTTTTAATGAGGTTAATTCCCCATCATGAACTACGATTCCATCGCGGATAATTCTAATTTTAGAATTTCTGAAAATTTTACCATTCATCACCATACACCCTGCAATATTACCCACTTTAGAAATCTTGTAGACTTCTCTAATCTCTACATTCCCAGTAACCTGCTCTTTCATCTCTGGAGATAACATTCCCTCCATTGCATCTTTAAGGTCATTAATCGCATCGTATATAATTGAATAGGTTCTAATATCAACCTCTTCTCTATCGGCTATAACTCTAGCATTTGACTGAGGGCGAACATTAAATCCAACGATTATTGCATCTGATGCTGTTGCTAATAATACATCAGATTCAGTGATGGCTCCTACTCCTTTGTGAAGAATATTCACTTGAATTTCCTCGGTAGAAAGTTTCTGGAAAGAGTCTGTTAGGGCTTCTACAGAACCATCTACATCTCCTTTTAAGATGATGTTTAATTCTTTAAAGTCTCCTAATGCTATTCTTCTTCCAATTTCATCTAAGGTCAAAGTTTTTTGAGTTCTTACAGATTGCTCTCTCTGAAGTTGTGATCTTTTGGAAGCAATTTGTTTAGCTTCTCTTTCATCATCAAATACATTAAACTTATCTCCTGCTTGTGGTGCTCCGTCTAATCCTAAGATTGAAATAGGTGTTGAAGGACCTGCCTCTTCTACATTATTTCCTTTATCGTCAAACATGGCTTTAACTTTACCACTGTTCTTACCAGCCAATATATAATCTCCAATTCTTAAAGTTCCTGCTTGAACTAATATGGTTGTAACATATCCTCTTCCTTTGTCTAATTGTGCCTCCACTACTGCTCCAACAGCATTTTTTTTGGGGTTCGCTTTTAGCTCTAAAATCTCTGCTTCTAACAATACTTTTTCTAGTAATTCTGGAATACCTTGCCCTGTTTTAGCAGAAATATCTTGTGACTGAATATTTCCTCCCCATTCTTCAATTAATAAATTCATTGAAGATAATTGTGTTTTTACATTATCTGGATTGGCATTTGGTTTGTCTATTTTATTGATTGCAAATATAATCGGAACACCTGCGGCTTGTGCATGAGAAATCGCCTCTTTTGTTTGAGGCATCACATCATCATCAGCTGCAGCTACAATAATAACGAGATCGGTAACTTGAGCTCCACGAGCACGCATGGCTGTAAAAGCTTCATGTCCAGGTGTGTCTAAAAATGCTATTTTTTGATCTCCAACACTTACAGCATAAGCTCCAATATGCTGGGTAATTCCTCCAGATTCACCATCAATTACATTTGCTTTTCTTACATAATCTAATAAGGACGTTTTTCCATGATCTACATGACCCATTACAGTTATAATGGGAGCTCTTATGACTAAATCCTCTGGACTGTCTATCTCTTCTGCTATTGATTCTTCTACTTCTGCCCCAACAAATTCAACTGCATGATCAAATTCTTCTGCAACAATTTTAAGTGTTTCTGCATCTAAACGTTGATTCATTGTAACCATCATCCCAAGCATCATACACGCTGAAATAATTTCAGTTACAGGGACTTCCATCATTGTGGCTACTTCACTTACGGTTACAAATTCTGTAACTTTTAATATTTTAGATTCTAATGCTTGAGCTTCTGTTTCTGCATCGGATAATTCTTTGTGGGCGTCTCTTTTGTTTCTTCTATACTTTGCCCCTTTTCCTTTAGACGATTTTCCTTGAAGTTTCTCTAACGTTTCCCTTACTTGCTTTTGAATTTCTGCTTCTGTAAGCTCCCGTTTTTGAGCAACTGGTCGTCGTTGTCCACCTCTTGCAGTTCCACCTCTTGCAGTTCCGCTTTTAGCATTACTAGGTCTATTTTCTTTCTGACCTGGCCCTCCTGGTTTACTTATTCTTTTTCTCTTGCGTTTTGAAGCATCGTTCTTTGGAGTTGTTTTGGGTTTGTCCTCGGGCTTTTTCTTTGCTTTTTCAAATTGTTTAAGATCGATAATTTTACCCGTTAACTTTGGACCATTTAATTTTTTATATTGTGTTTTGATTGTTTCTGAAACATCATTTGTTTCATCATTGGAATCTGTTTCGGGAGTTTCTTTTCCTTCTAAAGGTTCTTCTTTTAATACTTCTGATTCACTTGCTACCGTTGAGGTTGCATTTTCTTCTTTTAGAACTGGAGTTATTGTCTTTGTTGGAGTAGGGTCTGATGATTCTTTTTGCTCACTTACTTCATTACTGTGCTCTTTTATTTCTTTAGATTTTTTATCATTAAAAACTTTTTTAGGTTCAATATCTATTTTCCCTACCGTCTTTAATTCTAATTTTTCAGCTTTAGCCTTTAAAACTTTTTCTTTTTTCTCTTCCTCTAGTTTCTTTCTTTCATTTTTTGCTTCTAGCTCTAGTCTTATCGCCTCTTTCTCTTTTCTCTTTTCTTCACCAACCTCTTTTGATGCTGCTTTTTTATTTGCATCTGTTTCGAAACCATCTTGAAGTACATGATATATTTCACTTGATATTTTTGTAGTAGGTCTTGCATCGATCTGATGACCGTTTTTAGCAAGATATTCTACTGCTCTATCAAGAGAAATATTTAACTCTCTTAGCACTTTATTAAGTCTCATTGTTCTACTTTCCGACATAAACTTTTATTCCCTTTGTTTGTAAAAGTATTGATTTTTATTAATAATTATTCTTCGAATTCTTCTTTTAAAATTCTTTGAACGTCTAATATTGTTTCTTCTTCTAAATCTGTCCGTTTGAGAAGTTCTTGAACTGAGGTATCTAAAACACTCTTAGCAGTATCTAAACCAATATTCTTAAATTCTTGTATTATCCAAGATTCTATTTCGTCTCCAAACTCTGTTAGTTCTACATCCTCTTCTTCCAAGCCTTCTCTTTGAACGTCAATATCGTATTTTGTTAATTCACTGGCTAATCGGATATTTACTCCTCCTTTTCCAATGGCTTTAGAAACTTCTTCTGGTTTTAAGAAAACATTTACACGGCCTTTTTTACCATTCTTTTCTTCTTCATACTGTTCAATTTCCATTGAAACAATCTTTGCTGGACTTAATGCTCTTGAAATGAATAATTGTTCATTTTTTGTATAATTAATTACATCGATGTTTTCATTTCCTAATTCACGAACAATTCCATGAATTCTAGAACCTTTCATCCCTACACATGCTCCAACTGGATCAATTCTATCATCATAAGAATCTACAGCAACTTTTGCTTTTTCTCCAGGAATTCTTGCAACTCCTTCAACAGTAATTAATCCATCAAATACTTCTGGAATTTCCTGTTCAAACAATTTCACTAAAAAATTTGGTGAAGTTCTTGACAAAATAATTGCAGGTTTGTTACCTCTCAACTCTACTGTCTTAATAACACCTCTAACAGAATCTCCTTTTCTAAAAAAGTCTGATCTAATTTGCTCACTTTTAGGGAGTACAATTTCATTTCCATCATCGTCTAACAAAATAATTGCATTATGACGAATATGATGAACTTCTGCACTAAAAATATCTCCTTCAAGTTCTTTAAAATATTTGAAGATATTCGTACTATCGTGTTCATGAATTTTAGAAATTAAATTTTGACGTAACGCCAGAATTGCTCTTCTTCCCAAATCATAAAGTTTTACTTCTTCAGAAACATCTTCACCAATTTCAAAATCTGGCTCAATTTTTCTTGCTGCTGTAATTTCAATCTCTTCATTATCATCCTCAACTCCACCATCTGCAACAACAACTCTATTTCTCCAAATCTCTAAATCTCCCTTATCAGGATTAATAATAATATCAAAATTATCATCAGAACCAAACTTACGCTTAAGCGCAGCTCTAAAAACTTCTTCTAAAATAGACATGAGAGTTACTCTGTCTATACTTTTCATGTCTTTGAATTCTGAAAACGAATCTATTAAT
>JBELHH010000014.1:41106-53131 GCA_042091515.1 Flavobacterium sp. | reverse complement strand
GCTATATTTTCCATTGCATGTTCTTCTTAAAATGTAATCTTCACTTTTGCTTCTCTAATATTTTCAAATGCTATTGCAGCATTTTTTTCTACTGTTACTTTTCCTTTTCCTATTGGTTTTGGCTCTCTTACTTTCCATGAAAGAGCAATTTCATGATCGTTCGTACTCACTAAAGTACCCTCTATTTCTCCTTGCTCTGTCTTTACTTTAAGAGTTCTGTTGATGTTTTTTTGATATTGTCTTTTTAACATTAACGGATGAGAAATATCTGGTGAAGTTACTTCTAATCCAAAATCTTCTTCTTCCCTATCTAAATTATGCTCTACGTGTCTACTAATTCGAATACACTCTTTAATAGAAACTCCTTGATCTCCGTCAACGATAACTTTAATTTTATTTCCTGTTAAAAAAGACAATTCAATTAGAAAAAGGGATTTATTTTCAAAAATCGCTTCATTTACTAATTTTTTGACCAAATCTTGATTCATACCTAAAGATATAAAAATAGGGGACTTATCGTCCCCTTCTTCTGCGTATTTCGTTAATTTTCGATGCAAATATACTAACTTGTTACTTAAAAACCAAATAGGTTTTTTTTTCATTTTTTTATAAATTTAACCAATCGCCCTGTTAATTTATTAACGCTCTTTAAAATAATTAAAAAATTAATTTATGTATAAAGTTTTAGTCCCAGTAGATTTCTCTAAAAGATCTGAATATGCTACAAAAATGGCTGCACAAATTGGAAAGAACATTAATTGTGAAATATACCTACTTCATCTAGTTGAACTTCCTTCCGGAATTATTGATATGGGTGCAGGTAGTAATTTTAGTATTCCAAAGAGTATGGTTTATTTAAGAAAGGTCAAAGAAAAAATGATAGCCTTAAAAACCCAGCTTTTTAATGATTCTCAAGTAGTGAAGTATTCTATTAAATTTCAACACCCTTATGAGGGTATTAAAAATTATGTTTCAAAAATTAATGCCAATTTAATTGTGATGGGATCTCAGGGAGTTTCTGATTTTGAAGAAATGATTATTGGCTCAAATACAGAAAAAATTGTCAGAACCTCTACAATACCAGTGGTGGTGGTTAAAACTGATTCTAAAAAATTTAAGTTTAAAAACTTCATTTTTGCTTCTAATTATGATGATGAAAATAAAGTGGCTTTTAAAAAATTTTTAGATTTTGCTCATCAATTTAATGCAAAAATTCATCTTCTAAAAATTAATACATTAGATCGTTTTGAAAGCACAACGGATACCAAAGAAAAAATTAAAGAATTCATTAGAGAATATAATTTACCAAAAAAAACAATTAGCATTTATAATGATACCTCAGTGGTAAAAGGAATTACAAATTTTGCTAAAGAAGTGAATGCAGACTTAATTGCTTTGAGTACTCATGGAAGAAGCGGACTATCTAGCCTTTTTAATAGCAGTATTGCGAGAGATCTTTCTAAAAATGCTTTACGACCCGTGATAACTTTTAAAATATAAAAATCCCAATTTCTAGAAATTGGGATTGAAATAGTTGGCCTACAAGGACTCGAACCTTGAATGTCGGTACCAAAAACCGGTGTGTTACCAATTACACCATAGGCCATTGAAATAATGAGCGGCTGCAAATTTAAATCAAAGTTTTAATCCTGCAAATATTTTTATTGATTTTTTATTTTTAACAAAGTTTTATAACCTTAGTTCTTTTTATAATATTGTATTAAGGGTATTTTATAGTATAAATTAGTAAATTCGTCCCCACATTTATGTAAATATGACACCAGAAAAATTTAAAAAGTGGAACCTTATCCTAGGATGGAGTACCTTTACAATCGCACTCATCACCTACTCCCTTACCTTAGAACCTACTGTTAGCGCCTGGGATTGTGGAGAGTATATTTCCACCTCTGTGAAATTAGAAGTTGGTCACCCTCCAGGAGCTCCGTTATTTCAGATGCTCGGTGCCTTTTTCGCTATGTTCACTAGTGAAGTAACAGAAATTGCAAAAATGGTCAACTTTATGTCTGCTTTAGCTAGTGCTTTTACAATTTTGTTTATGTTTTGGACGATCACTAATCTAGCTAAAAAACTGGCATTTAAATCTGGAGAAATTAGAGAAAGTTCTTTGATTGCTATTTTAGGAAGTGCCTTAGTTGGATCATTAACCTACACATTTTCTGATAGTTTTTGGTTTAGTGCCGTTGAAGGAGAGGTATATGCAATGTCTTCCTTTTTAATGGCCATTTTATTTTGGCTAGGGTTAAAATGGGAAAGTGAACTTCACACAGCCAGAGGGAATAAATGGCTTGTTCTTATTAGCTTTGTTGTTGGATTATCTTTTGGAGTTCATATCTTATCGTTACTTGTCATTCCAGCAATTGTTTTATTATATTTCTTTAAAAAATATCATACAATCAATATAAAAACTACTGCCGTTGCTACTTTAATTTCAGTCTTAGTATTGGCTTTTGTTTTTAAGTTTTTATTTCCATTTACACTAAAATTTTTCAGTGCTTCAGAATTATTTTTTATAAATTCTATAGGACTTCCATACAACTCAGGATCAATTATTGCTGGAATTATATTAATTGCTGGCTTCTACTTTGGATTGAACTACACAAGAAATCACAAACACATATTAACAAACACATTACTTCTATCGATTTTATTTATCATGATTGGTTTTTCCTCTTGGGTAATGCTCCCTATAAGAGCGAATGCCAATACAACCATTAATGAAAATAATCCTTCTAGTGCTAGAGAATTATTAGCATACTACAATCGCGAACAATATGGAGATGCCAATGTTTTTTATGACACCTACTATTCTGATTCTTACAGCAGAGAAGTAAATAAAGATAAACCACTGAGGGATGATAAACCTAAATATGAGAAAAAGAATGGTAAGTACGAAATTGTAAATAAGTACAAAGATGTATTACCTAACTCCTCGGATAAGCATAAAGGATTTATTCCTCGAATGACCAACCCTAGCTCAGAAGAAATGTATAAGGCTATTGCAGGAATTCCTCAAAACAGTACCCGAAGACCAACATTTGCCGAAAACATCAAATTTATGCTTAGTTATCAATTTGGATATATGTATGGACGTTATTTTATGTGGAATTTCTCTGGTAGACAAAATGATGTTCAAGGACAATTAGATCCATATAATGGAAATTGGTTGAGTGGTATAAAGTTTATAGATGAAGCTAGACTTGGCCCACAGAATAATTTACCCTCAGATGTAAAAGAAAATAAAGGAAGAAATATTTATTATATGCTTCCCTTGTTGCTTGGAATTATTGGAATTCTATATCATTTAAAATGGGATAAAAATAATTTCTATGTCCTCTTTATGTTTTTTGTTTTTACTGGATTTGCTATTATATTTTACACAAACCCGAAACCTTTTGAACCTAGAGAAAGAGATTATGCGATTGTAGGGTCTTTTTATATTTTTGCTATTTGGGTTGGTTTTGGAGTCCTCTCAATCTTCGACTACCTAAAACATCTTGGAAATAAAAAAATTATTGCCTCTTTGGTGACGATCATCGCATTATTGGCAGTCCCTACTTTAATGGCTTTTGAAAATTGGGATGATCATGATAGATCGAATCGATACACGACTCATTTAAATGCTCAATCTTATTTAGAATCTTGCGATCCAAATGCAATCATGTTTACAATCGGAGACAATGACACCTTTCCTCTCTGGTATATGCAAGAAGTTGAAGGTATAAGAACAGATATCAAATTGGTAAACACAAGCCTTTTTGCCACAGATTGGTATATCGATCAAATGAAGAGAGCAACCTATGATGCCCCTCCAATTCCCTCTCAACTAAAACATGATGACTATAAATATGGGAGTCTAGATGCAGCTTATTATTTCGAAGAATTATTTCCCACATTAAAAGACTCAGTTCTATCAATTGATAAATACATGCAATGGATACAGAGTAAAAATGAAGTTACTTTCTTTGATATTGATGGAGATGGTAATGAAGAAAAAGTACTTCCTACTAGAAATATTAGAATCCCAGTAAATAAAGAAAATGTTCTTAAATATGGAATAGTTGACTCTAAAGATGCTGACAAAATTGTTGATTTTATAGACATAAAAATTGGAAGAGGGATTGCAAAAAATAGAATTTTAATGCTTGATATCTTAGCAAATTTTGATTGGAAGCGCCCCATTTATTTTACAGGAGGTGCATTTGCAGATGAAGAATATATTTGGCTTAAAGATTATCTTCAATTAGATGGAATGGCTTATAAATTAGTCCCCATAAAAACACCAATGGAAATTGTAAATCCTGATGGAACAGTTTCTAAAAAAAGTCCTTTTGACATGGGAAGAATAGATCCTGATAAGATGTATACAAATATCCAAAAACTAAATTGGAGAAATATTAATGATGGTAGGATTTATTTAGATGAGCAAACCAAAAAGAGCTCTATATCACTAAGGAATAATTTGTTACGTTTATCAGAAGCTTTTTCAAAAAATGGAGATACCATTAAAGCACTTGAAATATTAGACCTCTCAATAGAAAAAATGCCGATAAGAGACTTCAGTCATTTTAGTTTATCAATTGGATATCCAGAAATGTATTATCTACTTGGAGAAACAGAAAAAGCAAGAGATGCAGCCGAAACATTGATAAAAATTTTTAAAGAGCAACTCATTTGGCTGGCAGAATTTCCTCAGGAAGATTCAAATAGCATTTTTGAAGAAATAGATAACAATCTTTTAATGTATAGAAATGTTATTGCGACTCAAATTGATCGATTTGACCCAGACGAAGAGTACAAAAATAAAAAACAAGAAGAATTCATAGAGACCGTTAAATTATTTAGTCATTTAATTCCAGATGAATAACTATATATAATGAAAGTTTATTCTGTAAAAACACCCACAATTATTCAAAAGATTTTCTCCAATTACCGTTGGTGTTTTTCTTCTGTTCCTAAAGAAATTTATTTGACTTTTGATGATGGTCCAACACCAGAAATTACAAGTTTCGTATTAAACGAATTAAAAAAATACAATGCAAAAGCGACTTTTTTTTGTGTTGGGGAAAATGTAAAAAAAAACAACACTATTTATAAACGAATTATTAAAGAAGGGCATTCGGTAGGAAATCATACATTTAGTCATTTAAACGGGTTTAGATCCAACAAAAAGCAATATCTCCAAAATATTAACTTAGCGTCTGACTACATAGATTCAAAACTATTTAGGCCTCCTTATGGAATATTGAAATTATCACAAGCTAGAGAATTACAAAAAAATGGATACAAAATAGTTATGTGGAATGTACTTAGTGGCGATTTTGACTCTTCAATTTCAGATCAAAAGTGTCTTGAGAATATGATTAAAAAAACAACCAATGGTAGTATTATTGTGATGCACGATAGCGATAAATCCAAAGAAAAAATATTCTATGCGCTGCCTAAGGCTTTAGACCATTTTTCAAAAGAAGGCTTTATATTTAAAGCAATTAGTTAAAAATATTGTTGCACTAAACCAATTAAGGTATTGGCATCTTGCTCGCCAGTTTGTCTCCATTTCATTTCACCATCTTTGTAAATCATGAATGTTGGATTTCCTTTTACTCTGAGAGCTTCAGCTAGTGGCTCATTTTTTTTAATATCTATCTTAATCACTTTTGCCTTATCGCCTAAAGCAGCGGCAACATCACGTAAAGTATCTAAATTATTATTGACATCATCCCAATCAAAATAAAAGTCTATTAAGACAGGTTGATCCGTATTAATTAATTCACCAAACTTTGTCATTGTTCGTTATTTTTCTTTCGATTTAAATGCTATAAAATCATTTTCCTCATTACAAATATAGCATTTCTGTTTAATTCGTTTTAAGATCATGTTTTTTTAAGCTCAATTACCGTGATTTCTGGCCATATACCTACTCGTCCTGGAAATGCATGGTAGCCAAAGCCTCTATTCACATTGAGATACCTTCCGTACTCTTGATACAATCCGGCCCATTGCTTATAAACATACTTAGAAGGACTCCATTTAAACCATCCTGGAATTTCAATACCCATTTGTAAACCATGCGTATGTCCACTCAAGGTTAAATGATAATGAAAATCATTACCCTTTACTTGTGCGTCCCAATGTGATGGATCATGTGACATCAAAACCTTAAAATCTTCTTGATGAATCCCATTAGAAGCAAGCGCTAAATCACCTTTCTTTTTAAAACCTCCTTTTCCCCAATTTTCGACACCTACTAAACATATCTTTTGAGAATCTTTTTCTATGATTCGGTGTTCATTACACAATAACTCAAAACCCATTTTAGGAAATAATCCTTTTATTTCACTAAAATTTTTACTCTTTTCTTCTTCTGAAGTCCAACTTGTATAATCGCCATAATCATGGTTTCCTAGAATAGAGTACTTCCCATAAGGAGCCTTGAGGGACCCAAATATTTCTATCCACTTATTCATTTCATTAGCTCGATTATTAACAATATCGCCAGTAAATAAGATCAAATCCGATTTTTGTTCATTAATCATATTAACACCATACTGGATCTTCTCTCTATTGGTGAAACTTCCTGAATGAATATCTGAAATTTGAGTAATTGTAAACCCATCAAACGCTTCGGGAAGGTCATCAAAAGAAAGTTGGTACTTTAAAACCTTGTAATTATAACGCCCTTGAACAATCCCATATAAGAATGATACAAAAGGAATGGCAGCAATACTTAAAGCAATTTGTGAGACAAACTTTCTTCTTCCGGGCATTGTAGAAGATTGACTATTTCGAATCCAAGAAATCAATTTTTGAAATAATCGAACAACATCTTCTCCAAACAGTATTATCAAAATAAATATCTTTGGAATTAAAATAGTAATCATAATCCCTACAGCCATTTGAAACTCTTTGGTTTGTCCAGCAGCTCTTGGAGTAGTAACAATAACAATTAATAAATTAATATACGCAAGAATTCCAACCAACAGCCAACATCCTCTTATCACTTTATTTTTAGTAACGGTTTTTATGGCCTGAAAGGCATAATATTCAAGAATAAAAATTAATATGGAAATAATCATTAAGGGAAGCACCCACCTTGGCATAAACAAATTCTATTAATTAATAACAAATATACTGCTAAAATGAGATTGAAATTTTAACATCATGTTAAAGTTTTGTAGCTTTATCAATTCTATACTCATAAGCTCATGTCAGAAAAAAAACGTCTCTTTTTGCTCGATGCCTTCGCATTAATTTTTAGAGGATATTATGCCTTTATTAAAAATCCAAGAATCAACTCAAAAGGGATGGACACCTCTGCTATTTTAGGGTTCACTAACTCGTTATTAGATGTTATTAAGCGTGAAAATCCTGATCTTTTAGCTGTATGTTTTGATAGAGGTGGAAGCGTTGCCAGAACAGAAGCTTTTCCTGCATATAAAGCCAATAGGCAAGAAACCCCTGAAGCAATTAAAATTGCAGTTCCTATTATTGAAAATATATTAAAGGCAATGAATATTCCTGCTGTTGTTCTTGAAGGCTATGAAGCTGATGATATTATTGGAACCTTAGCAAAAAAAGCTGAAAAAGAAGGGTATCAAATATTTATGGTAACTCCTGATAAAGATTTTGCTCAATTGGTTTCTGAAAATATTTTTATGTATAGACCTCGGTTTGGTGGCGGATATGAAACATGGGGGATTCCTGAAGTACAAGAAAAATTTGGGGTAGAAAGACCAGAGCAAGTAATTGACTTTTTAGGAATGATGGGAGATTCTGTAGATAATATTCCAGGATTACCAGGTGTTGGTGAAAAAACAGCTAAAAAATTTCTTGCTCAATACGGCTCTATGGAAAGCCTTTTAAAAAATACAGATGAACTAAAAGGAAAAATGAAAGAAAAAGTTGAAGCTTCCAAAGATTTAGGATTACTCTCCAAAGAATTAGCAACAATCATGCTAGATGTTCCTGTTGAGTTTGAGGAAGCCGGCTTTAAAATGTGTATGCCAAATATTGAAGCTACAAAAGAAATTTTTAATGAATTAGAATTCCGGAGACTCACCGATAATTTTATTAAAACATTTACTAAAACAACAGAAGTTTCTCCTAAGAATAGTTCCGAAAATCAAAACACAACAGCAAAAAAACCAACTGAAACAGCTACCAATGGTCAATTTGATTTATTTGCTGCCCCAGGATCAGGAAATATTTCTGAAGAAGAAAGTAATCAAGGGTACAAAACAATTACAACAACAACACATTTTTATCAACATGTAAGCACGCCTTTTTCTAGAAAATTATTATGTAAAAAATTACAAGAACAATCCTCAGTATGTTTTGACACTGAAACTACCGGATTAAAAGCACTAGAAGTTGAACTTATTGGTATTGCTTTTTCTTGGGAAAATGGAAAAGGCTATTATGTATCATTCCCAGAAGATCAAATAGAGACCGCTTCTATCTTAGAAGAGTTTCGTGGCTTCTTTGAAAATGAATCCATTGAAAAAATTGGGCATAATTTAAAATATGATATCAAAGTATTATCAAACTATAAAATTTCAGTGAAAGGACCATTATTTGATACCATGATTGCTCATTATTTAATTAATCCTGACATGCGTCATGCTATGGATATCTTGTCTGAAACATACTTAAATTATCAACCCATTTCAATTACAGAATTGATTGGTAAAAAAGGAAAAAATCAACTCTCAATGAGAGTAGTTCCAATTGAAGATCAGACAGAATACGCTGTGGAGGATGCCGACATTACTTTACAACTTAAAAAACACTTTGTTAAAGAATTAAAAAGTGGAAATGTTATCAAACTATTTAATGAAATTGAATTGCCTTTAGTATCTGTACTAACAGCAATGGAAATTGAAGGAATTCATTTAAATGCTAGTTTTTTACACAAATTATCGATTGAACTTATCAATGATATTAATCGATTAGAAAAAATTATTTTTACCCAGGCAGGTGAAGAATTTAATATTGCATCTCCTAAACAACTTGGAGTTGTATTGTTTGAAAATATGAAGCTGATAGACAAACCTAAAAAAACAAAAACAGGGCAGTATTCTACCGCAGAAGATATTTTGTCATCCTTAGCAAAAGAATACGAAATTATTGCCAATGTTTTAAAGTATCGTCAATATAAAAAACTACAAAGCACCTATGTAGAAGCATTACCAAATGAGATAAATCCAAAAAGTGGCCGTATTCATACGGTATATGCTCAAGCGGTAGCTGCAACAGGTAGATTAAGTTCTAATAATCCTAATCTACAGAATATTCCTATTCGAACAGAGCGTGGGCGTCAGGTACGAAAAGCATTTATCCCTAGAGATGAAAACTATGTTTTATTAGCTGCTGATTATTCGCAAATAGAACTACGAATTATTGCAGCTTTAAGTAAAGAAGAAACAATGATTGAAGCTTTTAAAAATGGGGAAGATATTCATGCTTCAACGGCAGCGAAAGTTTTTAATATTTCTATAGATGACGTAACCCGTGAACAACGAAGCAATGCTAAAACAGTTAATTTTGGTATTATCTACGGAGTATCTGCCTTCGGATTAAGTAATCAAACAGATTTAACTCGAAAAGAATCAAAAGAACTAATCGATCTTTATTATCAAACCTATCCAAAATTAAGAAGCTATATGACTTCACAAGTAGATTTTGCAAGGGAAAATGGATATGTAGAAACGGTACTTCAACGTCGTAGATACTTGAAAGATATTAACTCCAGAAATGCAATCGTTCGGGGAGCTGCAGAACGAAATGCTGTAAATGCTCCTATCCAAGGGTCAGCAGCCGATATTATAAAAGTAGCAATGATCAATATCTACAGACGGTTTAACAAAGAAAACTTCAAATCAAAAATGTTATTACAAGTTCATGATGAATTAGTTTTTGATGTTCATCTTGATGAATTAGACCTTATTAAACCAATAATTAAATATGAAATGGAGAATGCCTTTACAATGAGTGTTCCTCTAGATGTAGAAATTGGAATAGGTCAAAATTGGCTTGAAGCCCATTAAGCATTATCAAATAACGATATCAATTTGAATTGTTTTCATTCTTTTAAAGAAAATATTTCGGAAATTCCACTTCCAGGAAAATTTACATTCCCATTTTATTATGAACCTCACAGACTTGCTAAAGTTGCTTCCAGAGAACTTCAAGAATATCTAGAAACTCAAACAGACTTCAACCATGATTTTGGTCTTGCTCAAAAAATAACTTCAAATTCTATTGGAAAAATGTTTGGTGTTCTAGTTGTAAAAAAGAACGATCATTCACTTGGGTATTTAGCTGCTTTTTCTGGAAAATTAGCAGATAATAAATTCCCTAGTAAATTTGTTCCTCCTATTTATAACAGGAGTACAGACGGTAATTTTTATCTAAAAGGAGAAGATAAAATTACCCAAATTAGTCTAAAAATTAGTACTCTTAAAAATGATAAAACATATCTTTTTTTAGTAAACTCTATCAAAAAGTTAACTAAAAAAATTCATGATGATCTAGCATCTGAAAAAAGGAAAATAAAATCTTATAAAAAAGAGAGAAAGGCTAGAAAAGAAAAAGCACTTTTAACTCTAAATACCAAAGATTATAACGTTTTTATCAAAAAATTGGCACAAGAGAGTTTAAATGACCAATTTTATTTCAAAGAATTACAAGAATATTACAACAGTACATTAGAGCTAAAAAAGCAACAACTAGCTGTTTTTGAAAATCAACTTAATGATTTAAAAAAATCCAGAAAAGAAGCCTCTACTCTATTACAAAAAAAATTATTTGCTAAATATCAATTCTTAAATCAGTACAAAGAAAAAAAGGGATTAACGGACATTTTTAATCTTCCAAACATAAAGCCTCCTGCTGGAGCCGGGGATTGCTCTGCTCCAAAATTATTACAATATGCCTTTCAAAATAATTTAATTCCTATCACCATGGCAGAATTTTGGTGGGGTGTTTCACCAAATTCAAAGATTAGAAGACATAAAAATTTTTATCCTTCTTGCCAGAGCAGATGTAAACCAATATTATCCCATATGCTAACAGGGATAAAACAGGATGAAAATATATTGATTAAACAATTGGGTAAAAAAAAGACTTTACAGATAATATATGAAGATGATGCAATTATTGTTATTAATAAACCTACAGAACTTTTATCAGTACCAGGTAAAGAAATAAGTGATTCTGTTTACACCAGAATTAAAAAAAAATATCCAAATGCAACAGGCCCTTTAATTGTCCATAGATTAGACATGTCTACCTCTGGAATCCTAATTCTTACTAAAACTAAAGAATCAAATAAAATACTACAAAAACAGTTTATAGAAAGGACCGTTAAGAAGAGATATGTAGCCTTATTAGAAGGAGAAATAACAACAAATGAAGGAGTCATAATGCTGCCTATAAGATTAGACTTAGAGGATAGACCCAGACAATTAGTCGATTTTAAATTGGGGAAACAAGCAACAACGAGGTGGAGCATTATACATCATGAAAATAACAGAACTCGTATTCATTTCTATCCAATTACTGGAAGAACTCATCAATTAAGAGTCCATGCTGCTCATAAAAATGGACTGAATTCACCAATTGTTGGAGATGACTTATATGGTAATAAAGAAGATCGACTATACTTACATTCAGAATACATTGAGTTCATTCATCCCTTGTCCAACAAGATTATCAGTTTTACCGTAAATCCAGATTTTTAAAAAATATTCTTTCCTTATGAACATCTTCTTTTAGAAGGAAAAATAAATTCAAAAAAATGATAATTATTTATCGCGAAAAGATATAGAAGAATTTAATGAAATGAAGTAACTAAAAGAGATCTTTAAAAGACCCTTTTTACTATTTGTAAATCAAATAATTAGTAGTACATTTGCACTCCTTTTTGAAAGGAATTTAAAATTAATTATTAATCGAACAAAAACTAAAAGTGTAATTATGAACACATTAAGTTACAAAACAGTATCAG
>JBELHH010000014.1:0-41096 GCA_042091515.1 Flavobacterium sp. | reverse complement strand
TACAGGATATCCAGGAGGACAAAGATCGTTAACTGCAACAGAAATGTTTGAAAAGGATCCAACTAGATTAGTGGAAAAAGCAGTGAAAGGAATGTTGCCGAAAAATATTTTAGGTAGTGCCCTTTACAGAAATTTGTATGTATACGCTGGAACTGAGCACAAACATGATGCTCAAAACCCAAAAGCTATTAACTTAAACGATCTTAAATAATGGATACAGTTCATAAAATTGGTAGAAGAAAAACTGCCGTAGCTCGTATTTATCTTTCAAAAGGAAAGGGAAATATTGTAATAAATAAAAAAGATTATAAAGATTATTTTACTACAGGTACTTTACAATATAAAGTACAACAACCTCTTATGTTAACAGATAACTTAACATCTTATGATATTCATGTGAATGTTTATGGTGGAGGAGTCACTGGTCAAGCTGAAGCTATTCGTTTAGCAATTACTAGAGCACTAGTATCTATAAATGAAGAACACAGATTGGTCTTAAAACCAGAAGGCTTATTAACTCGTGATCCAAGAATGGTTGAACGTAAGAAATTTGGTCAAAAGAAAGCTCGTAAGAAATTCCAGTTCTCTAAACGTTAACATAGAAAGAGATTTTGACTGAAATTATTTTAGCTCTCTATTTCACAAGCCAAGCAATCTTAGAAAAATTAAATTATAAATTAAAGTTTAGTATCTAAATAGGTAAGACTCACAAGACTACTTCTCTATTGCGATCAAACAGAAAGTAAACAAACTATAAAATGACAAACGTAGACATTAAAGAATTACTAGAAAATGGAGTTCATTTCGGTCACTTGACCAGAAAATGGAATCCAAATATGGCTCCTTATATATACACTGAACGTAATGGAGTTCATATTATAGACTTATATAAAACAGCTGCTAAAATAGAAGAAGCATCATTAGCATTACAAAAAATTGCTAATTCAGGAAGAAAAATTTTATTTGTCGCTACTAAAAAACAAGCTAAAGACATTGTTGCTGAAAAAGCTGCTGCTGTTCAGATGCCATATATCACTGAACGATGGCCTGGAGGAATGTTAACCAATTTTGTTACCATCAGAAAAGCAGTCAAAAAAATGACTTCTATTGATAGAATGAAACAAGACGGATCTTTTGATGCTTTATCAAAAAGAGAGAAATTACAGATCAATCGTCAACGAGAAAAACTAGATAAAAATTTAGGTTCAATCGTAGATATGACTAGATTACCAGGAGCTGTTTTTGTGGTGGATGTAAAAAAAGAACATATTGCCATTGCAGAAGCCAAAAAATTGAATATTCCAATTTTTGCTATGGTTGATACCAACTCTGACCCAAGACCTATTGATTTTGTAATTCCGTCTAACGATGATGCATCTAAGTCTATAGAGAAAGTATTATCTTTTATAACAGAAGGAATTGCAGAAGGTTTAGCTGAAAGAAAAGCCGAAAAAGAAAAAGCAAAACCTGCTACCAAAGAAACAAAAAAAGAAGTGGTAAAAGAAACTCCTAAAGTAGAAGAGAAAACAACTAAAAAAACAGTTGAGAAAAAATAATTTGTAACTTTTTTAAAAATTAGAAAAAATGGTTAAAGTAACCGCTGCAGAAGTAAATAAATTAAGGAAATCTACTGGTGCTGGTATGATGGATTGTAAAAAAGCACTCGTAGAAGCAGAAGGAAATTTTGAACAAGCAATTGATATTCTTAGAAAGAAAGGTCAAAAAGTAGCTGCTAAAAGAGCAGACAGAGAATCTACAGAAGGGGCTGCAATCGCTAAAGTAAATACTGATAAAACTGTTGGTGTCTCTATTGTTTTGGGTTGTGAAACTGATTTTGTAGGTAAAAATGACAGTTTTGTAAGTCTTGCAAATGAAATCGCAGAAGTAGCCTTAAAATACAATTCTAAAGAAGAACTTTTAGCAGCCGATTTTAATGGAATGACTATTGCTGATAAATTAATCGAACAAACAGGTGTCATTGGTGAAAAACTTCAAATTAATGCTTTTGAAAAAATTGAAGCTCCATTTGTAGGCTCCTACATTCATGCTGGAAATAAAATAGCAACTATTGTTGGTTTATCAACAGCAGTAGAGGGCGCCGAAGTTGTTGCTAAAGATGTAGCAATGCAAGCAGCTGCAATGAATCCAATTGCCTTAAATGAAGATGCTGTAGATGCCTCTATCATTGAAAAAGAAATTGAAATTGCAAAAGATCAATTAAGAGCAGAAGGAAAACCAGAAGCAATGTTAGAAAATATTGCTAAAGGTAAAATTAAGCGTTTCTTTAAAGATAACACTCTAGTAAATCAAGCATTCATTAAAGATAGCAAGCAAACAGTTGCTAATTACGTAAAAACCATAGGAGATGTAAGCGTTACTAATTTTAAACGTGTAGCTCTAGGATAGTTTATTATAAAAAATTAATACTAAAAAACCTCCTTAATTCTTGATATCTGTCAAGAATTAAGGAGGTTTTTCACGTTTACAAGTATTTAATAAAAGAAAAAAATGCTTAATTTTGTTGAACTTTTCAAAATTATGCAATACAAACGAGTACTTTTAAAATTAAGTGGTGAGGCACTTATGGGTGATAGACACTATGGAATAGACCCTAAACGTCTAAAAGAATATGCCAAAGAAATTAAACAAGTAACAGAAAAAGGAATAGAGCTTGCCATAGTTATTGGCGGGGGGAATATTTTCAGAGGCGTTGCAGGAGCTAGTAATGGAATGGATCGTGTTCAAGGAGATCATATGGGAATGTTAGCCACCTGCATTAATGGATTGGCTCTACAGAGTGCTCTTGAAGATGAAGGCATTTACACACGATTACAAACGGCAATTCAAATAAAAGAAATGGCCGAACCATACATCAAAAGAAAAGCCATTCGTCATTTAGAAAAAGGACGAGTTGTTATTTTTGGAGCGGGGACCGGAAATCCATACTTTACAACCGACACTGCTGCTGTTTTAAGAGCCATCGAAATAAATGCAGACGCAATTTTAAAAGGAACACGAGTTGATGGAATCTACACAGCCGATCCAGAAAAAGATAAATCTGCCATAAAATTTGAAACAATTACATTTAAAGATGTACTTAAAAAAGGATTAAAAGTTATGGATATGACGGCCTTTACTTTAAGTGAAGAAAACAAACTCCCTATTATTGTTTTTGACATGAATACAAATGGAAATCTATTAAAATTAGTTTCAGGAGAACAAATCGGAACTATCGTAAATCACTAGTAAATAGGATACATATGAATGAAGAAATAGAATTTATTTTAGACTCTGCAAAAGAACAAATGCAAGGAGCTATTGATTTTTTGAGTAAAGAACTAAAAACGATTAGGGCAGGGAAAGCATCGCCTTCTATGTTAGCTAATATCATGGTAGATTACTACGGTTCACAAACTCCGTTAGGTCAAGTGTCAAGTGTTAATACTCCAGACGCCCGAACAATTAGTATTCAACCTTGGGAAAAACAAATGTTGCCTGTCATTGAGAAAGCCATTATGATTGCCAATATAGGATTTAACCCCATGAATAATGGTGAAAATATTATTATAAATGTTCCACCATTAACAGAAGAAAGAAGACGAGATTTATCAAAACAAGCAAAAGCTGAAGCTGAACATGCAAAAGTTGGTGTTAGAAATGCTAGAAAAGAGGCTAATAATGAAATAAAAAAATTAGATATCTCGGATGATATGAAAAAGAATACAGAAGCAGATATTCAAGAATTAACCAATGTTTTTGTTAAAAAAACTGATGAACTGTATCAGATTAAAGAAACAGAAATAATGACTGTATAATATGCCATTCGGCAAGACTTTTTATTGCCAATCTATTTTATTACACTCCAAATAAAAATATACAAACCCGCAAAAAACACTCCATGGATTTTTGGACTAGAGTATCAAGAATTATTTTAAAAAACAGATACTTGATCCTTTTTCTGATTGCTCTAGTCACTGCATTTTTAGTGACTCAAATGAAGAATATGAGGTTTTCTTATACAGAAGCAAATCTTTTACCTGAAAATCATAAAGTAAATGTTGATTATAATACGTTCCTAGATATTTTTGGGGAAGAAGGGAATTTAATCTTATTGGCTGTAAAAGACTCTACTGTTTTTTCTCCAGACAAATTCAATGCTTGGAATGGACTTGCAAAATCATTTGATTCATTAGGTGAAGTTGAATTTACACTATCAATTGCTGATGTAAAAAGACTAAAGGCAGATCGGAAAAATAAAAAATTTATTTTAAAATCAATCTACAACGGACACCTCTCTTCTGTAGATCAAGTTAGCGCCATAAAGAAAGAATTATTTGAAAAACTTCCATTTTATGATAATTTATTATACAACAAACAGTCAGGTACTATTCAAACGGCGATATACATAAAAAAAGAAATTGTAAATAAGCCTGAAAGAAAAGCATTTGTTTTTAACAAATTAACTCCAATAATTGATGATTTTGAAGCTAAAACAGGCTTAGATGTTAGAGTCTCAGGAATGCCATATATTAGAACTAAAAATTCTCAAAATATTATAGATGAAATACAATTATTTGTTCTAGGAGCTCTTCTAATCACAGCCATTATTTTCTTTTTCTTTTTTAGATCCTTTAGAGCCACATTCATTACCCTACTTGTTGTAACCATTGGAGTAACCTGGGCATTTGGTTTTATTGGTTTTCTAGGTTACGAAATCACAGTTTTAACTGCCCTAATCCCTCCTCTGATTATTGTTATTGGGGTACCAAATGCTGTTTTTCTAATTAATAAATACCAACAAGAAATTAAGCTTCATGGTCAGCAGGCAAAAGCACTTCAGCGTGTAATTTCTAAAATAGGAAACGCAACATTAATGACCAACATTACTACAGCATCTGGTTTTGCAACTTTTGTGTTTGTAAAAAGTCAATTATTACGAGAGTTTGGAATATTAGCCTCTATTAATATTTTAAGCATTTTTATTTTAGCATTATTAATTATTCCTATCATTTATAGTTTCATGAGTCCTCCAAAAGAGAAACATTTAAATCATTTGGAAAGAAAATGGATGGAAAATGTTGTCAATTGGATGGAAACGATGGTTCGGAATCGAAGGATTACCATCTATATAAGCACAGTAATTGTAATTATTTTAGGAATAATTGGGCTCTATCAAATACGGGTATCTGGAAGCTTAATTGAAGATATGCCAAAAAGTAAAGCTTTTTATAAAGATATTAAATTTTTTGAAAAAGAGTTTGGAGGAATTATGCCTTTAGAGATATTAGTTGATACTAAAAAAGAAAAAGGTGTTATGAAACTCTCGACCCTAAAAAGAATGGAAAAAATTAATGAAGTGATAGAATCTTTTCCAGAACTATCTAAGCCTGTTTCCATTGTAAATTTGGTAAAATATTCTAAACAAGCTTTTTATAAAGGAAACCCAAAATATTATCAATTACCTACATCACAAGAACAAAGTTATATTTTTGAATACACTAAAAATTCCGATGGGAATGCAAATATGTTAAATAATTTTGTTGATTCTACCGGACAATACGCACGAATTACAACATTTATGAAAGATGTTGGAACTGACAAAATGGATATCATCCAAGAGCGATTACAACAGGTTGTAAAAAAAGAATTTCCTGAAGAACGCTATAATATCTCCTTTACTGGTAAAGCATTAGTTTTCTTAAAAGGAACTAATTATTTAATTAGCAACCTTGTTTTTTCACTCTCGTTGGCTATTTTTTTAATTTCATTATTTATGGCCTGGATGTTCAGATCTTTTAGAATGATTTTAATTTCTATCATTCCAAATATGCTTCCATTACTTATCACAGCAGGATTAATGGGTTTCTTTGGAATTCCTATAAAACCCTCTACCATTCTAGTATTTAGTATTGCTTTTGGGATTTCTGTAGATGACACCATTCATTTTCTAGCTAAGTATCGACAAGAATTAATTGCAAACAACTGGAAAATAAGAAAGTCTGTATATGCTGCATTAAGAGAAACAGGTGTTAGTATGTTTTACACATCTATTGTTCTTTTCTTTGGGTTTTTAGTATTTACTGTTTCTAGTTTTGGTGGTACTATTGCTCTAGGGGGGTTAGTATCAATCACACTATTATTTGCGATGGTATCAAATCTTCTTTTGTTGCCCTCATTATTATTAACCTTTGAAGATAAGATTGCCAATAAAAATGTTTTTAAAGAGCCCTCAATAAAAATCATCCCTCAAGAAGAACAAGGAAAAAAATTGTCGTAATACGTCAATGAATGATCGCTAATCATTGGTCATTTTACTTCAAAAAAGTATCTTTGCTACTTCATCTATCATAGATTATTAAAATTAATTTTCAATAATGAAAACAAGTAGTGTCGCCGAATTATTACAAAACGACTTTCTTTTAAGAGAAGTTACTTTAAAAGGATGGGTAAAAACATTTAGAAGTAATCGTTTTATTGCATTAAATGATGGGTCTACAATAAAAAATATTCAATGTGTTGTTGATTTTGAAAAAACAAAAGAAGAAATCTTAAAAAGAATTACAACTGGTGCTTCTGTTAGTATTACAGGAAGACTTGTAGAAAGTCAAGGAAAAGGGCAATCTGTTGAAATTCAAGTTTCATCGTTAGAGATTCTAGGAGATTCTAATCCTGAAGAATATCCTATTCAACCAAAAAAGCACAGTTTTGAATTCCTTCGAGAAAATGCTCACTTACGTGTAAGAACTAATACATTTAGTGCAGTAATGAGAGTTCGATCTGCCCTATCATTTGGAGTACATAAATATTTTCAAGAAAATGGATTTAACTATGTAAACACCCCTATTATTACTGGATCTGATGCTGAAGGTGCTGGTGAAATGTTTAGGGTGACGGCTTTTGAACCCAATAAAGCTCCTATTTCAGATAAGGGGGATATTGATTATACTCAAGATTTCTTTGGGAAAGAAACAAACTTAACTGTTTCTGGACAATTAGAAGCCGAAACTTTTGCTATGGCGTTAGGTAAAGTATATACTTTTGGCCCTACTTTTAGAGCAGAAAACTCAAATACTACTCGTCATTTAGCTGAATTCTGGATGATAGAACCTGAGGTTGCATTTATGGATTTAGATGGAAATATGGATTTATCAGAGAATTTTATTAAATCTGTTTTATACTATGTCTTAGAAAACTGCAAAGATGATTTAGCATTTTTAGATCAAAGGTTAACCCAAGAAGAAAAAAGTAAACCTCAAGCACAAAGAAGTGAAATGAGCTTACTAGAAAAATTACACTTCGTTGTAGACAATAATTTTAAACGTGTCAGTTATACTGAAGCTATTGATATTTTGC
The DNA here is from genome assembly GCA_042091515.1 of Flavobacterium sp. Lineage (GTDB taxonomy): Bacteria > Bacteroidota > Bacteroidia > Flavobacteriales > Flavobacteriaceae > Polaribacter. Next base: position 33,743 of record JBELHH010000014.1, on the reverse strand, counting down.
GTAATTGTAAACCAAATAAAAAGAAAAAATTTAAGTTTCCGATTTATGAATGGGGTGCTGATTTACAATCTGAACATGAACGATTTTTAGTAGAAAAACATTTTAAGTGCCCTGTAATCTTATTTGATTATCCTGCATCGATAAAAGCCTTTTACATGCGTTTAAATGATGATGGCAAGACCGTTAGAGCAATGGATGTTTTATTTCCTGGGATTGGAGAAATTGTTGGTGGAAGTCAACGAGAAGAACGTCTTGATGTTTTAGAAGAAAAAATTAAAAAAATGGGAATCGATGAAAAAGAACTTTGGTGGTATTTAGACCTTAGAAAATATGGAACCGCAGTTCATTCTGGTTTTGGATTAGGTTTTGAACGCTTGGTTCAATTTACTACAGGTATGAATAATATCAGAGATGTAATTCCTTTTCCCAGAACACCACAAAATGCATCGTTTTAATTGAGTGTTTTTTTTTACCTTTAGAAGATGCTAAAGCAACGTTTAAATTTTAAACTATTACAGAAGTTATCTCCTCAGCAGATTCAATTAATGAAGATGATTCAATTGCCTACTCAAGCGTTTGAAGAACGAATTAAGCAAGAAATTGAAGAGAATCCTGCCTTAGATACTGGCAAAGAGGAATTAGATAATTTTGACGATACCCCAATAAACGAACTAGAAGAGGATGGAATCGAAAAAATAGATACTGATGATATCAATATTGATGACTATCTAAGTGATGATGAAATTCCTAGTTACAAAACTCAATCGTCAAATTATTCATCGGATGATGATGACAAACAAGTTCCTTATGCCGCAGGGACTACTTTTCATCAATCATTAAAAAATCAATTACATACATTTAGTCTTGACGAAGAAGAGAATTTAATTGCAGAATTTTTAGTAGGTAGTGTTGATGATAGTGGATATATCAGAAGAAAATTAATAGACTTAGTAGATGATTTAGCATTTACTCAAAATATTTTTACAACAGAGCAAAAAGTAGAGGAGGTATTACTAAAAGTTGTTCATAGACTAGACCCTGTTGGTGTTGGAGCCAGAGATTTAAAAGAATGTTTAATCATTCAATTAAAAGCAAAAAAAGAAACTCCTACGCGTATTTTAGCCATCAAAATTTTAGAAATGGCTTTTGATAAATTTGTAAAAAAACACTTTAAAAAGCTAATTGAAAAATTTACTATCGATGAAGAAGCCCTTAAAGATGCAATTTCAGAGATTTCTAAATTAAATCCAAAACCAGGAAGCTCTTATGCTGGAAATAATAAAATAGCTGAACAAATTGTTCCAGACTTTTCAATAAAAATTTTAGATGGAGAGTTAGAGTTAACACTAAACTCTAGAAATGCACCAGAATTACATGTCTCTAAACAATATAGCAATATGTTAAAAGGCTATCAAGAATCTACCAAGAAAAGTAAGTCTCAAAAAGATGCTGTATTATTTATAAAACAAAAATTAGATGGGGCTAAATGGTTTATTGAAGCAATTAAACAACGTCAACAAACCTTATTGGTCACAATGAATGCTATTATGTACTATCAATACGACTATTTTTTAACTGGTGATGAGCGAAAATTAAAACCCATGATCCTTAAAGACATTGCAGATAAAATTGATATGGATGTCTCAACGGTTTCTAGAGTTGCAAACAGTAAGTATGTTTCAACACCTTATGGAACAAAATTGATTAAGGTTTTCTTTTCTGAATCAATGAAAAATGACCAAGGAGAAGACGTCTCAACTAGAGAAATTAAAAAAATATTAGAAAACGTCATTGACAATGAGGATAAAAGAAAACCCCATACAGATGAGAAACTATCTAAACTTTTAAAAGAAAAAGGATATCCAATTGCTAGAAGAACAGTTGCTAAATACAGAGAACAATTAGAAATCCCTGTTGCACGTCTTAGAAAAGAAATATGATTAAGTTACACAAGTTTATCTCTACTATCTTACATCCAGTAGTCCTTCCAACAGTAGGTGTATTCCTTTACTTTATGTTAGTGTCTACCGATGTAGAAAGAAGGATTCAAATAATTATCTTAGGACTTACTTTCGTACTAACCTATATGATTCCAGTATTGCTTTTAATTTTTTTAAAAGCCATTGGTGTCATAAAAAGTTTTCAAGTGTTTACGATAAAAGAAAGAAGAATTCCTGTTCTTTTTATGATTACAATTCTTTATTTTTTAGGAAATACTATTATACAGATACCAACTACAAGAAATTTAGGAATACTATTTTATGGTTCCTCTTTAAGCTTATTAATAATATACTTTCTTTTTAGTATAAAACTAAAGTCTAGTCTTCATCTTGTTTCGATGGGAAATATGCTTTGTTTTTTTTTAATTTTGGGAAACCTCTATTCGCTCCCATTACTACCATTACTATTACTGTTAATTTTTCTATCGGGTGTTCTTGCTAGTTCTAGATTATACTTAGAAGCCCATACACCAAAAGAACTTTGTATTGGTTTTTTTTTAGGAATATCCTCTCAATTACTCGTTTTCTTTATATTATAGAACATAAAAAACAAGTCCAATTTTCATAATTCTTGAAGAGATGTCTTTTGTTCCTGGAGAAATATTTTTTAATACAGGGTTTAATCCATAATAGGCATGTATTGTAAAAACATCATATCCAACAGATAACGTTGCTCCAAATTGCCACTTTTGATATTGGGAAACATTTTTATATAAAAAAGTTTCAGCTCCATCGTTATATTTAAATTTATTGGAGAGGTTATAAGTTGTTTTAATACCCATATATACTCTCCAAAACTTATAGGTTATTGCATCTGAAGTTCTCCATCTAAATTGGAAAGGAAATTCTAGGTTATGAGCTAAGAACTTATTGGAAGATTGCGTATTTTCATAAGAAAAAACTACCTGATTATTTTCTTCTGTAATGGTAAAACCATGATTAAAAGTATCAAAATTATATCCAAACCCTAATCCTACAGATAGATTCCCTTGGCGAGTAAGCAATATGTCTTTAATATATCCTGATGATAGACCAAATAAGTATCCTGAACGACTAATTGATGAAGGTTGATTTAGTAATTGATTATGAGATATGATTATATACAACTGATCTTCTGTATAAGCATCCCCTAATTGTAAGGAATCTTTTTGAGCGAAGGAAGAGATCGCAAGTCCAATAAAAAATAATAAAAATAGTTTTTTCATTAATTTGTTTTTAAGGAAATTAAAAATACAATTTTAAAAGTATTTTATCGTATCACATAAAAAAAAGGAATACAGTGTATGTATTCCTTTTATTTATGTAAAGATTTCCTAATTAATTATCAGCTCCTGTTTGAGTTGAATAACTTAATTTTAACGCATTAACATCTCTTAATTTTAATCTAATGTCTGTAATTGTCCCAACACTAGATTCTTTATCTGCTTTGATAGAAGTTGTCATAAAAGGGATTTCTGCTTCAGAAACTTCTTCTCTGGCTCTTAAAACGAATGCAGGAACATCATCAGGGGTTGCTATTTTATCATTCAATTGAATTCTATTATATCCTGTTCCGTACTTTTCATCTTTTGCTTTTCCAACATAAATAGTACTCACCAAGCTTTTGTGTTCTAATTTCTTTATTTCAGTAGCACTTGGTAATCTTGGTGCTTCGATTTGTAAAGAAGTTTCTCTCATTGTTGTGGTTACCATAAAGAAAAACAACAACATAAAAACAATATCTGGTAAAGAGGCTGTATTTACAGCAGGCATTCCTTTTTTCTTCTTTTTAAACTTAGACATTTGTGGGTTGTTTTAAATTAATTTGCAGAGGTAGGTTCGGCATCAGAAATAATTTGAGGAAAACTAGTTTTAATATCCTCTACTTTTATTTTTAATTCTTCCTTTTCTGATCCTCTACTATCTTTATATTTTTTATTTAATTCAGTATAAAGAATTCCATAACGTTGTTTTGACAATCTATTACGCAACACTGTATAGGCTTTTAACAACTCGTTTTGTACCTCAATATAGGTTCCATATTCGGTACCTCTATCGCTTTGCACAGAGATAATTGCCTTATTTGGATGATCGGATGAAGACTCACTTCGTTCTCCTTCGCAATAGTCACAGGGTTTCCCTGGTGTTCCATCTTCCGCTGGTTTCCCTTCACCTCCACCATTATCAATAAACTTGATAGCAGCTTCTTTGAGATCATCTATGTCCATTCGATCACCTTCTACCAATAGCTCATTATTTCTATTAATATTTACTTCAAAGATATTTTTCTCTTTGATAATCGGTGGTGTGTAGTCTGGTGGTGGTTTTTCTGATAATTTCTTAGAAATACCCGAATCTACATTCATAGTGGTAGTTACTAAGAAAAAAATCAATAACAAAAAAGCAATATCTGCCATAGATCCTGCATTGATTTCTGGTGTCTCTCTTCTTGCCATATATTAAGATTTTACAAGTCCTTTTGCTAAATCATATACAAAAAATATGCCACCAATCAACGCTAAGATAGTACTATACCATATAAGGGTACCAACCCATTGGTTGGATGCCGCTCCTAACTCTCCTCCTTCTAATACCTTTCCTTGAGCATCCAATACAGGCTCGCTGTCTCCTATGAGATATGAAACCACTAAAAGAACAAGCATTACGCCCAAGCCTAAAAGAGTCTTTTTTAAGTTCTCTGGATTTTTTGCTAAGCCTCTAATAGACAATGCAAGGGTAATAATCACAGCGAGATAAAATAAATAGGTAGAAAATGTAATTAAAGGTCCGACTGCTCTACTAATTTCTTCAGGAACATCATCGGTTACCGAAACATTAATAAATAATGCAATCCCTATGAGTGATAAAACAGCCACTATGATGGTTAGTATTTTTGAAAATTTACTATTCATAAGGCGTCTTATTTTTTGTATTTAACTAATAAGTCTATTAAGGTAATCGATGCATCTTCCATATTGTTTACAATACTATCTACCTTTGAGATAATATAGTTGTAAAAAACTTGCAGGATAATTGCAACAATTAATCCAAATACAGTAGTTAATAGAGCTACTTTAATCCCTACTGCTACTACTCCAGGAGAAATATCATTGGCAACAGCAATGGCATCAAAGGCAGAAATCATTCCAATTACCGTTCCCATAAACCCTAACATCGGTGCAAGGGCAATAAATAGTGATAACCAAGAAATATTTTTCTCTAATAATCCCATTTGTACACCACCATAACCAATTACAGCTTTTTCTGCAGATTCTATCCCTTCATCTACTCTATCCAATCCTTGATAAAAGATAGACGCAACAGGTCCTTTTGAGTTTCTACACACTTCTTTTGCAGCTTCAACTCCACCAGAGCTTAAAGCTTCGTCTACACTTGCCATTAATTTTTTAGTATTGGTTGTTGCCATATTTAGATAGATAATTCTTTCAATAGCAATTGCTAAACCTAAAATAAGAGCGACTAATACGATTCCCATAAAACCTGGGCCACCTTCAATAAAACGTTGTTTTAAAACTTGGTGGAAGGTTTGCTCAGCAACCTCAACCTCTTGTGCAAAAACTGATTGGATTGCTCCAAATAACATAAATCCTGTTAATGTAAGGATGTTTACTACTTTTTTCATCGTTGATATGATTAATTTTTAATAATTAAAGGGTTAAAGATAAAACTTTTTAATGACAATAAAAGAAAAAAGTACTTAACAAAAAGTACGAATAAACAATCTATTGTATTGTATTTTTTTTATTGCGAGACCAAGTAACAAAAAATAGTTGATTTTTTCGCAAGATTTAAAAAAAATTTATGAACCACATAATAGTCTATTTAATAATAAACATCCCTAAAATAACTTTTTATAAATCTATAGTCTAACAATGAAAAATTCGTGTAAGTAATGAATTGCTTAGCATCATGTATAGTAAGGTTAAAGTTTTTGGACACCATAACCCTGTGGATACCTATTACTAGATCTTGTTTAGTGATTTGTGATTTCTCCTCTCAAAGATTGTTCATAGAGCTTTACAAACTCATCTTTTTCAAATCCGATTCCAAGAAGATACATCAACTTAGCAATGGCAGACTCGGTAGTCATATCTTTTGCATCGATCACTCCTATTTTCTTCAATTGAGAACTAGTCTCATAATGCCCTAATAAAACAGCTCCTCCTACACATTGAGTAACATTAACTATGTGGATTCCATTCATAATGGCGTCGCTTAACAAAGTGATAAATTTAGGATTGTTTGGAGTATTTCCTGCTCCATAGGTTTCTAAAACAACTCCTTTTAAATTGTTAATCCCTAAAATGCGTTCGATAACAATAAAAGAAATACCAGGAAATAATTTTAAAACAACAATATCTGTACATAAATTTTTCCGCACAATCAAAGAGTCATACCCTGAGGGTAAGCTTAAAAGACTTTTGTTAAAGTGAAGATGAACACCACTTTCTGCTAACGGGGGATAATTCATCGAAGCAAACGCTTCAAATTGTTCAGCACTTAATTTAGTGGTTCTATTTGCTCTATAGAGTTTATACTCAAAATACAGGCACACTTCTCGTATTACCGGTGTATTACCCTCATAGGCACTTGCAATCTCTATGGAGGTAATTAAATTTTCTTTTGCATCTGTTCTTAAATAACCTATGGGTAGTTGAGATCCGGTAAATATAACTGGTTTTTGTAAATGCTCTAGCATAAAACTAATGGTAGAAGATGTATAAGACATGGTATCAGAACCTGACAGTACCACAAAACCATCAAACTCTTTATAATGACATTCTATAATTTCTGCTAATTGAATATAATAGCGAGTATTCATATTAGATGAATCAATTGGCTCTTCAAATGACACAGATTCTATGCTACATTCTAATTGATGTAATTCGGGAATATTTTCTAAAATCTGACTAAAGTCAAATGCTTTTAGTGCCTTAGATTGGTAGTCCTTTACCATTCCTATGGTTCCTCCAGTGTATATAAGTAGTATTTTTCGTTTTCTTGTCATTATAGTTCTCTTTATCAAACAATCACTTTAATACTTTGTCTTGTAAAAGTATTAAAACAAAATTGATTCTTATTTTATAAAGACAGAATCGTATTTTTCTTTAAAAATTAGGAATTATTGCTATAATAGAGATTAACAATATATAATTGATGTAAAGTAACAATATGAGGAGTTCTTCTTGACTCTTTTATTATTTTCCATCCTCACTCTGTTAAAAAGAATATTATGTTTCGTTTACTTGTCATTTTGTCATTATATTTATAAAAAATAAAATTGGAATACTTTATGTTATAAGAATTCCAAAAAATACTGATAACTCTTAAAAGTAAAATAATATGATTGGTTTTTACATGCTAATTGGCGCCATTGCTCTAGTGAGTTGGCTTGTTAGCAATACCTTAAAAAATAAATTTAAAAAGTACTCTAAAATTCGTTTACGTAACGGAATGAGTGGTGCAGAAATTGCAGAAAAAATGCTATCAGATCATGGCATCAAAGATGTAAAAGTGATTTCTACTCCCGGCATGCTAACAGATCATTACAATCCTAAAAACAAAACGGTAAATTTAAGTGCCAATGTATACAGTCAACGCAATGCAGCAGCAGCAGCTATTGCTGCTCACGAGGTTGGCCATGCAGTTCAGCATGCACAAGCCTATGAATGGTTATCAATGAGATCTCTTTTAGTACCTGTTGTTAGTGTATCCTCTAAGTTTTCGCAGTGGCTAGTGATTGGTGGTCTTATTTTAGGGGCTGCTTCTAACCAAACTGGTATTGGTTTTTATATTGCGATTCTTGGTCTTGTTTTTATGGCAATAGCAACCCTGTTTAGCTTTATTACCTTACCTGTAGAATACGATGCAAGCAATAGAGCCTTGGCTTGGTTGCAAAATAAAAATATGCTCAGCCAACAAGAATACGCCGGATCCAGAGATGCATTAAAATGGGCAGCAAGAACCTACCTTGTAGCAGCACTTGGTTCCTTGGCCATGCTTTTATACTGGGGGCTACAAGTGTTGGGAGGAAGAGATTAAATCGATTCATCAAAAAAAAACTAGATCATTTTAAAGTATGCAATATATTGCATACTGTTTTTATAATTTTTTTGTGTAACAAAACTCTTTTCTTTCTGTCTTACCTTATAAATTGAGCTTCTTATATGAACATTTTAAAAATTACCTTCTTTTTTTTCTTAGGGTTTTCATCATCAATATCACAAAATATAATCAAGGGTACCATTGTTGATGGAAAAAATCAACCACTGCCTTTTGTTAACATCATTCTTTACCACATCAATGAGCAAGAACAACCCAAAGGAACAATCTCAGATGAAAAAGGGAGTTATGTTTTAGAAAATATAGAATCTGGAAGATACCGTATTGAAGTATCTTTATTGGGCTTTGAAACATTCCATATCAAAGAGTTTGATCTTACTAAAAATAAAACATATAATATCACGCTGAAAGAAGAAACTCAAATACTAAACGAAGTCGTGATTAAAAGTAAACGACCTGTGATCAAGCAAACAGCTGAAAAATTAATTGTTGACTTAGAAAAATCAGAAATGATTAATACTAATCTACAAGATGTCATGCGAAAAATACCAGGTGTTTTAGTCACCAATAATGGTATTTCAATTGCTGGAAACAGAGGGGTAAGAATCCTTATCAACGGGAAAACAACAGCCTATATGGATGTTGAGACTCTTTTACGAGATTTTCCAGCAGATAATATTGCTAGAATTGAAGTTATAGAACAACCTGGTGCAGAATATGAAGCCTCAGGGTCTGGAGCTATCATCGATATTATTTTAAAGAAAAACGTTCGTTTAGGAACCCACGGAAGCGTAAACTCTTGGATTGGAGAGGATGAAGGCTTGGAGTGGGGCTCAGGATTTTCTATCGCTAGTTATAAAAATAAATTAAATTGGCAAACGAGTATTGGGCTTTCTCAACCTACTTGGAGAGATGATTTATTTTTGGTGAGAACCGTCGGAAACGAAATTTATGATCAGGTGACAAAAGAACCGTATGATCCAACTAATTTTAGAATCAGTGGTAGTCTCGATTATTATATCAATGAAAAGCATTCTGTGGGAATTGGCGGACGATTTAACAGCAGAAATTCTACCAGAATTGCAACGAGCAAAACAACTATTTCTAATGCAACACAAACAGATGTTTTATTTTCTGAAAATAGCTTCAACAGAGATCGGGTTGATTTTAATTTTAATCCTTATTACGAATACAAATCAGAAACCGATAAACTAGTCATTGATTTTAATTATATTGATTTTACGAACGATAATACTAATACATTGGCGGACACTGAAGAAAGCACCATTAATGAACCTGGTAGACGCTATTTTCAGGATGGTAAATACACGATTAAAACCTACAAAGCTGATTATACTAAAACATTTTCTGACAATTTAAAATTAAGTGTTGGATCTCGATATGCGGATGTAAATACAGACAATGATTTACAATCTTTTTTAGAAAATGTCGCTGGTGTTTTTGAATTACAGGAAAATGAAAGCAGTCAATTTTTAATTGATGAGACTATTTTTGCATTATATTCTAAAGTCAATGCAAGTAGTGGAAAATGGTCGTTTTCAGGAGGAATCCGTTATGAAGATAGTAATACAGATGGAGTTTCTATTTTTATGAATGAAGGTGAACTCGTGCGGGAAATCAAAAAAAGACCCATTCAAAAAATTTTCCCAAGTGCTTCTGTTAGCAGAAAACTTACAGAAAACTTAGGCGCAAGTTTATCATATAGCTATCGAATTCAAAGACCTTCTTACAATAGTTTAAATTCATTTGCTACCTATTTAGATTTTTATTCTGCCGGTGAAGGAAATCCAAACTTAACTCCGTCTTATACTAGTAATTTTCAATTTAACCTAACCTTTGAAAATCAACCTTTCTTCACAATAGGATATAGCAAAACAGATGATGTTATTTTTCAGTTAATCAGGCAAGACAATACTTCGGCACAGATTAGACAGCAAGAAGTAAATGTAGAAAAAAATGACAATTGGAATTTTCGATTATTCGGCCCTTTAAACTTCATAAAAGACTTAGAAGGATATACTGGTTTTATTATAACAAATACCGATTACGAATCTTCTACTTTTGATATAGACCTAAACAAATGGAATTTATTTTGGTTTATTCAAGCTAATTATCAATTGCCTTGGAAGGTGAATTTTGAACTTTCTGGAACCTATGGAACTGGTGCTTTAGAGGGGCAAATAGAGGTAGACTGGTTAGCAGAATTAGATGCCTCTTTTACAAAAAAGTTTTTGGACGATAAACTAAAAGTAAATCTTGGATTTAATAAAATACTAAACAGAGGTTTTGTAGGAAATATAGACTATGGAAACGGCACTGCTCAAGTGGAGAGTAACGGTTCTCGACAAAATATTCAAGTACGATTAGTCTATAGTTTTGGTTCACAATTTGGCAAGAAAAAGACTAACAGAAGCAACAACCGAGAAGAAGAAAACAGAATTAATGATGATAACTAACTTCTGGTTTTTGTGGCTTATCAATTGATTTTACTCATTCAATTTTAATACTGCCATAAAAGCTTCTTGTGGAATTTCTACATTCCCAACCTGACGCATTCTTTTCTTTCCTTTCTTTTGCTTTTCTAACAATTTACGTTTTCTAGAAATATCTCCTCCATAACATTTCGCAGTAACATCTTTACGAAGGGCTTTGGTTGTTTCTCTTGCTATAATTTTAGCTCCTATAGCCGCTTGAATAGGGATATCAAACTGTTGTCTTGGTATTAATTTTTTTAATTTTTCAACAATTTTCTTACCAATAGTATAGGCATTGTCTGCATGTAACAATGCAGAAAGAGCATCAACAGGCTGTCCATTTAATAAAATATCTACTCTAACAAGTCTTGAGGTTCTCATCCCAATCGGACTATAATCAAAAGAGGCATACCCTTTAGAAACTGTTTTTAAGCGATCATAAAAGTCAAAAACAATCTCTGCAAGAGGCATATCAAATGTTAATTCTACTCGTTCAGTTGTCAAATAGGTTTGATTAGTGATTTCACCTCTTTTTTCGATACAGAGGCTCATTACTTGACCTACAAAATCTGACTTTGTAATAATTGATGCCTTGATGTAAGGCTCCTCTACTCTTTCTATTCGCGATGGTTCTGGTAAATCTGAAGGATTGTTAAGTAATACAATATCATCTGGATTTTTCTTTGTGTAGGCATGATAAGATACATTAGGTACTGTGGTGATCACTGTCATGTTAAATTCACGCTCTAACCGCTCTTGGATAATTTCCATATGTAACATCCCTAAGAATCCACATCGAAATCCAAAGCCTAATGCTGCGGAGCTTTCGGGCATAAAGACTAATGAAGCATCGTTCAATTGTAATTTTTCCATCGAATAACGCAACTCTTCATAATCTTCGGTATCTACAGGATAAATTCCTGCAAAAACCATTGGCTTCACGTCTTCAAACCCATCAATTGTTTCGGTTGTAGGGTTGGCGGCATCAGTAATTGTATCACCTACTTTTACTTCTTTTGCTGTTTTAATCCCTGTTATCAGATACCCAACATCTCCCGTTTTTACAGATTGTTTTACAACCTGATTTAGTTTTAATGTTCCTACCTCATCTGCAAAATATTCTTTATCGGTAGCCATAAACTTAATGCGCTGACCTTTTTTAATCTCACCATTTAAAATTCTAAAATAGGTTTCAATTCCTCTGTAGGAGTTATACACAGAATCAAAAATTAAAGCCTGTAATGGTGCATCAGGATCTCCTTTAGGCGCAGGAACACGATCAATAATAGCTTCTAAAATATGATCAACTCCAAAACCAGTTTTACCACTTGCATGAATTACTTCTTCAGGTGGACACCCTAATAGATCTACAATATCATCGGTAACCTCTTCAGGGTTCGCAGAAGGTAAGTCAACTTTATTTAAGACAGGAATAATTTCTAAATCATTTTCTAAGGCTAAATATAAATTAGAAATTGTTTGTGCTTGAATACTCTGGGCAGCGTCTACAATTAATAAAGCACCCTCACAAGCAGCAATTGATCTAGAAACTTCATATGAAAAATCTACATGACCTGGAGTATCAATTAAATTCAATATGAATGGCTCTCCTTTGTGGGTATAATCCATTTGAATTGCATGAGATTTTATGGTAATTCCACGCTCCCGCTCCAAATCCATATTGTCTAATAACTGATTTTGTTTTTCTCTGTCTGTTACAGAGCCCGTATAATCTAACAATCTATCTGCTAAGGTACTTTTTCCATGATCGATGTGGGCGATGATGCAAAAGTTTCTAATATTCTTCATTTGTTACATTAATTTGAGGCAGCAAATATAAGTGATTTAAAAAGTAGACGCAATAAAAAAACATTTTTGAAAATGTATTCAAATTTAACAATCCTATTTGTCTGTTTTTAAAAAATATATATGATCTTAGTATAGGATTATCAATCCATAAAAAAATTTTGCACGTTACTCCCAGCTTATTTAAAATTAAAAACTACCATGAAGATGAAAATCATCCTAATAATTTCAGGAATTGCAGCCCTCCTTTTTATCATTTCTCAGCTCTATTTTATGAATAGTCAAAAAAATATCGAAACGTATTCTTATAATGTTTTGGAAACTTACGATGACATAGAAATAAGACATTATGAAGCTTCTTTATTTACATCTGTACAATTATCTACTAATAATTTTAGGAAAACTTCTAGCCAAGGTTTTTCTGTATTAGCAGGGTATATTTTCGGTGGTAATGACAAAAAAGAACGAATAGCAATGACCTCTCCAGTGGTCATGTTATTAAAAGACTCTACAACCATGATGTTTTTAGTCTCAAGAAAGTACTCCCAAGAAGAGTTACCAATACCTAATGATTCTTCAATAGCATTTAAAAATATGCCTGCAAAAAAAGTGGCTGCAGTATCTTTTGGTGGTTGGGCAAATGATGCTAAAATCGAATCTTACAAAATAATGTTAATGAAGGCTTTAGAGAATAAAGGAATCCCATATACAGATACCTTTTACTTTTTAGGCTACAATGCTCCGATGGAAGTATTTAATAGAAGAAATGAGATCATTGTTGAGTTAGAATAAGTTGATTTTTTTTGATTCTTTAAATCAAAAAAAATTAAAGATGATTAAGTGTTAAATTTCAAATCAATATATTAAATGCTTATTTTTGATTAAAAATAATTTTATTCTTATGAGAATAATTCTACTATCTACCTTTCTAATTATAGTCTTTTCTTGCGCTAACCAAACAACAACTAAAAGCAATATATATAAGGACGTTACCATTTTATCAGATGACGCTTTAGAAGGAAGAAAAACAGGGACATCAGGAGAAAAAAAAGCAGCCACATATATTGCCAATCGTTTCAAAGAAATGGGGCTTTTGCCAAAAGGAACAAATGGATTTTATCAAGATTTTTCTTTTAAACCCACTACAGAACCTCACGCTGAAATTCAGTTTACAAAGAATAAAAAAGAAACTATTACTGGAAGAAATGTAATTGGATTTATAGACAACCATGCTAAAAATACGATTGTTATTGGAGCTCATTACGATCATTTAGGATATGGTGGTGAAGGGTCTTTATATAGAGATTCAATCAAAGCAGTTCATAATGGGGCTGATGACAATGCTAGTGGTGCTGCCGTGATGCTTGACTTAGCATGGAAATTAAGAAACACAAATACAAAAAGCAATTACTTATTTATGGCTTTTTCTGGAGAGGAAATGGGGTTACTTGGTTCTAATTATTTTGTAAAAAACCCTACTATTGATACAAAAGCTGTCTCCTATATGATTAATATGGATATGGTTGGGAGGTTAAAACAAGATAACACGTTAGCTGTCTATGGGACAGGAACATCTCCTGTCTTTAAAAAGGTTTTAAACACTTACAATACTAAATTTAAACTAATTGAAAATGAATCTGGCGTTGGTCCAAGTGATCATACTAGTTTTTATTTAGCTGATATTCCTGTCTTACATTTCTTTACAGGTCAACACGAAGATTATCACAAACCTGGAGATGATGCTGAAAAGTTAAACTATATAGGAATGTCGTTAATTTCAGAATATATTTTTTCTATTATTTCCGATTTAGATAACAACGGAAAAATCCGTTTTACAAAAACAAAAAATGAAAGTGAAAACACTCCCAGGTTTAAAGTTGGTCTTGGAGTAATCCCTGATTATTTATTTGATGGTAAAGGAATGAGAATCGATGGTGTTTCTGAAGGGAGGGCTGCTCAAAAGGGAGGAATCTTAAAAGGAGATATTGTCGTTCAGTTAGGGGATAGCCTAGTGGTAGATATGATGAGCTATATGAGAGCCCTATCGATCTATGAAAAAGGAGATCAAACAACCGTTATTATTTCTAGAAATGGAAATCTAGTTCAGAAAAATATAAATTTCTAAGCCTTACTTTTGACTAAATAATTTCTATATTTATAGAGTAAACAATTTTAATGATATGAGTAAAAAATTATACGCACTAGCAGTTACATCATTATTATTTTTGGCTAGCTGTACCGAAACTATCATCGAGGATCTCCCTCCAGAAACACCTATTGATCTAATCAAGTATAATCCTGATATTACTACAATTGTTTCTAATAATTGTCTTCCATGTCATGCTGGAACTTCAGCATCAGCTGGATTAAATCTAGAAAGTTATATGAATGTTAGAAATGCAACTGAGATTGGAAATCTTATTGAACGAATAAATGATATAAACAACCCGATGCCACAAAGCGGCTTAATGCCTTCTTCGCAACGAATCATTTTTGACCAATGGATACTTGATGGTTATTTAGAAAACTAATGTGATGAAAAAACTGATTTTCTTGGTGTTGTTTTTATTATCTTTTTGTGTTGTTGCCCAAAAATTTTTTACCAAAACTGGCATCACTGAATTTAAAGCTTCAGTTGTTGCATTTGAACCTGTTGAAGCCAAAAACAAAAGTACTTCTGCTATTTTAAATACTGAAAATGGTCAAATAGCAGCACTCCTTTTTATCAAAGCTTTTCAATTTCGTGTTGCTTTAATGCAAGAGCATTTTAATGAAAATTATATGGATTCTAACACTTTTCCAAAAGCCACTTTTAAAGGCGAAATTGAAGGTTTTAGTTTAGATCTCCTTTCAAAAAAAAAGGGTTTTCCTCTAAAGGGAATGTTATCAATTAGAGGAAAATCAAAAGTAATTGATACCCAAATCAGTATAAAAAAGAAGGGAGAAAATTTACTCTTAGAGTCTTCATTTTCGGTTTCTCCAAAAGACTTTGATATCGAAATTCCAACGATTGTAAAAAAGAAAATTTCTGAATCTATCAATATTATCTTGTCTTATGAAATGGTCCAAAAAAAGTAACATCATCTTTACTGCGACTATCATGTTCATTATCGCAGGATTTCTTTTGTTTGATGAACTAATGAAACCTCCTATTCAAATTGAGGATAAAACAATCAATTTTAGGGGGTCTGGCTCAGAATTTTTAGAAAAAGCACAACTTAATATGCCAGAGTGGCATGATAAAATTGTGTTGATTACTGGAAATGTTACCTCAAAAGACGATGCTGGATGCACTATGATAGGTAGGATTTATTGTCAATTTAAAGAACCCTCTAACATTGAGTTAAAAACCAACTCAGAAATCACATTAAAAGGCCGTGTGATAGGGTATGATGATTTATTAGAGGAACTAAAGCTAGACCAATGTATTCTTATAAAATAACTCAATCATGATAAAAAATATTTCATTATCCGTATGCCTTTTTGTTCTAGGAATTCATACTTATGCGCAAGATGGATTGTTAGAAGAACTAAATAATGATGCAGTAGATACTTCTTATGAACTTCCCGCTTTTAAGGCAATGAGAATTGCTAATTTACAATCAACAAAAATTGCTGGTAAAGGTGATTTTTACTTATATGTTTCTCATCGATTTAGCTCTGTTAGTGATGGTTTTGAAACATTTTTTGGCTTAGATAATGCAAATACTAGAATCCAGTTCGTTTATAGTTTCTGGGATGGAATTCAATTTAGTCTGAGCAGAGAATCTTGGAGACAAACCTATGCCGGAGCTATAAAATACAGAATCGCAAGACAGTCTGATCGTTTTGGGTTTAATATTGTAGGGTTTCATACAGGAAATATAAATGCGGAAATTAACACCAATATACTCCCAACTCTGACTCCAGCGGATCGTTGGAGTTTTGCTCATCAACTATTAGTTTCTAGAAGATTGTCAGATGCCTTTTCTTTACAAATTGCTCCAACCTATATCAGAGAAAACCTTCAGGATATTCGATCTGTAGCTGACGCTAATCATCAGCAATTTGCTATGGGTATTGGGGGACGTTTAAAGATCAGTAAACGGACAAGTATAAATGCTGATTATGCTTATAATTTTAATAGAGCAAGTGGCTCTGTCTTCAAAAATCCATTGACCATTGGAGTAGATATAGAAACTGGTGGCCATGTATTTCAATTGTTATTTTCTAATGCTCAATCAACTAATGAACCTGGTTTTATTAGTAATGCCAGAGGTGATTGGACAGAAGGGAAAATCTTTTTTGGATTTAATATTGTGAGGGTCTTTTAGGCGTCTAAATTAAATTTTAATACTTGAGTGCAAGGAACTCTTATAAGAACTGTCTAGAATTTGGATTCAGACACTTAAAAATAGTAGTTTTGTAAAAAAAATAATAGGGATTGGTAAAAATAGATACCATAGAACTTCCAGACTTTCCATTGTTACTAGCTCCAATGGAAGATGTAAGCGACCCTCCATTTCGTGCTTTATGTAAAGAAAATGGAGCTGATGTTGTGTATACCGAGTTTATTTCTTCAGAGGGCTTAATTCGTGATGCGGCAAAAAGTGTGATGAAGTTAGATATTTATGAAAAAGAACGCCCCGTTGGAATTCAAATTTTTGGAGCGAACCTAGATTCTATGCTTCGTTCTGTTGAAATTGTAGAAAAAACATCTCCAGATATTATTGATATTAATTTTGGTTGCCCAGTTAAAAAAGTAGTCTCTAAGGGAGCTGGTGCAGGCATTTTAAAAGATATTGACTTGATGGTGAAATTAACTGAGGCGATGGTAAAACACACTTCATTACCGATTACTGTTAAAACAAGATTAGGATGGGATCACGAGTCTATTAAGATTGTTGAAGTTGCTGAACGATTACAAGATGTAGGTTGTAAAGCCATATCTATCCATGGAAGAACCCGTGCACAAATGTATAAAGGTGAAGCAGATTGGAAACCTATTGCAGAGGTAAAAAATAATCCTAGAATATTTATCCCTGTTTTTGGAAATGGCGATGTTACCACTCCAGAAAAAGCAAAAGAAATGCGTGATGTCTATGGCCTAGATGGAGCTATGATTGGAAGAGCATCGATAGGGTATCCATGGTTTTTTGATGAGGTAAAACATTACTTTAAAACTGGTCAACACCTTCCAGGTCCAACTATTGCAGAAAGAACACAAATGGCAAGACGTCATTTACAAATGGCTATTGATTGGAAAGGAGAGCATTTAGGAGTCGTAGAAACAAGACGACACTACACGAATTATTTTAAAGGAATTCCTCATTTTAAAGAACATCGGTTAAAAATGGTCACTTCCGATGATCCAAAAGATGTATTTGCCGCACTAGAAGAGGTACAGCTAAAATTTGGAAATGCGATGATTCCAGAAATTGGATAATGCTTCTTACTTAAATAAAAACTATTTCTAAGGATTATTTCTTTTGAGTCTTTTGAGAAATAAATTAATATCCTCCTCTCAAAAGCTATTAACACTGATCTTAACTTTTGTATAGGTTTTACTTTTCAATAAAATCTGACGTAATTCTGCTACTTGCTACCTTGGCAGCCAAAAAACCTAATATAGTAATTGTAGCAATTACAATCAATAGATTACCCCCCCTTAATTCTACTGGATAAGCAATAGATGAGGTAATCATAAATACACTGAATTGTTGTTGAATGATAACAATAATACCAGACATTAATAATCCGATTGTCATTGATATTGCTGTCAATAAAATTCCTTGAAGCACAAAAATTCTTTTAACCTCAGATAGAGATGCCCCCAAACTTAAAAGGGTTTTTAAATTACTTTTTTTATCAATAATCATCATAATAATAGAACCAACAACATTAAACATAGCTATAATGATGATCAATGTAAAAATAAGATATGAAACAAAATTCTCAGTATTTATTACTTTATAAAAAAGTTCATTTAACTGAGTTTTGGTCTGAACCTTGTATGCTGAGCCAAGCTTTTGCTGTAAGGATTGAGAAAAATCATCCACATCTATTGTTGGTAAAAGTTTTATTTCTATTGCTGTATATTGGTTATTTTTATAGTTTAGCAATTTCTTTGCTTGTTCAATAGAGACAAAAACATAGTTATTTTCAAAATCCTCAGCGCCAGTATAAGTTCCTACTATTTGAGTTTTGATACTTCTAAAACTTCTCGCAGGATTTAAAAATGAAGTTCCTGCTTTTGGAATTAAAATCTCTAATGGTTTTTCAAAACTCATCACTCCTGTAGATAATTTATACGCTAATCCATTTCCAATAACACTGGTATTTGAGTAGTCTTTTTGTAGCCATGTTCCAACTTGTATGGCCTTATCTAAGGCTACAACATCCGTATAATTATCATCTACTCCTTTTACAAAAGCTATTTGTTGTTTCTCACCATTTTTTAAAAATACACGATCTTCTATGACTTTAGAAAAAGAAGCAATATCTGAATTGTCTAAAAGACGCTTTTGTATAGAATCATTGAAAAAAAGGCTTTTCCCTTTTACAGCAGTAATTTTAATATCAGGGTCGGAAACATCCAACAACGAATAGTTAAATGTTCTAAGACCCGAAAAACCAGAAAGAATAATAAATAAAGCTGCTGTTGACACAATCACTCCTGTAGAAGCTATTAGAGTAATCAAGTTAATTGTATTGTTCCCACTTTTAGCAAACAAGTATCTTTTGGCTATGTAAAATGAAAACTTCAAAGAAAATAAATATTATTGTTTTTTTCGTCTTGGTAATACATCAGGGTTTTGAATAGGGTTTTCATCTTCTCCTCTTAACGACTTGTCTAATTCCTCTATATAGTCTAAGGAATCATCTTCAAAAAATAAGATTTCTGGCATTCTTCGAAGTTGATTTCGGGTTCTTTTGGCCAATTCATGACGAATTAACGACGAATTTGATTTTATTCCCGCAATAATTTCTAATCTTTTGTCTGAAGGAAAAATACTTAAATATACTTTTGCAACACCCAAATCTGATGTTACATAGACTTTAGATACTGATATTATAACACCTTGCATACCATGTTGTGCTGCTTTTTGTAAAACATCTACAATATCTTTTTGCAAAACACTCGCAATCTTCCGTTGTCTATTTGTTTCTTCCATCCTACAAATCTACAATAATTAACAAAACATTCATTACTTTTGATAGTGCAGAACAAGGAAATTAAATTCCCTGAAGCCTTCTGCTTAAAATTATACTACCTTATAAATAGTACTGATGCATAAAATTGAACATATTGGAATCGCGGTAAAGGACTTAGAAGTTTCTAATAAATTGTTTGCTAGTCTTTTAGGAGTCTCTCATTATAAAGTAGAAGAAGTTATTAATGAAAATGTAAGAACATCCTTTTTTAAATCAGGTCCAAATAAAATAGAATTATTAGAAGCAACAAAACCAACTAGTACCATTGCTAAGTTTATTGAAAAAAAAGGAGAAGGTATTCATCATATTGCATTTGCTGTAACTGATATCCAGTATGAGATTGCTAGGCTTAAAAGTGAAGGATTTATTGTGCTAAATGAAAAACCTAAAAAAGGAGCCGACAACAAGCTAGTAGTCTTTTTACATCCAAAATCTACCAACGGAGTATTAATAGAACTTTGTCAAGAAATCAGCTAAAGTTTATTAAATTAAAGAGTACCCTTAAAGTAAAATTAATTTAAAATAAAGGCACAAAATTAATTTTTTTCAATTTTTGAATCGTTAAATTTTTCAATGCTAATTTGTATCTTGCAGACCTATATAGACTATACCTTTATGTCATCTAGATTTGATTCTTACCAAAAACGCCGATTGCGATCTTCTTACTTTTCTGTAGTAATTAGTATTGCATTGGTTTTGTTTATGGTTGGTTTTCTTGGACTGATCCTCTTAAAATCAACCAAAATTGCCAATCATTTTAAAGAAGAGGTTGTGATGACTTTATTTCTTAAAAATACAACCTCTACAAATCAAACCAATCTATTGAAGAAATCTATTTTAGAAGAAAAATTTACAAGAGACGTTGTTTTTATTTCAAAAGGGGAAGCTGCAAAGATTTACAGCAAGGATTTAGGAGAAGATTTTGTAAACTATTTAGGAACTAACCCTTTAAAGAACAGTATTGATATTTATTTGAATCCTGGATATGTTACTCCAGAAAAAATGGCGACTATTTCAAATAAATTCAAAGAAAATAGCTATGTTTTTGAGGTTTCTTATGATAAATCATTGGTTACTTTTTTAACTCAAAACATTCAAAAAGTAAGTTTTTGGTTATTTGTAATCAGTTCATTTTTTGGAGTAATTGCCATTATTTTAATTAATAGTTCCATCCGACTTTCTATTTATTCTAAACGATTTAATATTAAAACAATGCAAATGGTTGGAGCAACAAAAAGCTTTATTAGAAAACCGTTTATTTTAAGAGGGATACGATTAGGGGTCCTTGGAGCTTTATTATCTTTAATAGGATTGGCTTTGGTCATTTATTATGTAGATCAATACATTCCAACCTTAGAATTATTAAAAGATTATACTACTTTAGCCTACCTGTGCCTAGGGGTCTTGATGTGTTCTTTTATGATTACCTGGGCAAGTACCTTTTTTGCGACCAAACGATTTTTAAATTTACAAACAGACGAACTTTATTATTAGTATGATGAATCAAGAAAAAAACAGCTCAAAACCAACATTTCTTTTCGGAAAGAAAAACTATCTTTTTATGTTCATAGGAATTGCCTTTATAACGCTAGGCTTTATTCTTATGGCGGGTGGAGGGAGTAATGACCCAACTGTTTTTAATGAAGAAATATATAATTTTCAACGAATTCGCTTAGCGCCTACACTGGTAATTATTGGACTAGCAATTGAAATTTATGCGATTCTGCTTAACCCAAAAAAATAATAATGAATTCTATAGAAGCCATTATCCTTGGAGTTATTCAAGGCTTAACAGAATTTTTACCTGTTTCTTCTAGCGGACACTTAGAAATAGCAAAAACAATCCTAGGAGATAACTCTCTCCCAGAGGAAAGTTTAGCATTTACAATTGTATTACATTTTGCAACTGCCCTAAGTACTGTTGTAATTTTTAAAAAGGAAATTTTAGAAATATGTAAAGGATTATTTTCATTTCAATGGAATGAAGAAACAAAATTTTCATTGAAGATTCTTATTTCTATGATTCCTGCCATCTTTATTGGACTTGCTTTTGAAGAAGAATTATCTTCTTTATTTGATGGACAGATAATGCTAGTTGGTTGTATGTTATTTATCACTGCTTTGTTACTTTTATTAGCAGATAAGGCAAAAGATTCTGTAAAAAATATCTCTTTTTTAAATGCTGTTATTGTTGGAATCTCTCAAGCAATTGCTATTCTACCAGGTATTTCTAGATCTGGAGCAACAATTTCTACTTCTGTATTATTAGGAATTGACAGAACTAAAGCTGCTAAGTTTTCATTTTTAATGGTTGTTCCTCTCATTGTAGGAAAAATGATTAAAGACATTTCTGAAGGAGAGATTCGTTTTGATAACGCTGAAATAACACCGATGATAATTGGATTTTTTGCTGCCTTTATTTCTGGGTTAGTTGCCTGTAAATGGATGATCGCCTTAGTCAAAAAAAGCAATCTTAGCTATTTTGCTATGTATTGTGCTATCATTGGACTTATTGCTGTTCTTTATTCTATTTCATCATGACGGTTGAAGATTACTTAAATGGTCAGGTGTTATTGATCGACAAACCTTTACAATGGACCTCATTTCAAGCTGTAAATAAAATCCGTTGGCACATAAAACAAAAATTTGGCTTAAAAAAAATTAAGGTAGGTCATGCTGGTACTTTAGATCCTTTAGCTACTGGTTTATTAATTATCTGTACTGGAAAAGAAACAAAAAATATTGCTAATTATCAGGGGCAACTAAAAGAATACACAGGCACCTTTACGCTAGGAGCAACAACCCCTAGTTACGACTTAGAAACCAACATTAATGAGACGTTTTCTGTCAATCATATTACAGAGGAGCTTTTAAAAGAAGCCACTCAAAAATTTATAGGGGAAATTAATCAAAAACCTCCATTATTTTCCGCGATTAAAAAAGATGGAAAACGATTGTATGAATTCGCTAGAAAAGGAGAAACAACAGAAATAAGCTCAAGAAAAGTAACCGTAGTAAAATTCGAACTGACTACGATTGAACTCCCGAAAGTAGATTTTAGAATCGTGTGTAGCAAAGGAACTTATATAAGATCCTTAGCACATGATTTTGGGTTGGCTGTTGATTCTGGCGCACATCTTTCTGCTTTAAGAAGAACAAAAATTGGAGAGTTTTCCGCTACCAATGCTTTATCTATTGAAAAATTTATTGAGCATATAGAAATGGAATGATTGTTGACCTAGTTCGAAAAATATCTCTTATGAAAAAAATCATTCTCTTATCTTTTATAATAATGGTTTGTTCTTTATCTGCTCAACAAAAAAATAGGGCTCTTTTTTTCAATACGAGTTTTAATCTCACTTTTAGAGTAAATGAAAATTTTGAATTTGGTGAAGATAACGATGAATTATTCCTTCTCCCTACTGAAACATTAATTCGTTTTGGAATTGGATATGAATTTAAAAAGAAAATTGCTGTTAGTTTTAATAGTGGATTTGATTTCCATTTTAAATACTCGATCGGAGCCATCCCCACGTATTTAGGATTCCAATATAATCTTCGGAGCAGAGATGATGAAGCGTTTTTTTTAACCTACAATACCGGCCGATTATGGCGATTTGCTAACAGGTATTCCAATGGAGATTATAAAGCATATGGTGTTGGGTGGAGGATAGAATCGGGCAATAAATGGAATCCGGTGATTACCCTTATTTATCATCATAAGAAGATCATTAATTTTGAAAAAGGTCGTTTAGATAATCTTTCGTTAGGAATTGGTTTGTCCTTGAATTAAATAAGTTCATTATAAAAAACGATTGTACCAACTGTCTTCAATGGCTATTTCCCAATAATTATCAAAATCAAATTTACGGGTCAATAAATTATCAAAAATGATCGTTTTGGAACTCACAGCTTTGTTTTTTACCAATTTTTTAAAGTCTTTGAGTTCTTTATATTGAATATACTCTCCTTGCTTAAAACATACATTCATTCTATCTAAAAGAGCTACGTTGTATGTTTCTTGGAGTTCTAGAATAAAACCGACTAAAGCATCTATTTCCTTATTTGTAAGTGTTGATACCGATTCCTCAGCAGAAATAATTATAAATCGATTATAAACAAATTGATACGAACATTTAAAATCTAGATCCTCCTGTTTCCAGCACATTACAAAGTTTTTAATTTTTGTATCAATTTCTTCTATTTCATTTGGATAAAATTTCCTGCTCGATGGGTATATCCAAATTTTTGCTTCTTCAGAAAGGGATGTAAAGTCTGTAATCATGGAGCAAATATAATGAAAGTAAAACCCCTTTAGGCCAAACAATCATTGTTCTTAATTATTTTATTATCCTTCTCTTAAGGAGTACTAATCTCTATTTCTAAAACTACTTTCTTGCGATTTATTACTAAGGGTTTAATTTTTATTAAGAAGATCTTATCTAATATATATAAAGCAGCTTTAACTCTTTGAAATGTATGGCGAGTAAGTTCTTAATGATTCATGTATTGTCTTTAAAAAAACAATATGACTAAGTAAAAAATAAGTAGATGTTTGATAGATTTTATGTACTTTTAAATACTTAATTTTTCTACATGAAATTTATTTTTTATTCTCTTTTTATATTTTTTCTAATGTCATGTAAAGACACAAAGAAAGATATTATACAAGTAGTAAAAAAATCTGCTTACAGTGTTGTTAAAAAACATGAATCAATCATCCCTGTTCAAAAAAAATATCAATCAAAAATTGATGAGTGGAGAGAATATGAAAATTTAAATGAATTTTTACAGCAATATTTTTCTATTTCTCCCAACGATGCAGTTAATAACTCCAGAGAGTTAAATGACCTAACTAAAAGCTTAAACGATAGTATAAAGCCTACTTTTTTAGAAAACCCTGCATTTAATGCGCGTATAAATTTACTCTATAACGAAACCTTGAGGTTGTATGACATGTCTTCTATCCCAGCCATTAGAGCGACTGAAATAAATGAACAGGTAAGTAAAATTTTAAGCTCTTATTCCTCTGTTAATTCAAAAATTAATACTCTTATTAAACAGGATGAGCTCGAGAATAACCTTGAGGGTACTAATTTGGATGATGTGAAGGCTAACGCAACAAAAGTAGAACCTACCACAGACATTCCGTTTTCTACCTTAAAAAAACCAACTCCTAGTAAATCAAAAAAAATGAAATTTTTTGAAATGGAACGTTTTCAAGAGAAAAAAAGAACTGCTCAAAAAACAAAAAAAGAAAAACAAGATGTTAAAAAAAATAACAATTAAACAATTTCATATTTTATTTTTACTCTTCATTATTTCTTCTTGTTCAAAAAATACATTTGAAGAAAATAGCTCAAAATCAGCCATCACAAAACGTGTAAATTCATTTTTAAATGACTGGCATCTAGCAGCTTCTGAAGCTAATTTTGAAAATTATTTTACCAAAATGGATAGTATGTCTGTCTTTATTGGAACAGACGCTTCAGAAAACTGGTCTAAAAAACAATTTGAAAACTTTAGTAAGCCTTATTTTGACAAGGGAAAAGCATGGGATTTTAAAACATTAGAACGTAATATTTATATAAATAATTCAGGAGAATATGTTTGGTTTGATGAATTGTTAGATACCTGGATGGGCATATGTAGAGGCTCTGGAGTTATAGAATTTAACGAAAATAATATAAGTATTAAACACTATGTTCTTTCATTAACAATCCCCAATGATGAAATTGACGGCGTGATTAAAATAAAAAAACAACGCGATTCTATTCTGTTAAATGAGTTAAGAGCTGGTTTGTAAAACACTCATACATTCTTGAAGAATCTTTTTTATTTGATTCCCTTATTTTTTATTACTTCCTGAATTAAATTAGATTCATATCCTTTTCTGTAAAGATATTGATATAACTTTTGCTTTCTTTTGAAACTATTCTCTTCTGTAATAGAATTATTTTTAAGTGAGGCAATCTTTTCTAATGTAGCGATATATTCATGATCAGGAATCTCTTTTAAGGCGGTTTTAATATTGTATGAAGAAATATTTTTTACAGTTAATTCTCTAACAATGCGTTGTTTTCCCCAATTTTTAATTCTAAATTTCCCTCGTGCATAGCTTTTTGAAAACCGCTCTTCATTTAAAAAATCATGCTGCATTAGATGAAGAAGAATCTTTTCCCTTGCAGCTGGAATTAATTGATATTGCTTAATTTTTTTTTCAACCTCCTGATGGCATCTATCTTGATATACACAATAATATTCTAACTTTTTTTGAATTTCATCAATTGTAAAGACCCTTTTTTGCTGCATATTGCTAAAATATAAAAAGAGTTGAAAAAGAAGATTCCCTTTTCAACTCTTTTTAAGTAAGATGCCTATTTTATGAAAATTTTACTTGAATCCACATTTTAAATTGTGTGATTAGATAAAATAATATTGGGACGATAATTAAGGTTAAAAATGTGGCTACAAAAAGACCATAAATAACAGTCCATGCCAGAGGGCCCCAGAAAATAACATTATCTCCTCCAACATATATATTAGCATTAAAATCACTAAAAAGTGTGAAGAAATTAATATTTAAACCAATGGCTAGGGGGATGAGTCCTAATATGGTTGTAATAGCCGTTAATAAAACAGGTCGTAAACGGGCTTTTCCTGCTTTCACAACACATTCAAATAAATGAGGCGTTGATAAATATTTGACTTCAGTAAGGTCTAATTCTTCTTTTTTTCTATCGATTAGAAGCTGTGTATAATCTAAAAGTACAACTCCATTATTTACAACAATTCCTGCGAGTGAAATAATACCCATCATGGTCATCATAATCACAAAAGAACTTCCAGTAATAACAATTCCGCCAAATACACCGATGAGGCTTAAAAAAATTGCAATCATAATAATTGCTGGTTTAGAAACCGAATTAAATTGAAAGATTAAAATAAAAAATATAAGAGCCAATCCTTTAAAGAAAGCACCACCCAAAAAAGATTGTTGTTTATTTTGTTCTTCTATCTGCCCTGTATAGTCAATGCTAATATCTTTAGAAATCTCGTCATAGTTTCTCATTTCTTCTTTGATCTGATTTACAACAGCAGCAGCATCTACATATCCGGGTGCTAATTGAGAATATACAGTTACCACACGTTTTGTATCTCTGTGTTTTATAGCACTAAATCCAGAGCTATTAGTTTGGCTTGCTATGGCAGAAACTGGGACAGCTTTTACTTTTCCAGACGCTTGGTCTCTAAAGGTTATTTTTTGATTAAATATAGCACTACTATTGTATCTTATCGATTCGTCAAAGCGAACATTAATGTCATAATCATCACCATCTTCCTTGTAAATTCCTGCTTTAGCTCCAAAAATAGCATTTCTTAATTGCTGTCCTACCTGACCCGTTGCAATTCCTAATTCACCTGCTTTTTTTCTGTCTACCAAAACCTTCATTGATGGTTTTCCTTTATTAACATCAATTTTTAATTCATCAATACCAGAAACATTTCTTGAGTTTACATAAACACGCATTTTTTCTGCAGCTTTGATAAGCTCTTCATAATCGTTTCCTTCTAATTCAATATTAATCGGTGCGCCACTGGGTGGGCCATTAGCTTCTTTTTCAACAGAAATTAAGACTCCTGGATAAATACCTGTTAAGGCTTCTTGTACTTTTTGTCTTAATACTTCGCTATCTAGGCCTCTTCTGTATTTAAACTGACGCATGGATGCTGTAATTTTTCCTTTGTGAGGAAGTTCTGCCGAAGAACCTCCATCTGTTTGGGGGTTTCCGGCTCCTTCACCCACTTGAGAAACAGAACTTTCAACCATAAAGTTATAGCCTGCGTCCACATAAATATCTTCATTTAAAACCTTGTAAACTTCCTGTTCTATTTCATTGGTAATTTTATTGGTTTGATAAATATCGGTTCCTTCAGGATATTCTATATAGACAATGATTTGATTTGGTTTGTTATCTGGGAAAAATTCAATTTTTGTTCTTTGACTAGCAACTGAAGCACCAAAACTAATAATTGCAGTTACAAGTAGTATAAAAGCACCTATAGAAAGCACTATTGGTTTCCACCCAACAAGAACTGTTTTTAAAAGTCTTTCGTAAAAATTTTCTATGGTTACTAAGGTATTCTTTTGAAAATAATTGGCTGCTTTTCGTAAGAATAATCGATAGACCCACAATAGAATGGCTGTAAAAACCATCACAGAACCTAATCCTCGATATTCACCACCAAAAAGTAAAATTAAGACTCCAAAAAAAGCAACAATACTAGATATAGTTATGATTTTTTTAATTGGCATATCCTTATCTTCTGTAGTCATAAATTGAGAAACCAAGACGGAATTAAAGAAAATTGCAACAACCAATGAAGATCCCAAAACAACCGACAATGTAATGGGAAAGTATTTCATAAATTGACCAAATATTCCGGGCCATAAACCTAAAGGAACAAATGCCGCTACAGTTGTTATAGTAGATATAATAATTGGAAACGCTATTTCTCCAATTCCTTTTTTTGCTGCTTCTATTCGAGACAACCCTTCCTCATCCATCAACCTATAGACGTTCTCTACCACAACAATTCCATTATCAACTAACATTCCAAGCCCCATAATTAACCCAAAAAGAATCATGGTGTTTAAAGTATAGCCCATCGCTCCGAGAATCATCACAGACATAAACATAGACATCGGAATGGCAAACCCAACAAATAATGCATTTTTAAATCCTAAAAAGAACATCAAAACTACAACTACCAAAATAACTCCAAAAATGATATTGTTTACCAAATCATCTACTTGACTGATTGTTTTATCAGATAAATCGTTGGTAATGGTAACTTCTAAATTTTTAGGAAAATATTCTAGAACGGCTTTGTTAACAATGTTTTTAACTTGTTCTGCGGCAGCAACCATATTTTTTCCAGCTCGCTTTTTAACATCTAACATAACAACACTCTTGCCATCTTTTCTAGCAAAAGTGGTTTTATCTTTTTCTCTAAAATTTACAGTGGCTATATCTTTTAAATAAATTGGATTTCCTTTTTCAGATTTTATGACAAAATTCTCTAAATCTGAAGGGGTTTCTATTTCTCCAAGGATTCTTATGGTTCTTCTTTGTCCGCTAGAAATTAAATTTCCTGCTGAAGACGTGACATTTCCATTTTTAATGGCCGAAATAATATCGTTAAAACTCACCTGCATTGCCATCATTTTGTAGATGTCTACAGCAACTTCCACTTCCTTGTCTTGTACGCCTCTAATATCTGCCTTTTTTACCTCACTTAAATCTTCAATATCATCTTCCAGATACTCTGCAAATTCTTTTAGCTTCTGTATCGGATAATCTCCAGAGATATTAATGTTTAAAAAAGGAATCTCTTCAGACATACTCAAGTCAAATACATTGGGTGTTACTTTAGCGTTATTAAAGATCGGCCAATCTTCTGAAGATTTTTCGGTATCGATTTTATCTTTTACCTTTTGTTTGGCTACCTCTACATTCATTCCATCGTCAAACTCAACAACAATCATAGAATAATCTTCTTGAGAGGTTGATGTTATTTCTTCGACTCCACTAATCCCCTTAAGCTCATCTTCTAAGGGGTCTGTGATCAGTTTTTCAATGTCTTCAGCAGTATTTCCTGGATATAGGGAGCTGATATAAATTTTAGTTTCTTTAATCTCTGGAAAATCCTCTCTAGGCATATTAAAATAGGAGATAATTCCTAAAAAGAGAATTAATATTATAGAAACATACATGGTTGTTTTATTATTAATTGCCCAAGATGATACCTTAAATTCCTTATCGACTTTATTCTTTTTATTAATCATTTATCTAGAAAATTAAGATTTAGAAATTTCAACTTTTTGTCCATTTTTAACACTTCTTGCTCCAGCTTGTATCAATACATCTCCTTCTGACACTCCACTTAAAATTTCAATCACATTTCCTTGAGTTTTCCCCGTTGTTACAATTGTTTGTGTTGCATCTCCAATGTTTCCTTTGATATTTTTAATAACATATACATATTGATCACCTTCAGCATTTTCTGAGATAATACTCTGAGGTATTAAGATGGCTGATCGATTAGTATAATCGTTAACTTTTAGTCTCGCTGTTAGGTTTGGTTTTATACGCCCGTCTTTGTTTGGGACAGAAATTTCAGCTTTAAAGGTTCTATTGGCAGGATTGATAAAGTTTCCTGTTTGTCTAATATTAGATAGAATGGTTTCATTTAAAATTGGAATAACAACCTCTACCTCTTTATCTTGTGTTATCGATGTAATATAGGTTTCCGGAATACTTGTTTCTATGTACATTTTATCTAGGTTGATAATTCTAAAAACTTCTGATGCAGGACCAGGGGCAACAATAGTTCCTTCATCTTTAATTACATCATCAATCACACCATCAAATGGGGCGATAATTTTAAATTTCTCTACTCTTTTTTTTAACTGAGCTAAGCTATTTTTTTGAGCCTCATAATTTGTTTTAGATTGTAAAAACTGTATTTCTGATCCGATTTTTTGTGCCCATAATTTCTGTTGACGTTCAAACGTTGTTTTTGCGAGTGCCAAGGTCACTTCTAATTGCGCCAATTGATCAGCCATTCCTCCATCATTAATTATTGCCAATATATCTCCTTTAGCTACTTTTTGTCCTTCTGTCACTAAAACAGATTCTAATATTCCAGACATTTCAGGGTAGACTAGTACATTTTGTTTTGTTTTTACAGTCCCTTGTAATTCTAAATAATGATCAAAAACGTGTTGTTGTAAAGTCATTGAAGTCACTAATGGATTTCTTTTAATCGTGTCTAACTCCTCAATTGCTGAGTTGAGTTGTTTAATTTTTTCAGTTATTTCAAATTGTTGTTTATCTAATGTTGCTTTTTTAATACGGATTTTCTTTAAATTTTTAGAAGCAATCACATCTTTTAAAGAAAGTTCTTTTTCTTTTGAACAAGAAGAAATAAGTATTACTAATGTGCTGACTATTACATAAATCTTTTTCATTGTATTATTGTTTTAGTGGAATGTTTACTGCGTTTTCGAGAGCTGCTTTTTTTGCAACTATGTCTAACATCGATTGAATAAATATTTGTTGTTGACTGAATAATTGATTTTGAGCTTGAGCTAAATCAAAACTTGAAGATAATCCTTCAAAAAATTTAATTTGTTGTTTCTTTTCAATTCTTTCTGCCAATCTCAGATTTTTCTTTGCTGTTTGATAATTTTCGATACTTAATTGATAGTCACTTTTAGCTCTTTCTGCTTGTAGGTATAATTTATCTTGTATTTCCTTCACTCTTATTTCGGCAATATCGAGATCTATTTTTGCTCTCTGAGTTTTAGCAGTTCTTTTAAAGCTGGAGAATATTGGGACTTTTAAGCTAACTCCCAGCATTGAATAATTAAACCAACGTTGATTTCTATTAAAAAATGAAAAATCATCTGAATTTGCTTGACTTCCATAATTCACAAAAGCACTTAACGATGGTAATGATTGACTTTGCTCATATCGCATCAATAACCTTTTAGTTTCTTTATCATTTTGAGCAATCTTATAATCTATGTGATTACCTACATTGAAAGACTGAGTAATTAACTCTAAATTAATATTCGACTCTGTTAGTGTCTCTAAGGTGTCGGTGAGAGTTAATTCTGTTGTAATGTCATTACCCATAGAAACGTTGAGCATCTGATAGGCAATCTTTTTCAATCGTTTTACGCTGTTTAATTGAGCGTTAATAGTTCCTAAAGTAATTTCTAATTGTTCGACATCTTCTTCTTCATTCAATCCATTTTCAAAAATCTTTTTTGCGTCACGCACGTTTTTCTGCAATACCTTCTTGTTATTCTCTAAAATTAAGAGGCTCTTTTCGGATATTAACACATTTCCATAAGCATTTATTACAGCTTCTCTAGTTAATAACGCAGTCTTCTCTTTCGCCTGCTCAGATATTTTCAAAAATGTTTTTGCAGATTGTAGACCCACTAAATAAGATCCATCAAAAATTAATTGATTTAAGGTAATAGACGTGTTTATATTTTGTTTTGTTCCAAAGGTAAATTCTTCATTAATACCATCACCATTTGTATCAAAAAGGGTTACAGGTTGACGAAGTGAGTTTTGATAATTGACAGCCCCTTGTATCTGAGGTAAGCCAATAGTAGTTGTTTCCCATTTTTGTTGTTTAGCAGATTCTATATCTTTTTTTGCAACATTCATCTGATAACTATTTTCTAGTGCGAAGGCTATCGCTTCATCAAGTGACAAAATCATTGAAGATTGCTGAGCAACCAGAGCTTTTCCGAGAAAAATAGTTATTATAATGACTAGATACTTTTTCATGATTAAATTTTTAGTTGTTTTTCTAATTCTTTAATTCCCTTTTTTGTGCAAATCCCTCTCAAATGATATTCTAAATAATTAGTCGTTAATATCTTCGAAGAATAACTCTGAAGGGGAAATAAATCTTTATCTTTAATACCAATCACTCCATGAAAATAAATCCTAGCAGTAAAATCAATATCGATTTTTTTTCTATAAAACTTTTGGTAAATTCCATTGACTAGATTTTTTTTAATCAAATCCTGCATTACCTTAAATTGTTGTTGCTTTAATGTTTTATAAATTTTAGGATAATGTTTCTGGAGTTGATATTGCGGAGACGATTTATCATCTTTTAAATGTTTTATAACAAATCTTTTGATTTCAAACAATTCAATAATAGGGTTTTGCTCTCGTTTATGAATCAAATCAATTCCATGGCGAGCTGTTTCAAACACATAATTAGTAACTGCCTTTACTAGGGCTGTCTTATTTTTAAAATGAACATAAATTGTTTTTTTAGAAACCCCAGAATTCAAAGCAATATCATCCATAGTAATACTCTTAAAACCAAGATTTAAGAACATTTCTGTAGCAGTACCTAAAATTTTTTCTTTCATAGTGAGTGCAAATTTAAATACAGAAACTTTAGAAACATTAATAGTTTCCAAAGTTTAATGATTTTTTAACATTCTTGCTCTGAAACTAATTCATAAATCTTATTTTTGTTAAAAAATTT
Organism: Flavobacterium sp.; assembly: GCA_042091515.1. Lineage (GTDB taxonomy): Bacteria > Bacteroidota > Bacteroidia > Flavobacteriales > Flavobacteriaceae > Polaribacter. The sequence goes on along the minus strand of JBELHH010000014.1, from coordinate 1,093 downwards.
TTAGCATTGGATTTAACAACATATCAAAAGGAATTTTTAACATACTTTGAAAAAAAAGAATGGACAAGAGAGCCTACCAATCTTTATGAGCCTATAGATTACATATTACAACTTTCTGGAAAGCGTATTCGACCCATCTTAACCCTAATGGCCACTGATATATTATCAGGACACTATAAAGAGGCATTACCGGCAGCCTTAGCCATTGAAGTATTTCATAATTTCACCCTCGTTCATGATGATATTATGGATGATGCTCCTTTGCGAAGAGGGGAAAAGACTGTTCATGAAAAATGGGATTTAAACCGAGGTATTCTTTCTGGTGATGCCATGCTTATTTTAGCCTATCAATATTTTGAATCTTACCCTCCAAAAATCTTTCAAAAATTAGCAAAACTTTTTAGTAAAACAGCCTTAGAGGTGTGTGATGGTCAACAATTAGATATTGATTTTGAAACTAGAAATGATGTAACCATTGAAGAATACATAAAAATGATTCGCCTAAAAACTTCTGTTCTGTTGGCAGCGGCACTAAAAATGGGAGCGATTATTGCAGAAGCTTCTGAAGAAGATGCCAATCTATTATATGACTATGGTATAAATCTAGGCCTAGCTTTTCAACTACAAGATGATTATCTAGATACTTTTGGCGATCCGGAAAATTTTGGAAAACAAGTTGGAGGCGATATTATTGAAAACAAAAAAACATTTCTCTATTTGAAAGCATTGGAAGTTTCAGAAACAAAGGATCAACAAAAATTAATGTTTTTCTTTAATCAAAAGTTAGAAGATAATTCTATTAAAATTGATGAAGTGAAGAGGATTTTTGAACGTTATGACATCCCTACCTTAATTCAAAAACTAATTAAAAAATACACAAACTTAGCTTTTCATTCTGTAAAAGAAATGAATATCAATTCATTAAATAAAGAAAAATTAATCGCTTTTGGAGAATTCTTAATGGCAAGAAATAACTAATTTTTTAAATTTTTTGGTGTTTAAAATTCTAAAAAAGTAGTACATTTGCCTGCTATTAGTCAGGACCCATAGCTCAGCTGGTTAGAGCACCTGACTCATAATCAGGGGGTCCAAG
>JBELHH010000013.1:0-68402 GCA_042091515.1 Flavobacterium sp. | reverse complement strand
ACTGCAAATGTAATAAGTTTTTTTAATTTCTAAAACTTTTTTATGCTTTTTTATCTATTTTGTGTGGCGATTGAATCTCTTAACTTTTCTTTTGATTTTTTTAGTCTTCTTTTCAATGAATCAACACCAGTACTAACAGACTCTTCAAAACTTTTATATTGTTTTTTTACTATCAATTCATTTCCAGGAATATTTATTTTTATTTCTGCAATTTTATTGACTTTATCATTTGAATTTTCTAATTTTAAAAAAATTTCTGCGTCTATGATTTTATCATGAAACTTAGAAAGAGAAATTACTTTTTTTTCAATAAATTTCAACAAATCTCCTGAAGCATTAAAATTTACCGACTGAGTATAGACTTTCATACATGTTATTTTTTATGGCCCCTAGGGTGAGCTTGATTGTACACTTTCTTTATTTGATCCAAGCTGTTATGAGTATAAACTTGGGTGGAGGCTAAACTTGAATGCCCTAACAATTCTTTAACCGAATTTAAATCAGCCCCTTCATTTAACAAATGAGTTGCAAAGGAATGCCTAAGAATATGTGGGCTTTTCTTTACTTTCGTTGAGGCCTTACTAAAGTAATTATTTATGACTCGATAAACAAGCGTTTCATAAACTTTATTTCCTTTTTGAGTAATGAATAAATAATCATTTTTATTTTTTATTGTATCTCTGAAATTAAGATATCGTTCTAAACTTTTAATAATACGAGGAAGTAATGGAACAAACCTTTCTTTATTTCTCTTCCCTAATACTTTTAAGCGATTTTCTGAAAAATTCACAGAACTAATTTTTAAATCGATTAATTCTGCTCTTCTCATTCCAGTAGAGTAAAATAGTTCTACTATTAATTGATTTCTTATTGATTCAAAAGAATCATTAGAATAATTCTCTGACAAGGCCATTTGCACTTCCTTAACTGAGAAAGGAACTTGAATTGTTTTTGGGGTTTTGAGGGCTTTATGAACTGTTAAAGGATTGCTCTCTATTAATTGAATTTTTTGCAAATATTTATAAAACGATTTTAATGAACTTAACTTCCTGTTAATTGTACGATTTGATACTTTTATTTCTACCAATTGAACAATCCAAGATCTTATTTGTGAATAATTGATGGTAGAGATATCATTTTGATCATACACTTGCTCACAAAAGCCTTTAAATGAGACTAAATCATTTCTGTATGCCGTGATTGTATGAGCAGAATATTTCTTTTCCAACAATAAATAGTCTAGAAAAGTATTTATAAGATTCATTTGTGTAACATATGTCTTTCAAATATAATAAAATAAGAAGCAATAAAAAACCCATATCGTTTGATATGGGTTTTTTTTATTTCTTGAAAAAGTCTATCCAACTTCTTCTTCTGTTCTTAGTCTTTGAACATACGATGCTTTAATTCTCTGAGCTCTTTTTGCTACAGATGGCTTGGTGAAATGTTTTCTTTCACGTAAGTTTCTCATAGTCTTGGTACGATCAAATTTTCTTTTGAAACGCTTCAAAGCTCTATCGATATTCTCTCCTTCTTTTACTGGAATGATTAACATAATATGGCACCTCCTCTCAATGTTCTCTTTTTTAAATGGTTTGCAAAGATAGTACGATTTTTTAATTATTGAATATCTAAAGTGAAAATTTATTTTAGGAATCTTATTAATTCCCTAAAGATAAATTCTAAAGTAAAAAACCTGTTAAATTATATGATCTTAATAAAATTTAGTTTGCTGGTCTGTATTGCTTCTTATCAATAATCATTTTAGCAATAATTTCTTTGAGGATTTCTGAGGTTCCTCCTCCGATAGGGCCAAGTCGACTATCTCTTAATAGTCTTGCCATTGGATATTCTTCCATATATCCATATCCTCCTAGCAGCTGTAATGCATCATAAATTACTTCATCTGCCATTTTTGTAGACAATAACTTAGACATACTTGCTTCTTTTACAACATTCCCTCCACTATTTAATCTTTTTGCAATGGAATAATTAAATTCTTTACACATTTCTACCTTACTCGCCATTTCTGCAATTTTGTGTCTTAATGCTTGAAATGTATCTAAGGTTTTCCCAAATGCTTGACGTTCTGAGGTGTAATGAATAACATAATCTAAGGCGTATTCTGCTCTTGCATGAGCATTAATTCCCATGATAAGTCTTTCTATAGAAAAATGTTCCATGATGTATGAGAATCCTTTACCTTCTTCTCCTAACAGATTTTTAACAGGGATTACAACATTGTCAAAGGCAATTTCTCCAGTATCCGATGCTCTCCACCCTAACTTATCAAGTTTTGTTGCAGAAATTCCTGGTGTTTCTCTGTCCATTATAAATATAGACATCCCAGAATGCTTAGAAGTTAGATCTGTTTTGGCTGCTACTATCAGATAATCTGAGTAAACGCCATTAGTAATAAAAGTTTTAGAACCGTTGATTACGTATGTATCTTCCTTTTTTATAGCAGTAGTTTTCATTCCTGCTACATCAGAACCACAAAAGGGTTCGGTTATACAAAGGCAGCCTATTTTTTCTCCAGAAATACTTTTTGTTAAATAGCTAGTTTTAATCGCTTCACTCCCTTCTTTATGCACATGAGTCATTGCAAGGTACATATGAGCCCAAATAGCTGCTGCAAAACCACCTGAATTAATCTTTTGTAATTCTTCCAATAGGATGACCATGTAAAATATATCTAAATTAAGGCCCCCATAATTTTCTGGATAATTAAGACCAAAATAGCCCATGTTTCCAAACTTTTTCCAAATAAAGCGTTCTATTTCTCCTGATTTTTCCCATTTTTCAATATGGGGAACTACTTCTTTCTTTAAAAACTCTTTAAAACTTTGTCTAAAAATCTCATGATCTTCAGTAAAATAGATATCTAACATTAAATAATTTTTTTCTTATTCAGCTAGTAAATATAAGACTATTCTATCATATTTATTTAATGGAAAATCTTTGATTTTTTTTATTTCTGAAATTGACTGAAGTTCAGCAACTTCGTCTCTATAATCAAACAACTTAACACAAAGGTCATAATCGATATAAGGGATTGATAAAACCTCCTTAAAAGAAGCTGTATTGATGTTAATTTTTGTTATTGATGGTGGATTTTGAATGGAAAAGGTTTGCAATATTTTATTCGCAACACTTTTACGTATTTTCCAAACTTCAAAAAGCTGATCTGGAACTGAAAATCCTTGAAGCTTAGATCGATATTTTACGATTCTACTAGAAAGGTTATTGCCAACACCTTCAATTGATAAAAAATCATTTTTAGTTGCTTTATTGATGTCTGTACTAGATATTTCTGAAGGGTGTTTTTTTATTGTATGATTGAGATTAAGCTGTTTAGATTGAATTCTTTTTTTATTTTGCACCCATTCTGGAAATTTAAAATAAGGAGCTATTTTTTGAAGTAGACTGTCTGAAATTTTTGTTATTTTTTGAAACTCCTTTGCTGAATTGACAAATAATTTTTTTTCCCTGTAAGTAAGTAACCGATCGATCTCTTTCATTTTCATTCCTAATTGATAGCCTTTGTAATCTGTTATATAATTAGGGTTAAAAGGGTAGATTTTAACTATTTTTTTTTTTGACTGATGATGCTTTATGCTATCTATTTGAGATTGAAATAGTTTAATTTTATTTTGATTTAAATCGATTAGGTCGCTATTTCCAAAATCTATGAAATGATATACCAACTGAAAGACAGAAATAATTGTAAGTAAAAACAAAATCCCATTTCGTTGGTTTTTAGTATACCAAAAATGGGATTTGAATCTCTTCACAAATTTTTTATTAAAATTATTTTTTAGTCTTACTAATCTCTCCTGATTTAACTTTAGATAAATATTCTTTTAAATCATTTGCAACTTCACCGCTCATTAGATATAAACCTATTAGATTGGGTATTGCTAAAGTTAAAAACATCATATCTGCAAAATCTATTACAGCTCCCAAACCTATTGACGCTCCTAAAACAACAGTTAATAAAAATACTATTTTAAAAATATTTGATACTGTTTTAGACTCTCCAAATAAACTTTGTGCAGCTTGAACTCCATAATAAGACCATGTTAAAATTGTAGAAAATGCAAAAAGGAAAATGGCAATCGTTAGAAAAATACTTGCTCCTGGTATTATTTTTCCAAATGCTACAGCAGTCAACGCAGATCCTGTGGCTTCTTGACCTTCAAAAGTTCCTGTAAAAATTAACACTAAAGCTGTAAGAGTACATACAACTACTGTATCAATAAAAGGCTCTAATAAAGCAACAAAACCTTCCGCAACAGGATGTTTTGTCTTTGCTGCCGAGTGGGCAATTGACGCAGATCCTAGACCGGCTTCATTCGAAAAAGCAGCTCTTTGAAACCCGAGAACTAACACACCTAAGAATCCACCATAAGCAGCTTTTGGTGTAAATGCTCCATCTATTATAAGCATAATGGCATCTCCTATCTGGGTAATATTTGCACCGATAACTACAACACACATTAAGATGTACAGACCTGCCATAGATGGTACTACTTTTTCAGTTACTTTGGCAATTCCTTTTAAACCACCAATAATTACAATACCTACCAAAATAGCTATCCCAATTCCAATAAAAGTTTTCGCCATCCCGTCTACCTCTAGAATACTTGCTAATTGAGCTGTCGCTTGATTTGCTTGAAACATCGATCCAGCGGCGAAAGCAGCTAACATAATTACAAAAGCATATAAGATTGATAATCCTTTTCCAATATTTTTAAACCCTCTTTTTTCAAAACCTTTCTTTAGATATTGCATTGGCCCTCCAGAAATAGAACCATCTTCCTCTATAGTTCTATATTTTACTCCTAAAGTACACTCAACAAATTTTGTAGACATCCCAAGCAAACCAGCTAAAATCAACCAAAATGTTGCACCGGGCCCTCCCAAAGATATGGCAACGGCAACACCGGCTATATTACCTAAACCAACAGTTCCAGAAACTGCAGTTGCCAAAGCTTGAAAATGTGTAACCTCACCAACTGCAGTAGGATCGTCATACTTACCTCTAACCAGTTGTAATGAGTGTTTGATTCCTCTAAAATTGATAAATCTAAATCTAAAGGTAAAAAAGATGGCTCCTAAAATTAGCCAAATAACCATGAATGGGAGTTTAATTGTTTGTTCTGTTCCGTTAGGGTTTAAGAGAATAACCCCATTTTCGTCTTTTACTCGATTGTCATAAAGACCTAAAGCATGAAAAGGATCAAAAAAGAAATAAGTGTCCATAAAACTCACAACGGGTGCAAATGCAGCACTTAAAGATTCTGGTACTGAGTTGGTTGGAACCTCAAAAATTAATTCTTCTGATTCCCCGCTACTATCGATAACTTTTACATAATATTCTTTTCCTTCTGAAGCTCCTTCAATAATAAAGTCGGTCTTTTTTATACTTTTTTCTCCCCAAATATATTCATAAGGAGGAACTCCTCCAGTTACATTTAATGTTATTTTTGCAGTATTAATCTCTCCAGAATCATCCGTAATTGTTTCTTTGATGCTAATCTCCTGAATTGTATCTTCAACTTCTACTTCTACTTCTTGAGCATTAGAAAAATAAACAGATGATAAAAAAATCAATGAAAAGAAAAATTTCTTCATAATAATAACGTATTTTTAATTAGTAACTCGCAATATCATAAAAAAATGAGCTTTGAACAACTTTTGAAGGTTAAAAGTAATTTTTAAGTCAGGGTTTCTTTAAACCTATGTAAATCTTCTTTAAATGATTTTGGGTAAAAATGTAACTCTTTATTTGTTTTTGACAAATCAAATCCTGTCTTTGGTGGTCTTAATGCTCTTTGGTTTAAAGCTTTTGTTGATATTGGTTTGATCCATTTTTTTTGAAGTCCAAAAACCTCTGCAACCTGATGTGCAATTTCAAAAACACTTAGCAACTGATTGCTAGATATATGATACGTACCGTAAGCTTCTTTTTCAATAGAAATTTTACATGCCATTGCTAAATCTTCTACAAAGGTTGGCATCCTAAACTGATCGTTTACAATAGTAACTTCTTTATTACTCTCTAACATTTTTTTTAACCATAACACTATGTTATTCCTTCCTAAGTTATTTACTTGGCCATAGACTAAAATAGTTCTTAAGATGGTATATTTTATATCAGAATTGATTAATAATTTTTCTGATTTCAGTTTCGATTTTCCATAGAAACTTAGTGGATTTGGGATGTCCGTTTCTTTATAATTTCCTTTTACACCATCAAAAACAAAATCGGTAGATAAGTGAATCAAATGAGCATTTATTTTAGAACAAACATCAATCATATTTCTTACGGCATCTACATTTAATAACTCGCAGGCCTCTTTTTGATCTTCACAAGCATCTACATTGGTCATTGCCGCAGTATTAATGACTACTGATGGCTTTATTGAATATAAACATTGCTTTAACTGTTGATCATTTGTAATATCTAAAGAATGATATGTAAAATCGTCTCTTCCGCTTCTATTTTCGCCCCTCGATAAACCAATTACTGAAAAATGATTCGGTTGCTTCATTAAAAGATTAACCAAGGTTTGACCCAACAATCCATTACTCCCCGTTATCACAACATTCTTCATGTATATTTCTGTCTTATAAAATTGGTGATTTCTTCTTCAAAAATTTAATTAAATAGCTCTCTTAGTTTTAAAATTTGTTCTGGCCTTCCTAATACAATAAGGTGAGAATTTTTTTGTAATTCTACAGAAGCCTCAGGGTTAATAATGTAATTATTATTTTGAGTTTTAAAACCGATTACAGTGCAGCCAGTTTTTTTTCTTAAATCTAAATCTAAAATGGTTTTATTAAGATATTCTAATGGTAGATCATTTACTGAAATATCTTCTAAATTGGCGGTTGTTTCTCCTTCAACTGTTAGCCTACCAACAAATTCTATAACATCAGGTGTGACAACTAAATATGCCATATGATCTCCTCCTAGTTTATCGGGCATAATGACGTTGTTTGCTCCAGCTATCTTTAGTTTGTTGTAGGAACTTTCATTAGATGCTCTGCTAATAATCCTACAATTGGTATTTAATTGTCTTGCTGATAAAACAACAAAAAGATTGTCTGCATCTGATGGTAATGCCGTAATTAAATGAGCAGCTCTTTCTATCCCAGCATTTATTAATGCTTCATCAGTAGTTGCATCTCCATGTATATTAAGAAATCCTTCTAAATCAATTGTTTTGATCACAGTCTCTTCTTTTTCAATAATCACAAAATCCTTTTTATAGTTTTGTAACTTTAACATGGCTTGATTTCCATTTCTACCAAAACCGCAAATAATGGTATGTCCGTTTAATTTTTCGATTTTTTTTTTCACTTTTTTCAATTTAAATTGTTGAAATAATTGTCCTCTAACAATATATTCTGTAAAAGCTGAAACTGTATATCCAAAACTAACAATACTTATTGTAATCAAAAAGATAGTAAATAATTTTTCTTGATCGTTTAAAGGTTCTATTTCACCAAATCCTATTGTAGACACTGTAATTATAGTCATGTACAACGCATTTATAAACGAATACTCTGAAAGAATCATATAGCCAAGAACTCCGGTTGTTAAAACAAAAAACAAAAGAAGTATTGCTATTTTAAAATTCGAATTTAATATCGTTTTCATTCGGCTGAATTAGAATCTTGTAATGTTTATTTTGAGGTTAATCTTTCTCGCTTATATTAACTTATTTTTAGATTTTATAAATCAAAAACTGAACTTCTTTTGGTATAGATCATATCTTTTAATTTTAATAAAAAAGCGATGGTTAAATAAAAACCAAAAGACAGGCCAACAGTAACAAAAGAAATATAAATAAAAAATAATCGAACATTTTGTGCTCTCATCCCTAACCGATCTGCCAAACGAGAAGATACATGATAACCATGTCTTTCAAAATAGTGTCGCACTGAATTTACAAATCTCATCTATTAATTTTTATGCAAGATACTTTTTTAGTTCTATCTTAGAAAGTGTTATTTGTGAAAGTTTATAGACATTTATTCTTTTTTATGATCGATCTCTGTTTTTAAAATTTCATCATTTAAAATTTTACTTTAACGTTTTTCATTAAAAATAAATAGGATTCTGTAACTTTGTAAGTTTCTCAATTCTATCAACATTGAAAGATCAAGAATATATTGAAGTTTTTGGAGCCAGGGCTCATAATTTAAAAGATATTGATGTTACAATTCCACGAGAAAAGTTGGTTGTAATTACTGGCTTGAGTGGTAGTGGAAAGTCCTCTTTGGCATTTGATACTATTTATGCTGAAGGGCAACGGAGATATATTGAAACTTTTTCTGCGTATGCTCGTCAATTTTTGGGAGGTCTAGAGCGTCCTGATGTTGATAAGATTGATGGCCTATCTCCTGTTATTTCTATAGAGCAAAAAACCACCAACAAGAGTCCGCGTTCTACAGTGGGTACAATTACCGAAATCTATGACTTCTTAAGGTTGCTATTTTCTAGAGCTTCTTATGCCTACTCCTATGAAACAGGAGAAAAAATGACAAGCTATAGTGATGATCAGATTAGCGATTTAATTTTAAAAGATTTTAAAGGGAAAAGAATAGCTGTTTTAGCTCCTATTATAAAATCGAGAAAAGGACATTACAGAGAACTGTTTGAGCAAATCTCCAAACAAGGTTTTGTAAAAGTTCGAGTTGATGGAGAAATAAAAGATTTAGAAAAGGGAATGCGTTTGGATAGGTATAAAACTCACGATATCGAGGTAGTGATTGATCGGTTAGTGATTGATATAACTTCTGAAAAGCGCCTACAGGAAACAATAAAAACTGCATTGTATGCAGGGAATAACATGTTAATGGTTATTGATGTAGATAATGAAAAACCTCGTTATTTTAGTAAAGACCTGATGTGTCCTGTCTCTGGTATTGCCTACCCAAATCCAGAACCAAATACATTTTCATTTAATTCGCCTAAAGGGGCTTGTTCTAAATGTAACGGGCTAGGGATTACGAATGAAATCAATTTAAATAAAGTAATACCAGATTCTACTATTTCTATAAAAAAAGGTGGAATTGTTCCTTTAGGGGAAGAAAAGAATGGTTGGATCTTTAAACAAATTCAATTGATTGCAGATCGATATCATTTTAGCTTAGGTGACCCCATAAAATCTATTTCGAAAGAAGCCCTTGATATTATTCTATACGGTGGAAATGAAAAGTTTTCTATCGCCTCAAAAACTATTGGAGTTACGCGTAATTATAATATTGATTTTGAAGGAATCGTAGCCTTTATAGATAACCAATTTAGAAATAGTGAAAGTTCGTCTATAAAACGTTGGGCTAAAAGTTTTATGAATGAAGTTTCTTGTAGTGAATGTGAAGGAAACAGATTAAAGAAAGAAAGTCTTCATTTTAAAATAGATGAAAAAAACATCAGTGATCTTGCCAAGTTAGATATTAATGAATTGGCAGAATGGTTTCATAATTTAGACACAAAATTTTCGAAAAGACAACTTACGATTGCTACTGAAATTCTAAAAGAAATTAAAACTAGAATTCAGTTTTTACTCGATGTTGGTCTCGATTATCTCACTTTAGACAGAACCTCTAAGTCTCTTTCTGGTGGAGAAGCTCAACGAATTCGTCTGGCTACTCAAATTGGATCTCAATTAGTAGGTGTGTTATACATACTAGATGAGCCAAGCATAGGGTTGCATCAGCGTGATAATCAAAAACTAATTGACTCTTTAATAAAACTGAGAGACATTGGAAATTCTGTGTTAGTTGTTGAACATGATAAAGACATGATTGAACATGCAGACTTTGTTTTTGATATTGGTCCGGGTGCTGGAATTCATGGTGGTGAAATTGTAAGTAAGGGACCCTATGAAACTATTATAAATCATCAAACTTTAACGGCAGATTATTTGGCTGGAAGAAAAAAAATTGACGTTCCAAAAAATAGAAGAAAAGGAAATGGCAAGTCTCTTAAAATTACAGGGGCAACTGGAAATAATTTAAAAAATATATCGGCTGAATTTCCTCTAGGAACTATGATTTGTGTGACAGGAGTTTCTGGAAGTGGAAAATCTACATTAATCAATGAGACCCTCTACCCTATTTTAAATAAACATATCTACAGAGGGGTAAAAGAACCGATGCCCTATAAAAAAATTAAAGGTTTAGAATATGTGGACAAAGTTATAGACATAGACCAATCTCCTATCGGCAGAACTCCCCGTTCTAATCCTGCCACTTACACAGGGGTATTTAGTGAAATTAGAAATTTATTTACCAAAACACCCGAAGCGTCTATCCGTGGGTACAAACCTGGACGATTTTCTTTTAATGTAAAAGGGGGACGATGTGAAACGTGTAAAGGAGGCGGAGTCCGTGTCATTGAAATGAATTTTTTACCAGATGTTCAAGTAGAGTGTGAAACATGTCTGGGAAAACGTTTTAATAGAGAAACCTTAGAAATTAGATATAAAGGGAAATCAATTGCGGATATTTTAGAAATGACCATTGATCATTCAGTAGAATTTTTTGAAAATATTCCAAAAATTTACAACAAACTAAAGACCATTAAAAATGTTGGTTTAGGATATATCACCTTAGGACAGCAATCGACTACCTTGTCTGGTGGTGAGGCACAACGAATTAAGTTAGCTGCTGAACTGTCTAAACGCGATACAGGAAATACCTTTTATATCCTAGATGAACCCACAACTGGACTTCATTTTGAAGACATAAGAATTCTTATGAATGTCTTAAACACCCTGGTAAATAAAGGAAACACTGTGGTGATTATTGAGCACAATATGGATGTAATTAAGCTCGCAGATTATATTATTGATATTGGGCCTGAAGGAGGAAAAAAAGGAGGTGATATTTTATGCAAAGGAACTCCAGAACAACTCGTCAAAAATAAAAAAAGTTATACCGCCCAGTTTTTAAAAAAAGAGCTATAAGTTATAAGCTAAACCAAACATCCATACCCTGGGCAATATAAATGTTTTGGTATCTGAAATTACATATTGAGAAAAAGTACTATTTCTTTTAAAGGCTGCATTCAACATATTATTTGAAAATATTTTATAGGACCATCCACTATTTTCTTTTCTATACGAGAGCCTAAAGTTCGCCACATCGTACCTATTTCTTTGTTGTAAACTCTTATTTTTAAAGTCGTATAGTTTATAATCAAAAGAGAAGATAACACCTTTTAAGAAATCGTAATCGACTGTTAACGATGGTTCATTAATTGAAAAACCAGAGGTAGAATTGCTCGATACAAAATTACCAATACTTCTTTTAAATCCAATATCGATGGTTGGAAAATTATCAAATAATATCTCTAAACCAATGCGATATGAGTAGTTATTATTTATATTGGTTTGAATAGTGTTATTAATTTCTTGAAGATAATTAGAGATTGATACAGAACCACTAAACTTATATCTGATTTTCTTTATTTTTTTATAAACAGAACCTCTAGCGCTTATGTTTTCTGAAGGATTATCAAATAACTTGGCTGTTAAAAACTGATTAACTCCATTAAATTCTACAATATTTCTAACTCCTTTAATTTGTTTAGAATAGTTAAGACTAGCATTCATAATCAGCCCCCTATACAAACTATATCTACTAAAATAAATTCTAGCTGTGTGAATTAGATTATTTTCTAAGCTAGAATTTCCTTTAAAAACAGCATTGTAGGATTGTAGATAAAAACGATTTGCAAAGCTACTCACATCGGAAAAAGATGTCTTTAATTTATAGTTAAGTTGAATTTTCTTGGATTTATTAAACGCTATTTTTGCAAAAAAATCAGGTAATAAGACCCATTTATTTTTACTCGTATTGGTCGCTTGATTTAAATTCCAGGTATACTGATGAAGTTCAGCCCCTTGTTTTACAGTAAAAATTCCTGCTCGAAATTTATAATGCATTCCTACAAAAAAATCATTTAAATTAAAATTTAGATAATTTCCAAAATCATTCATAGAAAAATCATTGATACTTCCATCTTCTAACTCTTGTTGATCTTGACTTATAAAACGCTCATTCTTATAGGAATTACCAAGTGTTGTATAAATATGATTGCTGTTATTAAGTTCCCAAAAATGCTTAAAAATTCCGTCAAAATGTTGTTTTCTAACCGTTAGTAATTGTTGTAATTCAATAACTTCTTGAGTAACAACAGGAATGAGTCCTTGTAAAATTGCATCTTCTGTTTGCCAAAAATTAGTGTGGTCATTTTGCCTAAAATTATAATTTACGATTGTGGAAAAGGTATGTTTTTTAGATTGTTTTTTATGCCATTCTATATTCTGATTTATTGAGGTAGCCATTAGGTTTCTTTCAGAAAGAATAGAATTGCTACTGTTTTCTATTGTTGATATAATGGAATTATCATTATGATTATCCGTTCTTTTTACCTGAGTTCTCAGATACCATTGCTCATTATTATTCGCAGCATATTCTATATTAAATTTTCCAATACCCAACAGATTGTCTGCCTGGGTTCTATTTTCTCTAAACTCATTAAAGGTGGTATAATCGTTTTGGGTTTGAAAAAAATTCTCAATATCAGATTTTGAAAATATAAGATAGCCAGAAATATCTAATTTTTCTGTTGTTGTTTTGGTGATATTAATCGCTCCAAATTTTTGTTTACTTCTAAAAACATCTTGATTTTCTATAAATTGAGAAAAATCTCCTCCGTTAAAATCAAAATTCCCTTTAAAAATAGCATTAATCCCTCCAGAAAAACTAATATAGTCTTCGAACGTAAATGTTTTCTCTCCAAAATTATTCAGATTTCCAATAAAATTAATATTGGTTTTTGGTGAATAATAAAATAAGTTGGCATGTGTTTTATAGAATTTTTGATTTCCTTTGCCTGCTTCTATGTCTCCAAAGACAAATCGTTTTTTATCTTTTTTTAATTGAATATTCATGGCAAGATCATCAGAATCTGTGAGTCCTTTTAAAAATTTTATTTCGTTATAATTATCAATAACCTGCACATCACCCACAGCATCAGCAGGAATGTTCTCAACAGCTAATTTAGAGTTTCCTCCAAAGAATTTCTTATTGTCAACGAGCATTTGAGTGACTTTTTTTCCTTGCACAGTCACATTACCCTTTTTATCGACCTCTATTCCAGGTAATTTTTTAAGTACATTTTTAAGTTTACGCTCTTCGCCTGTTATAAATTTATCGGTTTTAAAAGTAGTTGTATCTCCTTTTACTTGTACCGGCATTTCTATAACGATTTCATCTAACTGCTCTTCTGATCTTTCTAAAATAAAATCTTTTGTAGTGTTTTCTGAGGCTATAAATAGGTATTCTTTCTTTTTAAATCCTAAATAACTAATAGAAACAGTAACGGTATCTCCTTTAGAAAAAAACAACTTATAATACCCTTCTTCATCGGTAATGGCAAATTGTAAATTTTTTGAAACATCTTTGGGTTTGGCAATTACATTGGCATAAGACAAGGCATTTGTTAAACTATCTTTTACGGTACCCTTCAACACAATCTTTTGAGCAAACAAAGAACTTACAGTAAAGAGCAGTATTATACAACAATATCTGTTTAAATATTTCAATATTTTGATCTATTAGAATGGAAAGAGTTAAACAATTTTTTGCTGGTAGCTTCAAATTCCTGTAGGCTAAGTTTTTTTCCTCTCGTGGGTTTTTTTATTGTAATTTCTTTGGCAGGCGTTATATTTATATTGGTGGCTCTAAAAAGACTTCCTTTGGCTATTTCTAATTCGAGTATTAAGCCCGGTAAACCATAAAAATCTTTAGGACCATAATTAATTGGAATCTCGGGTGAGAACCAAGCTATAATTTTTCTTGTAATATTACCTGTCTTATTTTCATACTCTCGTTCTGTGGTCGCTTTATAACACCAATAGCTATCTATTTTTTTGGTTTCTTGCGTTATAACCCACTGTGGTTTTGGAATACTCACAAGAAATAATTGACCATAGGCTTCCATTTGATTTAATATTTTATCTGCATTTTTATCTGTGTAGAAGATTCCATTACCTGCCATTATTTTTGCATAGTTCATTTTATTTTCTTCAATAGAAAGGCTTTCAACACCTTTAAAAATAGACGCATTCTTATTAAACCTTAGCAGATACTTTGCTTTATTCTGACTTAAAATAGTCTTCATCATTTGTCTCATTTTTTCAGACACTTTATTTTTTTTTAAAAGTTCGTTTGTGATGGAATCATTAGTATTGATCGTGAATTCATATTGAATCTCACCGCTAGTTATTTGTTGTTGAGCAACCATGTTTACACTAAAAAAAAGGAATGTATAAATAATGAATCTTCTTGTCATCTTTTTATTTTTTTTAAAAGGGTGCTATGTACCATAACACCCTAAAATTTTAATTTAACTATTCTATTGGTATATACCTCCTTTATATTGAACAAAAAAAATCAACCTCTATTTTTAACTTCACAATAAAATATTTACCTTTTTTAAGTGAAGCATAATTAATAAGTTTAATTATTTATAAAATTTTCTCTTGATTTTTTTGCTATTTTTTTAAATTCTGACTCAGTAATTCTTTTACCTCCTTTAGGTTCCATAATCTTTAATTTACCATTGGGGTTTAATTCTATTTTTTTTGCATAATAAATTATATTCCCAACTTTAACTTTGAGAACTAACCCAGGAAAACCGCAAAACTCAGCTGGTCCAAATGGGAGAGATAACTCAGGAGAATACCAAACAACTTGTTTTACAGTTGCTTTTCCTTTTCTGCTCTCATATACAAATTCTCTTTCAGCTTTATAACACATATATTCTCCAATAATTTCATTAACATTTGTCAACTTCCAATCAGAAATACTCAAGGTCTTTTCAATTAGGAATTTTTCCCCAAGAAAATCTTTTTCTTCAATAATCTTTTTTTTAGTAATGGTGCAATAAAATTTATTCTTTGACTTAAACATAATTTTGGCCATATTATAGAGCGTTTCTTCCTTTATATCCATATTCATAGGTTCAATTAATTCATAAAAAGATTTTCCTTTAGAAAAAGTCAGTTTTAAATCGAATTTCATAGCTACCTGCTCAAGAGAATTTACAAATTTATAAGCTCTCATGTCTTTTTTAGTTTCATTACTATTTTTTTTATCAACTAATACTCCATAAATTATCTTACCAGTATTTTGCGAATACATAAAATTAAATAAGCACAAAAAATTAAGTATAAAAATTATTATTTTAATCTTCATTTTAAAAAGTATTAAAATTCACCCTCTTACTTAAGAGAGTGAATTATATTAAGCAATTTCGTTTTGACCCCAGCAAATTGCATAAGCTGCATTCAAATAATTTGTAGCAGATTCGTCATCCATCATGCTACCTATAACTGCCTCAGCTTTATTAAGCTCGTTTACTGCAAAATCAAAGCAGTCTTCAGTAACTGAATTAAAACCAAAAAAACTAAATGTTATTAATAAAATTAAATTTTTCATAATCAATAGCTTTAAAATTCATAATTCATAAATAACCAACACATAGAATAAGCTGTATTTAAATAAGCTGTAGCAGATTCGTCATCCATCATTGAACCTAACCTACTTTCAGCCAATTCTAAACTCTCTACTGCTGCATCAAAGCAGTCATCATAGATTATAGTTTTTTGACTTGTATTTGCACCTACAGAAGTTGTTAAAGCAAAAACAAATACCATTCCTAAAATTATTTTTTTCATTATATAAAAATTATTTTGTGATAACCGTCTTGCTTTTTTTTATTTTTTGAAGCAACACAGTTTTCGAGTTAAAAATATGATTTGTTTATAGTCACTCATAGCGCTATGACTACAGTTGTACAATTGATGACTTAAAGATATAAAACACTACAAATCAACACAATAGCTATAGGCTATATTGTATCACTTTTTCGATTACTCATTTTTGGGGAGTTTTCTCCCTGTTTTTAATTAATCGAAAAAGCTATTTGTTGTCTTTTAAAAATATGTTATTTTTATAAAAAAACATAAAAGATGCTAAACAACCCCCTGCAAAAGAAAGTAGAAATTCTTTTAAGAAAAATTAAAGATC
The DNA here is from genome assembly GCA_042091515.1 of Flavobacterium sp. Taxonomy (GTDB): domain Bacteria; phylum Bacteroidota; class Bacteroidia; order Flavobacteriales; family Flavobacteriaceae; genus Polaribacter. The sequence goes on along the minus strand of JBELHH010000013.1, from coordinate 52,283 downwards.
TACGAATCCAAAAAGGAATTACTCAATATGATATGTCTGATCGTTTAAACATCAGTCAAAACTCATATTTTAAATTAGAAAAAGGAATTACCAAACTCGACATTCATCGATTACTAAAAATTTCAATCATTCTAGAACACAACTTTTCAGAAGATATTTGGTTAAATTTTGATACTGAACATTTATAATTTTCTTATCGTATATTTATTTCTTTACATTAACATCCTATCTTTGTAGTAAAATAGATTTGAATATGATCAATGACGACAGAAAAATACGTGAGAAATTACAACAAAAAACATGGAACGAAATAAAAACCAATGACTCCTGGGCCATCTTTAAGATTATGGCCGAATTTGTAGAAGGGTATGAAAAATTAAGTAAAATAGGTCCCTGTGTATCTATTTTTGGTTCTGCTAGAACCAAGCCTGGAGAAAAATACTATGAGTTATCTGAAGAGATTGCTTTTAAACTCACTCAAAATGGTTATGGAGTTATTACAGGCGGTGGTCCTGGAATTATGGAAGCTGGAAATAAAGGTGCGCATCGTGGTAAAGGTACCTCTGTAGGATTAAATATAGAACTACCCTTTGAACAGCATGACAATCCCTGGATTGATAAAGATAAAAACTTAGAATTCGATTATTTCTTTGTTCGTAAAGTAATGTTTGTAAAATATTCGCAAGGGTTTATAGTAATGCCCGGTGGATTTGGAACTTTAGACGAACTGTTTGAAGCCATTACCTTAATCCAAACTAAAAAAATTGGAAGGTTTCCGATTGTTCTTGTAGGATCGTCTTTTTGGAGTGGGTTATTAGATTGGATAAAAAATACCTTATTAGAGCAAGGAAATATTAGTGAATCTGACTTAAAACTCTTTAGAATCGTTGATACTGCAGATGATGCTGTGGAACATTTAAATAAATTTTACACCAAGTATAGCTTAAAACCTAACTTCTAAAAGACCAATGAAATATTTTATTTCAAAAAGAACTTTTTTGTTCTTGTTATTTTATGTTTCTATTTTTCAAAGCTTTGGTCAGACGCGTATCAAGGCCATGTTTTACAATTTATTAAATTATTCAAGTTCAGAAATCAGCCAGCAAAAAACTCCTTTTTTAGAAACCATCTTAGACGAAGTACATCCGGATTTGTTTATGGTGTGTGAATTGGTTGATGAAACAGGCTCAGAGTATCTCTTTGAAAATGCAATTCTTACTCACAATCCAACTTTTGAAAAAGCTCCCTTTGAAGAAAATCAATCTGAAAATTTCAGCCTACAACAAATGGTGTATTACAATACTTCTAAATTAATTTTAGAAGAAAGTAGGGTAATTACAGCAGACACAAGAGATATTAATCAATACACATTTAAAATTAATACTGAGAACTCAGATACAAGTCCAATACTATTAGAGGTTTTTGTTACTCACTTAAAGGCGTCTACTGGATATAGCAACAGACAAAGAAGATTAAATTCTATTCAAAGTTTTGTGGGGTATACAAACTTTATTGATAGTGAAAGTCATGTTTTATTGGCAGGAGATTTTAATTTTTACACAAGCAATGAAGAAGGGTATCAATACTTAATCGATGACAGAAACCCTATCGTTATGATAGATCCAATAAATAGACCAACACCCCCTTTTCCTGATGATGGGGTTGATTATTACGATAATTACAATTCAACTTATTTTTGGAATAATAGTACTTTTGCAGATGTTCATTCTCAATCGACAAGAACATCAAATAATGGTTTAATTGATGACAGTGGTTCAACTGGAGGGTTAGATGATCGATTTGATTTTATTATGATGTCTGAAAATTTTAATACAAGTTCCGATTTATTTTACGTAGAGAATAGTTATCAGACAATAGGGAATAATGGTAATTGCTATAACTCCTCTATCAATAATTCGAATTGTACCGGTGTTTTTTCTCAAAATTTACGAGAGGCATTACTAGAATTTAGTGATCATCTACCAATCGTCATGGAAATTGAAACTCCAGAAAACACATTAGCAACCAATTCCTTTTCTAAGATTTATTTTCCAAATTCTAATATTGCTCAAGATTTTCTACAAATTTCTATTCCTTTAGAACTTAATTTTCAACAATTACATATTTACAATATTCATGGACAACTCATTCAAATTGTTGAATTAAAAAATAGTAGAGAACAGATACATACGATTAATGTTCATCATCTTTCATACGGTATTTATTATCTTTCCTATCAAAACGTAACAAGTCCATTAAAATTTGTAAAATTATAATTGAAAGCATATAGACTCATATTGTTTTTTATGATGGGTTTTATTTTAAAAACTCACGCACAAGAGCATTCTATTTCGATGGATCTGAAGCTAGATGATACAAAAGATATATTACGCATCAATCAACGTATTATTTATGTTAATAATTCTGATTCTACTCTAATAGAAATTTATCTACATAATTGGGCAAATAGTTATAAGAACAACAAAGCTCCCCTTGCAAAAAGATTGATAGAAGACTATGATAAGTCTCTTTATTTTGCGAATGAAAAAGACCGTGGCTTTACAAATATTCAAAACTTAACAGTAAATTATGAAACAGCTTCTTTTAGTGTTCTTGAAAAAAATCAAATAGATATTGTTAAAATACTATTAAACTCTCCTTTAGAATCAAAACAATCTATTACTATAAATATTGCCTATACCGTTAAAATTCCTAATGCGAAATTCACTAACTATGGAAAAACAAAAACTGGGTATCACCTCAGGTATTGGTATTTAATACCTGCAGTATTTGAAGATCAATGGAAAGTGATGAATAATTTGAATATGGATGATTTAATGACCAACCTCAGTAACTATTCTATAAAAATTAAACTTCCAAAATACTACTCTTTAAATTCTAATTTATATCAGTACAAAACACAAAAAAAATTGGTAAATGAATACTTATTGTTGGGTCAACAAAAAACAGAGGTGCTTCTTAATATTGATATTAGAAATAATTATAAATCATTTAAAACCAAATACATAGATGTAAAAACAGATTTATTTGATTTGTCCATTGATAAAAAAATTACTACTGATATTTTAAATAGACAACTAGAATTTGTCAAAAGTTTTTTAGGAAAATATCCTCATAAAGAATTATTTATTGACAAGGCCACCCAATCTAAAAATCCGATTTATGGATTAAATCAATTACCGAAATTTATTAGACCTTTTCCAGATGTATTTGAATGGGATTTAACAATGCTAAAAGCATTAACAAAAAAATTTATAGAGAACACTTTATTATTAGACAAAAGAGAGGATTATTGGTTAACTGATGGCCTACAAACCTATTTAATGATGAGCTATGTCAGTAACTATTATCCAGAAATTAAATTAACGGGTAATGTCTCAAAAATGTGGGGGTTACGAAATTTTAATTTCTCTAAATTGAACTTTAATGATAAGTACCCTTTTATTTATCAATTTAGTGCACGTCAATTTTTGGATCAGTCTTTAAATACAAGGTCAGATTCATTGTCAAACTTTAATCGAAAAATTGTTAGTAAATATAAAGCAGGGTTAGGATTAAGATACCTATCAGATTATATTGGAGATTCCATAGTTAGAGAATCTTTTCAAGAATTCTACCTCAACAATAAACTCAAACCTACTAAAAGTAATTTGTTCAAAAAGATCGTTACTTCCAAAACTAACAAAGATATTCAATGGTTTTTTGGAGATTACTTAAAAACAGATAAAAAAATAGATTACACAATTAAAAAAGCTATAGAAAAAGATGACTCTGTATTTGTCACTATAAAAAATAAAAGAAATATTACTGCTCCTGTTGCTATTTATGGCCTGAAAAATAAAGAAATTAAATTTAAAAAATGGTTAACAAATATTGATAGTACAAAAATTATAGCAATCCCAAAAAATGGATTCAACCGTGTTTCTCTTAATTTTGAAAATTCATATCCAGAATTTAATTCGATGAATAACTGGCGAAAAATTGGAAAAAACATTTTAAACAAACCAATAAAACTTAAACTTTATAAAGATATTAATGATCCATACTACAATCAACTATATATACAACCCAATATAAAATACAACTTTTATAACGGAGTGTTATTGGGGCTAAAAATTCATAATCGCCCTATTTTAGCTAGAAATTTTCAATTTTCTATCACCCCACAATTTGGAACAAAGAGCAATTCTTTGAACGGAGCATTTAGTACTCAATATATACAGTATTTTGAAAACTCAAAAATTCGTAGAATTTTTTATACCATTTCAGGGAGTAATTTAGACTATGCCAAAAACCTCTCCTACAATTCATTTAATCAAAGTATAACACTTCAATTCAGAAGAAAAAGTTTACGTGATGCAGGTGGTAGTTATTTATCTGGAAGACTCGTAAATATTAATAGAGAATTAGCTCTTGGTGATCTCCAAACTGATTCTGATAAATATCGTATTTTTAAATTAAGATATTACTATAACAAACCCAACATTATTAAAGGACTACAGTATTCTTTGGGAACAGAAATTGGAAGTAACTATTCAAAAGCAACTGGTGAAATACGTTTCAGAAAATTAACGACTAAAAACACTCAATTAGATTTTAGGTTCTATGCAGGTTCTTTCCTCAAAAATAAAACAACATCAGATTTTTTCAGTTTTGGACTCGACAGAGCTAATGATTATTTATTTGAATTAAACTATATCGGAAGGTCTGAAGATACAGGGTTACTAAGTCAACAATTTATTATGGCAGAAGGGGGATTTAAATCTGTTTTAGAGGAGCGTTTTGCAAATCAATTTTTAGTCTCTTTTAATTCAAGTATTGGTCTTTGGAGGTGGTTAGAAATCTATAATGATATTGCCTTTCTTAAAAATAGAGGAAACAGTATTTTCTTTGCTTATGAGAGTGGAATTAGATTAAATTTTATTCATAATATTTTTGAATTTTATTTTCCGCTTTATTCAAATAATGGTTGGGAAGTGAGTAAAAATAAATATTCTAAACGAATCAGATTTGTTATGGTCGTTAGGCCTAAAGCAATTTTTAATTTTTTTAGACGCGGATTTCTTTAGAATTTCAAAAATAATTTTATAACTCCTATTTTTTCAATTATCCTTAATAATAAGATGCATTTTTTAGTATCGTCTAAAAAAACTAACTTCGCGGCGTATAAAGAAATCTGAACTATGCCGAATACGATTACCGATACAGATGCTACTAATATTACCTTTAACGACTTTAAAAACGAGGTTTTAAATGATTATAAAATTGCAAGAATTAGTAGAGAATGTAGTACCTTAGGTAGGCGTGAAGTTTTAACTGGAAAAGCAAAATTTGGCATCTTTGGCGGAGGAAAAGAAGTTCCTCAAATAGCCATGGCTAAAGCGTTTAAAAATGGAGATTTTAGATCTGGTTACTATAGAGATCAGACTTTTATGATGTCTATTGGAGAATTAAATGCACAACAATTTTTTGCAGGCTTATATGCTCATACAGATATTACTGTTGAACCCATGTCTGCCGGGCGTCAAATGGGAGGTCACTTTGCCACCCACAGCATTGATAAAAATGGAGATTGGAAAAACTTAACGACTCAAAAAAATTCTAGTGCAGATATTTCTCCTACTGCTGCTCAAATGCCAAGATTAGTCGGATTAGCTCAAGCTTCCAAAGTTTTTAGAAATGTAAAAAAACTACAAAACCACACCAAATTTTCAACTAATGGAAATGAGGTTGCCTGGGGAACCATTGGAAACGCTAGTACCAGTGAAGGGGTGTTTTTTGAGAGTATCAATGCAGCTGGTGTTCTAGAAATTCCTATGATTATTAGTATATGGGACGATGAGTATGGAATTTCTGTTCATGCCAAACATCAAACAACAAAAGAAAATATTTCTGAAGTACTAAAAGGGTTTAAAAGAAATAAAAACACAAACGGATACGAGATTTTTGTTGTAAACGGTTGGGATTATGTTCAGCTTATGGACACCTATACCAAAGCTTCCGTCATTGCAAGAGAACAACATATACCAGTGTTGATTCATGTAAAAGAACTTACACAACCTCAAGGGCATTCAACCTCAGGATCACATGAAAGATATAAGAATACAGAGCGACTTAAATGGGAAAAAGAGTATGATTGTATTGAGAAAATGCGTGAATGGATTTTAAATTTTGAATTAGAAGACACCAATGGTCATCTTTTAAAATTTGTTGATACTGAACAAGAACTCATTCAACTAGAAAAAGAAGCCAAAAAAGAAGTAAGTGTAGCTAAAAGAATTGCTTGGAGTAATTTTTTAGGTGAAATAAAAGAAGAATTGGCAACTGCAGCAAATTTATTGGAAAGAGTTGCTTTAAAAAGTAGTAATAGTAATTTTATCCTTAAGCTTAAAAATGATTTAACTAGTATTGTTGAACCCATAAGAAAAGATATTTTAACTGCTTCTAGAAAAGCATTACGTTATATAAAAAACGAAAATTTTATTGAAAAAAATGAACTCCAAGAGTTTATTAAAAATTCAATAGCAGATGCAGCAGAAAAATACTCTACTCATCTAACAAGTGAAACGAAAGATGCTGGAATAAATATCCCTGAAGTTGAGCCAGTTATAAACTCAGATAACAATCTTGTAGATGCAAGAATTATAATGAGAGACAACTTTGATGCTCTATTAAAAAAGTATCCAGAAGTCTTAATTTTTGGGGAAGATGTTGGAAGAATAGGAGATGTAAATCAAGGATTGGAAGGGCTTCAAGAAAAATATGGTTCTCAAATAGTTGCAGATACTGGTATTAGAGAAGCTACCATTATTGGACAAGGGATTGGTCTTGCAATGAGAGGTTTAAGACCCATCGCAGAGATTCAATACTTAGATTACTTACTCTATGCCATACAAATTATTAGTGATGATTTGGCAACATTACGCTACAGAACCTTCGGAAAACAGAAAGCTCCGCTGATTATTAGAACTCGTGGACATCGCTTAGAAGGAATCTGGCATTCTGGATCTCCTATGGGAGGAATTATTAATAATATCAGAGGAATACATGTGTTGGTTCCTAGAAATATGACCAAAGCAGCAGGGTTTTACAATACATTACTCAAATCAGATGATCCTGCATTGGTTATTGAATGTTTAAATGGCTATCGACTTAAAGAACAATTACCTTCTAATTTAGGAGAATTTACCACCCCAATTGGGGTAGTAGAAACTATTAAAGAAGGGAAAGATATTACCGTGGTTTCATATGGTTCTACATTAAGAATTGTAGAAGAAGTAGCTATAGAGCTTAAGCATGCTGGAATAGATATTGAAATTATAGATGCTCAAAGTTTATTGCCTTTTGATCTTCATCACGATTCTGTAAAATCTTTAGCAAAAACAAATAGATTGTTAATTGTAGATGAGGATGTCCCAGGAGGAGCATCAGCATATTTATTACAAGAAATTATTGAAAACCAGAATGGGTACCAATTTTTAGATAGTAAGCCTGTAACTCTTACTGCCAAAGCACACAGACCTGCATATGGTTCTGACGGTGATTATTTTTCTAAACCATCTGCGGAAGACATTTATGAAAAAGTTTATGAGATTATGAATGAGGCTTATCCAAAAAAATACAAAAGTCTCTATTAATTTTTAAATTAAACACTCCACCGTAAAGATCTTAATAACAGTAAGATTTTATTTACTTAAATTGAATTATTAGATGTTTTAAAATAGTTATATATTTTTAATAACTTGCTTTCATAATAACTAACAAATTAATCATGAGGAAATTATATTTAGTTGCACTAATCATCTGCATCACAATTCCGTTTAATAGTTCAGCACAGAGTGGACGAATAAAAAAAAGAAAAAATTCTAAAAAAAAGATCTCAAAAACTCCTCTTGCAAAGAATAAAAAAAATACCGCTGTATATGCTAATTACATCACTAAAAACACAGTCACAGATAAAGGGTTATTTTCAGTTCATAAAACAAAAGAAAAATTTTATTACGAAATCCCAGACAAACTCTTAGGGAAAGAACTATTACTGGTTACTCGATTAAAAGACATTCCATCAGATTTAGGAGGAGGCTATGTTAATGCTGGGACAAAAATTAACACTCAGGTAGTTGTATGGGAAAAATTTAGAAATAAGTTATTGCTAAAAGTTCGATCGTTTAAAGCTATTGCAGATGATAGTTTACCAATTTTTAAATCTGTAAAAGCAAATAATTTAGAACCTATTATTTACGCATTTGATGCTAAAATTTCTAACCCAGATTCTACAGCAACTTTAATAGATGTTACAAAATTTTTATCATCAGATGTAAAGGCAATAAGCGGACTATCTGGTTATCTAAGAAAAATATATAAAGTAAAAAGATTGGATGCCTCAAGGAGCTTTATCAATTCAATAAAAAGCTATCCCAAAAACATAGAAGTAATTCAAGATTTCACCTATGATGCTGATAATCCACCAAGCAATAAAAATACCAAAACTATCTCAATACGAGTAAATCAATCAATGATCCTGCTTCCTGAAAAACCAATGATGCCACGATTATTTGATAAACGTGTTGGTTATTTCACCGTAAATAATATAGATTATAGTTCTCAAGCACTTAAAGCAGATGCAAAAAGTTATATAAAAAGATGGAGACTAGAACCAAAAGATCCAGATGCTTATGCACGAGGAGAATTGGTGGAACCGATTAAACCTATCGTCTATTATTTAGACCCTGGAACCCCTTCAAAATTAAGAAAATACATTAAACAAGGCGTTGATGATTGGCAAAAAGTATTTGAAACTGCAGGCTTCAAAAATGCTATCATGGCAAAATATCCGCCTACAAAAGAAGAAGATCCAGAATTTAGTATGGAGGATGTACGTTATTCTTCTATTAGATATGTAGCCAGCACCACAAGAAATGCTATCGGACCTAGTGTTGCAGACCCTAGATCTGGAGAAATTATTGAAAGTGATATTGTTTGGTACCATAATCATTTGAGGTCTTATAGAAACCGATATTTACTAGAGACTGGAGCTGCAAACCCACTAGCAAGAACCTTAGATACTCCAGAAGATCAAATAGGAGAAATGATGCGTATGGTTATTTCCCATGAAATAGGACACGCATTGGGCTTACCACATAATATGGCGGCTAGTTATGCATATCCTGTAGACTCCTTGCGTTCGGGTTCATTTACTCAAAAAAACGGAATTGCAGCAACCATTATGGATTATGCTCGCTACAATTATGTTGCTCAACCAGGTGATAAAAATATTCGTTTTATACGACAATTAGGTCCATATGACCATTATGCAATCAATTGGGGATATCGTGTAATTCCAAATTCCAAAAAGCCTGAGGATGAAACTAAGATATTAGACAAATGGATTTCAGATAAAGGGAACAACCCTATTTATAAATTTGGAATTCAAAGAAGAAGAGGATTTGATCCTGAATCTCAAACAGAAGGGATAGGAAATGATCAGGTAAAAGCTAGTACGTATGGACTCAAAAATTTAAAAATTGTTGCTAAAAACTTAAAATCTTGGACTGCTGATCAGACAAATAATTATGATGATTTAGCTGAATTGCATAGTGAGTTATTAGGTGTTTATAGTCGTTATGCTGGTCATGTAACAGGTATCATAGGAGGTGTTGGTGAATACAATAAAAAGCCAGCCCAAGAGGGATATGTTTATTCATTTATCTCTAAAAAGAGACAAAAAGAAGCCATGAAATGGCTCCTTAAAAATGTTTTTGAAACTCAACGATGGTTAATGCCGATAGAAGTCATAAAAAACACCAAACCTTCAGGTTATACAGAAAGAATGTTAAGCCTTCAAAATAGGCAACTCTTTGCGCTACTAGATTCAAATAGATTGCAACGAATAGTTAATGCAGAAATTACTGAAAAAGATTACTATCCTGCCATTTCAATGATCAATGATTTACGAAAAGGGATATTTTCTGAAATAAGTTATAATGTAAATATAGATGTCTTTAGAAGAAATTTACAAAAATCATTTATAGAAAGAATGCAATCACTAATGAATAATAAAGAAATAAAAAATTCTGATTTATTCTCTATCATAAAAGGACAATTTACTATTCTAAAAAAACAGCTTCAATATGCTATCACTGCTAATGATAGTACTATTGTTAAGTATCATTACCAAGATTGTTTGGATAGAATTAATGATATTTTGAGTCCAAAAAAATAAAATTTCTAAGGAGGAGTAGTGCTTATTAAATTATTTCCAATGGCACAATCTAAACAACGCTTAAAGTTGCAGTAATTATTTTTAAGTTCAATCAGCGCTTGGCTTTCTAAAGCATTTCTTGATTTGATATTTAGTTCTGAAAACTTTGATATGATACTATTTTTTTCGGATTTTATTCCTTTTATTTTTTCAAATAAATAAAATTCATTAAAATTATTTATCTTTTGTAGATAGCAAAATTGAAGTGGAAGGATCGTGTTAATAAATAATAAATTTAAAAATGAAGAGGTAAATTGTTTTTTTCTATACTTAGTTTCATTTTTAAAGTTAATATGTGTATCCCAAAATTTTGGAAGTTCGATCTTGAACAATTGGCGAAACTTCTCAATTGTTTTGATTTCCATGAACATAGAAAATAAGTGATGATAATTATGATACAATGTTGTTAATTGTGCAATTCTAATCGTTGGAAAATTTGAGGGTCGCATTCTGAAAAATTGAAATTCATTTTTAGAAATTGGAGTTAATTGGTATTTATATTGTAAATACTTGTATTCTTTTTTTAATTCTTGATGATATGTGTGCTGAATGGTATCGCTTAAGAATCCTGCTTGACCAAACAATAAAGCCGATAACCTCGTGTGATTCCTTTGTTCTTTTCTTATAATTGAAAAGGGAATAGATTTTGCTAATTTTAAAAATGATTCACCATTAACTTTTAATCCAAAATTTTTTGATAATAACTGAAATAAAACCATTTCCCAATCATTATTAGACTCTTGTAATAATTGAGTAATCTGTATCGATTTTGTCTCCAATCGATTAATAAATAATCTTTCCAACCAATTATTCAAAACAAAAACATCTACCTTATGGATTTCCGTCTCGCAAGGGATCCATTGGGGTTTTTTAAGGTATAATTTTTGATAACTTTGTAAGACATCAACGTTTATAAATTGCTTTAATGCAATTGTAGCCACTGCTGTATTATTTTTTATAAAAACGTCTTCATCATGTTCCCATACTACATGAAGAATTACTGCATCGTAATTTATGTTTATTTCGTGTTGATGCAAATACCAGTCTGATGATTTTAAATGAATTTCAACGTTTCCAAACCAAATTTGATTATTAATTATAATTTTAGAATTTAAAAAATCGGGACCGGAATTCTTATTTGAAATACCTGCTTTTAAAACAGTAATTGACTCATTTCTAACAGTAAATAAATTGTAGGTACCAAAGAGTTGATATCTCCACAGATAATGTAAAAAATCTTCTTTCATAGGTGTTTTTTTTTTCTAAGTTACAAAAAAAATATAAAAAAGTATTTAGTTATAATCTTATCAATTATTACAATAAGAAAAAAAAACAACTAAGAAATAAGGGTTGTATTTTTGAAAAAATTAAAAAAACAAATGGATAGTATTAAAAATCTTGAATGGCGCTATGCGGTTAAAAAGTTTGATGAAAAAATGTTTTTAAGTAAGTCAAAAATAAATACACTGAAAAAAGCCTTCAATCTTACGGCTAGTTCATATGGACTTCAACCTATAAAATTAGTGATTATTAAAAACAAAGAGATCCAGCGCCAGTTACTTAAACACAGTTGGAATCAACAACAAATTGTCCAAGCTTCTCACCTACTTGTTATTTGTACTGATACTAATATTAATAAATCTGATGTAGAAGAATATTTTAATAACGTTCAAAAAACAAGAAATACTCCAGATAAAATTATCAATCCGTTTAAAGAACACGTTAAAGAAACCATCGTTAATAAAACAAAAGAAGAATTATATTCTTGGAGTAAAAATCAAGCTTATTTAGCTTTAGGAAATTTATTAACAGTCTGTGCAAATGAAAAAATTGATTCGTGTCCGATGGAAGGATTTATTCCTGAAAAATATGATGAAATTTTAGCACTTAAAGAAAAGAAATTAACGGCTGTATTAGTACTTCCTGTTGGATACAGATCTAATGATGATCTTATGAAAGATCAAAAAAAAGTACGAAAAGATATTGATGAAGTTGTACTAGAAATTTTTTAATACCGGCATTGATTTTTTTTACTTTTACATAAAATTTATAATAATGTTATCTCCTATTAAACAATTAGAACCCACAAGTCTCTGGAATCATTTTTATGATTTAAATTCCGTTCCTCGTCCATCAAAAAAAGAAGAGAAGATCATTCAATTTATGAGAAACTTTGGAGAGAAACTTCATCTTAAGACATCCGTAGATAGTGTTGGAAATGTTATTATTAGAAAACCCGCTACCAACGGATTAGAAAACAGGAAAACCATCGTACTGCAAAGTCATTTAGATATGGTTCATCAAAAAAATGCTGAGACTACTTTTAATTTTGAAACTCAAGGAATAAAGATGCTCATTGATGGAGATTGGGTAAGGGCAGACGGTACAACTTTAGGGGCAGACAATGGTCTAGGTGTTGCAGCAATTATGGCAGTATTGTCTTCTAAGAGTATTGAACATCCAGCAATTGAAGCCTTATTCACTATAGATGAAGAAACTGGAATGACAGGTGCTATGGGACTAAAAGAAGGTATTTTAGAAGGTGAAATTCTTTTAAATCTTGATACTGAAGAAGACAACGAAATAGATATAGGGTGTGCTGGTGGAATAGATGTAACAGCAACAAGAGAGTATTTAGAGGAAGCTACTAGTAAAAATAAAATAGCTTTTACTATTACTATCAAAGGATTACAAGGGGGACATTCTGGAATGGACATTCACAAAGGATTTGGGAATGCTAACAAAATCATGAATCGAATTTTATATCATGGATTTAAAAATTTTGAATTACAAATATCTCGGCTAGAAGGAGGAAGTCTCAGAAATGCTATTCCAAGAGAGAGTTTTTCAACTGTAGTTGTTGACAAAATAAATAAAGACTCTTATTTAAATCAAACAAATTTGTTCATTGAAATCATTAAAGAAGAGTTTAAAACGATTGAACCGAATCTTTTTATAGAAATTTCTACAACAGCAGTTCCAAAAAAAGTAATGAACTTAGAAGTTCAAGAACAACTTATTAAATCTGTTTATTCAGCTATAAATGGGGTGTATAAAATGAGTGTCGAGATACCTGATCTGGTTGAAACATCAAATAATATTGCCAGAATCGTGGTATTAGAAGGTAAAATAACCATTGCATGTTTAACCCGTTCTTCCTCTGAGTCTTCTAAAAATGATTTAGTAAATTCATTACAATCTTGTTTTGAATTATCGGGTTTTGAAGTGAAACTTTCAGGTTCATATCCAGGGTGGCAACCTAACGTAAACTCAGAAATTTTAAAAGTAATTTCTCTTATTTATAAAAATTTATTTGGAGAAAAAGCATCTGTTATTGCATGTCATGCGGGCTTAGAGTGTGGAATTTTAGGAAGAAACTACCCATTGATGGATATGATTTCTTTTGGCCCAACAATTAAAGGAGCTCATTCTCCTGATGAAAGAGTTAGCATTTCTTCTGTAAAAAAGTTTTGGACCTTTTTATTAGAAATTTTAAAAAATATTCCAGAAAGAAACTCTTAATTTAACTTGCCAAATTTAAAATTAATCAGCCTAAAAAATTACTGCAAAATTGTTTAAAAATCGAACCTTAAAAAACGCATGTTTCTGAATAACAGTGTTTTATAATTATTTTTTTTTGTTAACATCTTTGCTTTTTAAAAATAGGATTTAATTGTAAATTTACTGGTAAAATAAAGTCGTTTAATGGGTAAAATTATTGCAATAGCCAATCAAAAAGGGGGCGTTGGAAAAACAACTACTTCTATTAATCTTGCAGCCTCGCTTGGAGTTTTAGAAAAAAAGGTTTTACTCATCGATGCAGACCCTCAGGCGAACGCCTCATCGGGTTTAGGAATCGACATCGAATCTATTAAAGCGGGAAGCTATCAGGTACTTGAACATACAGCAACTGCAAAAGAAGCCATTTTAAAAACGTCTTCTCCTAATTTAGATATTATTCCAGCCCATATAGATCTTGTAGCCATAGAAATCGAGCTTGTAGATAAAGAAAATCGTGAATACATGCTGAGAAGGTCTCTTGAAAAAATAAAAAATGACTACGATTATATAGTTATAGATTGTGCCCCCTCTCTAGGGCTAATTACTCTAAACTCTCTTGTAGCAGCAGATTCTGTAATTATTCCTATACAATGTGAATATTTTGCCCTAGAAGGTTTAGGGAAATTATTAAATACCATTAAAAGTGTTCAAAAAATTCATAATAAAGAGTTGGATATTGAAGGTTTGCTCTTAACAATGTTTGATTCTCGTTTACGTTTATCAAATCAAGTAGTCGATGAAGTTCAAAAACACTTCAACTCAATGGTTTTTGAAACAATTATTAGAAGAAATACACGTTTAGGAGAAGCGCCCAGTCATGGAGAAAGTATTATTGCATACGATGCAACCAGTAAAGGTGCTGTTAATTATCTTAATCTTGCAAATGAACTCTTAAAAAAGAATCAATAACGATGGCAAAGGCTAATAAGAAACAAGTATTAGGTAGAGGGTTATCTGCACTACTGAAAGAAACTTCAGATAGTAGTACTATTGCTAATCAAGTTGTTGGAAATATTATTGACATCGATATAAAAATTATAGAAGTTAATCCATATCAACCCAGAACCTATTTTGATGAAGATGCATTGCAAGAACTGGCTAGTTCAATCAAAGAACTTGGTGTTATACAACCGATCACTGTCAGAAAAATTGAAGACTCATTTCAGTTAGTCTCTGGAGAACGTCGATTTAGAGCTTCAAAATTAATAGGTAACAAAACAATTCCTGCTTATGTAAGAATTGCGAATGATCAAGAAATGCTAGAAATGGCATTGGTCGAAAATATTCAAAGAAAAAATTTAGATCCTATAGAAATTGCGCTTTCATATCAAAGATTGATTGATGAAATTCAATTAACTCAAGAGGAATTAAGTACTAAAGTTGGTAAAAAAAGATCAACAGTAACCAATTACCTTCGTTTATTAAAATTGGATCCCATTATACAAACCGGAATGAGAGATAATTTTATATCAATGGGACATGGTAGAGCAATAATCAATGTAGATAACTATAAAGATCAAATAAACATCTATAAGAAAATATTAAAAGAAAAATTATCTGTTAGACAAACAGAAAAATTGGTTAAAAGCTTAAAAAATGGAGCACCTTCTTCACAGATTAAGAAAAAAAGAATCCCCGGTTACATAAAAGAAAGTGTTAATGAAATTAGTTCAGTTATTGGACATAAGATATCAATCACTGTAAATTCATCTGGAAAAGGGAAAATTTTAATTCCATTTGATTCTCAAGGAGATCTAGAAAGAATTAAAAATTTACTTAAATAGGTGATTCAAAAAAAGTCCATAATCGTATTTTTAATTCTTATTTGCTCTACCTACTGCTTTAGTCAAAAGGATTCAGCAACCGTAGAAACTTCCTATCGATTACTATCAACAAATAAGATATATAATCCACTTTCTCCGTCTAAAGCTGCTTTTTTTTCGGCAATCTTCCCGGGTGGAGGACAGATGTACAACAAAAAGTATTGGAAAGTTCCTATTGTATGGGGTGCTCTTGGAACTAGCACCTATTTTTATTTAAATAACAACAGTGAGTATAAAAGATATAGAACCGCCTATAAACTAAGAAAAAGTGGTTTACAAGATGAATTTACTTTAGATGATGGGACAGAAATTATATCTAAAACAGGGTTAGAAAGAGCTCAAAAAACATTGAGAGGTAATAGAGATTTATCAATATTATCAACAATTTTAATTTATGTATTGCAAATTGTAGAGGCCAGCGTAAATGCTCACTTATTACAATTTGACACAAGTGATAGTTTAACTATAAATCCCACATTGGTAAACGATCCTATAAAAATCGATGTACCTACGATAGGGTTACGATTAAAATATTCATTTTGATTTTAAAAAAATGATAATTCCATTTTCTATATTAAATAACGTTAACTATTTTAAATAAATAACACTACACAAATGAAAATAGCACTTTTTGGTTATGGGAAAATGGGAAAAGAAATTGAAAAAATTGCCTTACAAAGAGGACATCAAATTATTTTCAAAATAGAATCTGAAATTCCCTATAATTTAACTAGTGTAGATGTTGCTATCGATTTTAGTATTCCTGATGTAGCTCTTAACAATATTGTTGATTGTTTTAAAAATGATACGCCCGTTGTTTCTGGAACTACTGGATGGTTAGAAAACTATGATGAAGCTATAAAATCTTGTGAAAAAAATAATGGGAGTTTTATCTATGCTTCTAATTTTAGTATTGGAGTCAATATTTTTTTTGAATTAAATAATCATTTAGCAAAAATGATGAATCCACTAAATGAATATTCTACACATATTGAAGAAATACATCATACAAAAAAATTAGATGCTCCAAGTGGAACTGCTATTACTTTAGCAGAGGGAATAATGAAGAATTCATCCATGAATGAATGGGAGTTGATAGAGAAAAGTGCTAAAACAACTTCAAAAACAATTCCTATTTCATCTAAAAGATTACCTGATATTTTTGGAACACATATTGTATCGTATCAATCAGATATAGATTCTATAGAAATTACACATACAGCAAACAATAGAAAGGGCTTTGCTCTAGGTGCTGTCATCGCAGCAGAGTGGTTACTTAATAAAAAAGGGGTTTATTCTATGAAAGATGTGTTAAACATTGGTTAAAACCGTTACATTTTTCTTTTATTTGCAACTAATAGTTTACATAAAAAAGTATACGTTATGACATTTTTTGAATGGTTTATTTTTTTTCTAATTATCCAGGTGATTCATTTTGCTGGAACATGGAAATTATACCAAAGAGCAAATAGAAAAGCATGGGAAGCTGCAGTTCCAATATATAATGCTATTGTATTAATGGATATTATTAAAAGACCCAAATGGTGGGTTTTATTACTATTCTTCCCGGTGGTTAATCAATTAATGTTTCCAATAATATGGATTGAGACTGCCCGAAGTTTTGGGTTTGTCAAAAGAAAAGATACTGCATTAATTTTATTAACATTTGGTTTTTATTTATTCTATATTAATTATGCTACAAATGCACCTTATAATAGCACTAGAAGTTTAAAACCAAGAACAGGATTAGGAGAATGGGTAAGTTCAATTGCTTTTGCAATTATTGCAGCTACATTGGTCCATACCTATATAATGCAACCCTATACAATCCCTACCTCTTCTTTAGAAAAAACCCTACTAGTTGGAGATTATTTATTTGTGAGTAAGTTTCATTATGGTGCTAGAGTTCCAACAACTACAATTGCTACGCCAATGCTCCATGATAGTTTACCAACATCCTTATTAACTGATAAAAACACAAAATCTTATTTAACTAATCCTCAAATACCTTATCTAAGAGTACCAGGTTTTCAGAAAATAAAAAGGAACGATATTGTTGTTTTTAATTGGCCGGTAGACACCTTGGTTCATTGGACAGATCCAAGTAAAGGTATCGACTATAAACCATTAGATAAAAAAACTAACTATGTAAAAAGGTGTGTTGGTATTGCTGGAGACACACTTGAAATTAGAGATGGTTATGTATATATTAATGGGAGAAAAAATATCCTACCAGATAGAGCCAAGCTTCAGTTTTATAACAGGATCTATTCTTCAAAGGGATTATCTACCAATAAATTATTACGGTATACAAACAAAGAATTTGAAAGAAAGTTTATTGTAAACTTCGATACCCAAAATCAATATGAAAAAGTATTAGAATTTGCAATCAAGAATCCAGAGAAAATTGGTGAAAATAAATTCATTATCACAACATATGATGAAGGAATACCACAATATATTATTAATGGGTATCGATTAGACATAAAGGAAATTAGCACCTTCGTTAGAAAAGCAAATATCACCGATGCGATTGCAGAAAAATTAAGAAATGATTCTGAAGTAGACAGTGTCATAAAAGTCATAGCTCCAAGAGGTGTTAAAGGTCGAAACCTGTTTCCTCAAGTAAATAATTTGGCATGGAACACAGATAACTATGGCCCAATCTATATTCCTAAAAAAGGAAGTACTGTTCCATTAAATATGGAAACATTACCTTTCTATAGAAGAATCATTGATGAATATGAACACAATCAATTGGATGTTATTGGAGAATATATTTTTGTTAATGGAAAAAAAGTTAATTCTTACACTTTTAAACAAGACTATTACTGGATGATGGGAGATAATAGACAAAACTCATTAGATGCTAGAAGCTGGGGATATGTCCCTTTTGATCATGTTGTAGGAAAACCTGTTTTAATTTGGTTTAGTATAGAAAATGGTAAAATTAGATGGAACCGATTATTCACTACTGTCGGTGGAGAAGGGAAGCCTGTATCTTACTTAATTTATTTCCTAATTGGACTAGGAGGATATATTGGCTATTCATTCTTAAGAAAAAAGAAAAAATAACGTCTAATGGGGCTTTTCATTCCCACATACTTCTCTCCTATTTCTCAATATGGAGCAATGATAAAATTTGATTCTTTTACTTTCGAAGTAGAAGACAATTTTCAAAAACAATCCTATAGAAATAGATGTTATATTTATGGGGCAAATGGTAAACAATTATTAAATATTCCTATCCGTCACTCTACAATTTTAGGTAGAAGAAAATCAAAAGATGTTTTAATTGAAGATTCTAATTGGCAAAAGCAACATTATAAATCATTAAAAAGCGCCTACAATCATTCTCCATTTTTTGAGTTTTACAAGGATGGTCTACAAGTAATTTTAAATAAGAAATATAAATTTTTGCTTGATTTAAATATTGACACCTTTCTTTTTATTAACGATGCACTAGAGTTGTCTAAGAAATATTATAGATCAAAAACATATGATAATTCAGTTGCAAATGATTTTAGAGAGATTGCAAATACTAAAAAAACCATTGCTTTTAATTTTGAACCTTATATTCAAGTATTTTCTGATAAATATGGTTTTCTAGAAAATTTATCCATTTTAGATGTATTATTTATGGAAGGACCTAATACGATTAGTTATCTAGAAAATTTTAAAAACACAAACCTATAAAACCTCTTCAAGATCTTTAAATTCATTATACATTACGGATTCCATTTTATAATTCCTTTAGGCATTGCTATATCTTTTTATCAGCAAAAATGGAAGCTTGTTTATTTAATTTTTATTGGCATGATGGTCATAGATTTAGACCATTTGCTTGCTGTGCCTATTTTTGATTCTAAAAGATGTAGTATAAATTTTCATCCATTGCATTCGTATTTTGCAATTGGTTGTTACTTCTTAATGTTAATTCCAAACAAAACAAGAGTGTTTGCTATTGGGTTACTATTACATATTATTGCTGATTCTTTAGATTGTTTTCTCTAAACTTTAATGAATTTGGAAAGTAAAGCATTAATATCCTTTGATATGTTAAGTTTCACAGCAATAAAAAGATAAATCAATGTAATTAAAAATGCTTTAAGCGCAATATTAACAATAGGATGGAAGTTAAAATCTAAAAAATAAAAACTAACAAAAACAAGAAATATTAATAGCAACAACTGACCTGTTTTTTGAGAATATGGGGTGATAGAAAACTTTCGTTTCACATACCAAAGTTTAAAAATACTGAAAAATAAGACTACTAATAATGTAGAAATAGCAGCCCCATTAGTACTGTATAAATCAATAAGGAAATCATTTAAAAAAGCAACTGAAAAAGCCATTCCTATGCCTATTGGGAGTAACATTCTATAGTATTTAGAATTCATAATAATTTCACCATTAATTCCTAAATACATTTTAAAAAGTTTAGAAAAAGAAATCATTAGAACTACCCACTTTCCCCCAGAATATTCAATAGGTAATAATCTAAATAATTCTTGAACATTGAGATTAACCAACAAAAAAAGTAATCCACAAACTAATAATAAATTAATCGAACTCCTCTTATATAAGCGTGTGACTTCTTTAAAATTATTTTCGTTGATAGCAAGTGCCGTTAAGGGTTGTAAAATTTGTAACATTGCTCTTCCTGGAGCTTCAACAGCTGTTCCTATAAATACAGCAACTGTATAATAGGCTGCTAATGAAATTTCTTCTTTCCCTGGAATCATTACTTTATCTATATCTAATAAAATTGCTCCAGCACTTCCTGCTAAAATAATATATAAAGAATACTTAAATATCTCTCTGTAATTATAAGGCAATGAAAAAGTGATTTTTGGAAAATATAATTTAAAAGCATACAACATCATTATTAACAGCCTCAGAAAATAGGCACCTGTTAAATAATAAATAAACTCATTTTCAGAAATCAACTCAAAATAAACACAGAATAATAAAATCATTACTGCCAGTCGATTATACATTTCTTTGATGAAATTTCCAAAAACTGATCTTAATTGAACCTTAGACCATGCATAAAATACTTCAAAATAAGCAGTTGCAATAGCTACTAAATAAATAACAAATGTATACTCTTTAATTACATCGTTTTCTTGAGAAAGAAAAATACTAATCTGTTCATAAAAGACAGTTCCTAAAAAACCAAAAGGGACTGCAATCAATAGCGGTAATACCATAGCAAGATTTAAAAACCTATCTCTTTCAATCTTAGTTTTGTAAGAAGAATAAAACTTTACAATAGTATATTGCACTCCAAATGCAGTGATGGGCATCAATAAATTTGCGGCTGAAAGTAAAAAAGTCACCAATCCATAATATTCTTCATCCAAAAAATGAGTGTATAGAACAAGTACGTTAACGCCTCCAATAATGAACGCTACATAAACAATTAAAGTGTTTATAAATGATTGCTTAAGTACAATTCCCAAATTCTAGTGTATTAATTGATCAATCGATTGATAAATCTTCTCCCCTACATTGTTTCCGTATAGTTCAATTGAGAAGTCTTTCTTTACATCTTTATGGGCTTTAAACGTTTCTAAAATTGTTTTGGTATGACTACCAACAATTTTTGCAAAGCCATGAGTTACCAACTCTAACCATTCTGTTTCTTCTCTGACGATAATACAAAATTTTGAATTAAAAAACGCTTCTTTTTGCAACCCTCCACTATCCGTAATAACCATCGAGCAATTTTTCAATAATTCTAACATCGAGTAATAGCCAACAGGGTCTATGATCTTAATTTTTGGTTGGAGTGAATGTTTTTTAAATACTGCTTTTGTTCTTGGGTGCAAAGGTACCACTACTGGTATAGTCTTATGTATTTCTTCTAAAGCTGTTAAAATAGAGATTAGCTTATTACTATCCTGTGTGTTTTCTTGACGATGAAGTGTCGCCAAAACAAATTGGTTTGATTCTAATTGATGATCTTTTATAATGGATGATTTAATCTCTGAAAATTCACTATAATAATTTACAGCATCTTTCATAATATCTCCATGTTTTTGAATAAGTACAGGAAGATTACCAAACCCTTCATTGGTTAAATTATCAACAGCTACTTGAGATGGACAGCTAAGTAAGTCCGAAATTCTATCGGTTAAAATTCTATTAATTTCTTCTGGCATATTCATATTAAAAGATCGAAGACCTGCTTCTATATGAACGACTTTAATTTGTAATTTTTTTGCTGCAAGTGCTCCAGCAAAAGTAGAATTAGTATCTCCATAAACAACAATTACATCTGGATTTTCGATTTCTAATACCTTTTCAATTTTTTCAATCATTTGTCCTGTCATGGCACCATGACTCAAATTATTGATATCTAAATAGTACGTAGGTTTAGGAATCATCATTTCTTCGAAAAACACTTCACTCATATTTGTATCAAAATGCTGTCCCGTATGAATAATAACTTCGTGAATAGTATTGTGTTTTTTTATGATTCTACTTAATACAGCAGCTTTTATAAACTGAGGTCGAGCTCCAAGGACAGTGACTATTTTTTTCATATAAATTAAGATAATACCTCTTTAATTACTTCAGCTAGCTTATTTGTCAGGTTTTTTCTATGATATTTTTCAATATTATTTGTATTATCATTTAATACACCCTGTTTGTATTGTGAATAAAGTTCTAAAATATAAACTTTTAAGGCTGATTTATTTTTAAACCCAAAAATTTTCCCTGCTTTAGAGTGATTTAAAATCATCGCTGCATCACCATCTTCAGGACCAATTGCTAAAATAGGACGTTTTGCTTGTAAATATTCAAAAATTTTACCTGTAATAATTCCTTTTGCACTAGGCACTTGATTAATTGACAATAATAATACTTGAGATGACAATTGATAATTGGCAACATCTTGATGATGAACATAATCAATACACTCAATAATACCACTATCAAATCCATTTAAACTATGAATCACCTTGGGGTCTACTTTCCCAATTAATCTAATTTTTAAGTTATTTTTAAAATCTATAGTTGTCTCACAGATCTCTTGAAGTACTTCCCATAAGATTGTTGGATTTCTATCTGAATTCATCATCCCTACGTGAGTCATCAAAAACTTAGTGTCTAATTCTGGTGATATTCTTTTTTCATACGTGTCGAATCCATTGGTAATCACATTAATCTTGTCTGTATATTTAAGAAAACGTTCTTTAATGGTATTTCCCACAACAATAACGCTGTCTGATTTTTCTAAAACTTCTTTTTCTAATTGATAATGTTTCTTAGTGGCTTTTTTTGTAAGTGGTAATTGATGAAAATAATCTATTTCTGTCCACGGGTCTCTAAAATCTGAAATCCATTTTACAGGAAATTTCTTTTTTAATTCTAGCCCTATTAAATGCATACTATGAGGGGGACCACTTGAAATAATAACATCTATATGATTTATGGTTAAATAATTACTCAAAAAATTAACCGATGGTTTAATCCAAAATTTTCGTGCATCAGGAATAAAATAATTAGCTCTTATATAACGAATTAATCTTCCTAAAAAAGCTGGATTGGAGTCTAAAAAACCAGAACTATTTTTTTTATTTTTAAATCCTGTCGATGGAATGATTGTATTCGGTTCGAATATAGACAACTTAAGAGTTTCTATATCTTTTGGAATTTCTTTTGTTAGAGTTTTATCCAAAATAGGGTATGATGGATTTTTAACAGTATAAATTATGGGTTCTATATTAAAATCTCTTAAATACTTAACAAACTTCAACCATCGTTGAACCCCAGATCCACCTGCAGGTGGCCAATAATAGGTAATTATTAATACTTTTTTCTTAGAGTTCTTCATATAGTTTTACTAAGGCTTGTGAAGTTATTTCCCATGAGAATTTATTTTCTATGAATTGTTTTCCATTATTTCCTAATTTTTGGGTCATAGAAATGTCATGATACAATAACAATACTTTTGTACAAAAATCGTTCACATTTTTTTCTTCATGTACTAAACCACTCTTTGATCTTTCTATTATTTCTTTCTGGGCAATAGCATTACTAGCTAGAATAGGCTTCCCAATACTCATATATTGAAAAATTTTGTTCGCATAAGTTGTATCATGATGTTGATTTCTGTGTAATGGAGAAATACAAACATTACTAGAACTGATGTAAGATGGAAAATATTTTGAATCTTTCCAACCTTCAAAATCAACAAACTTATTTATATTAAGTCTAGAAACTCTC
This sequence comes from Flavobacterium sp., assembly GCA_042091515.1. Classification (GTDB taxonomy): domain Bacteria; phylum Bacteroidota; class Bacteroidia; order Flavobacteriales; family Flavobacteriaceae; genus Polaribacter. Next base: position 28,379 of record JBELHH010000013.1, on the reverse strand, counting down.
TTCTTTAACATGTAATCTGTTGAGCTAGTCCCTACAAGTACTAACTTAATGTTTTTGATTTTTTTAGCTAGGGAAGCGGTTGCATCTATCGCTGTTAACAACCCTCTTCTTACATTAGTGTCACCAAGATATAAGATTACAAAATGATCTTTATATTTATTTATAATGGTATCATCAATGATGGCTTCTTTATAAAAATTTTCTCTTACACTATTAGGAACAACACATACTTTTTGTTTATTAATAGAAGTTCTAGCGACAATCTCTGAGGCTGATTGCTCTGTTACAACAATTACTTTAGTTGATTTTTTTATAAAATATTCTTCTTTTCTTTTCCAACGTTTTGGAGAAATTAAAAAATTACCTGGAAACTTTTTAAGATGAGGATAAAATTTCATGATTTCTGGTCTATTCTCGTGTAAATCTAAAACAATTGAAATATTTTTTTTTAATTTCAAATCAAAAACAGCTTGCGCAATTCTAATATCGTGAATGTGTATCACTGAGACGTTGGTTTCTCCTAAAAAATGATTAATTTTTGATTTTGCTATCAATCCATAAAACGGAAAATCACAAGAGAGCGCTGACAATTTAAAAGTAACTTTAGAAAAGTTATATCTTATTACTTGTATACCATTAATGACCTCTTTTAATTTTTGAGTCCCATCATTAATACAAAATAAAAATACTTCATGACCTGAATTAATTAAAGTAATTGCTTCATTTTCTACCCTAGGATCAGGAGGGAAGATGTCATCTAAAATCATTCCAATTTTCGTCATCTAACTATCTTTCAGCATATACTATATAATACCTAGGTGTAAAAAATCGTAATATAGGACGAAATCCTATTTTATTGATAGGGCTTGTCCATTTTACTCTTTTCTTAATAACCCAATTAGATTTTTCTAATAACCAATCAAATTGCCAATCTTCAAATTCATGATAATGTCTATCTCTGGGGTCTGTTTTACTCCTGTAAGCTTTTGCAAACCATAAATTAAGTGGAACAGATGTTATTAATTTAGAGGAATTTATTGCTAAAAGAACATGATAAGGAGAAAGCAAGTGTTCAAAAATTTCAAATGCAGTAACAGCATCAATCTTATTTATCTTAACTATTTCAGGTAATAAATCTAAATCTTCACCATTTGTATTAATAACAACATAACCATTTTGTTCCATAATTTCAGAAAACGGATTTCTAACACCTACATCCAAAATAGTTGCAGGTGCAGGAAGAACCTGTTTTAAAAAATGGAGTGTTTTTTTATATCTTCTTAATGGAACTTTATCGTACATGAAATTATAATAAATTCAAATGTATGCAATAAGATAAAATTTCTAGCACACATATTAAAAAAATAAAAAGTTACTTATTTATTTTTTTATGTTATTTTTAAAAAAAAATACTCTATGAAAATTAAAATAGTCGTTGTTCTCACTACTCTTTTTTGCTCTTCTTCATCGATATGTCAAATAAATGATGTCGAAGATCAAATTAATTATTCTAAAGCTGGAGTTTATTCCAATACAAATATTGATAGTCTATTTCATTATGCTAAAAAAATGCAAAAATCTAATGACTTTTGTGTGAGTATTAGTGGTACTGTTAATATTGCAACTGCCTATTATAAATATGGAAATTATGATAAATCAGAAGAGATTGCATTAAAAGCACTTGACAATTTAAAAGGTAAAAACACCAAGTGTGATAGAAAAAATAAGTATAATGCATTATCAAGACTATTTTGGATTAAAAATAATCAAGGAAAATATAATAAAGCATTTAACTATTTAACAGATAGAATTAAAATTTTTGATGATTTTATTGAGAGGGATGATAAATATCTTTTAAAAAAAGTATCAAATCAATCTAACCTAGCCCTTATAAAATCTAATTTAGGTTTCCACAAAGAATCTGTTAAAATATTAAAAGAAATAATTGAAAATATACTCAAAATAAAATTTAAAAATAATTTTTTTAAAAATTATAACACTAAAATATTAAAGGCTAGTATTTATAATTCTTTAGGTGATTCTTATTTAGGATTGCATTCCGATTTTACTCAGTTAAACTATTTAGATTCATCACTTATTTATTATAAGAAAGCCTATAATATTGCAAAAAATATTTCACCAGAACATAAAAACTCTAAAACTCTCTATAACTTAAGACGTGCGAAAGTTCTTATTAGAAAAAAAGACTATTATGAAGCTCTAAAAATAGTCGTATCAAATGATAAAAACGCTGAAAAACTAAATACAGAGCAGGATCTAAATTTTCTTAAAACTTTAATTTACCAGAATATAAACGAAATAGACTCATCTATCTATTATTCACATAAGTTTTTAAATTATGAAACCACTACTCCGAGTACAGAAAAAAATAAATTTGTTATTTATAATACCCTTGCAAATCTATATAATCAAAAAAATAAGATTGATCGTGCTTACAAATATTCCAATTTAACACTCAAAATGCTAAATGAATTAAAAAAAAGTAAAATAGAAGCAAATAAAACTCATTATTTTTATAATTTAAATCAAATAAAAAAAGTAAATAAATCGATTATAAAAAAAGAATCAAAAAAAAGAAAACAACTAATTGTTCTTTTTTTAGGGATCATTTTATTTATTTCAATACTTTTATATTTCCTTAAAAAAAAGAAGGTAATTAAGGATAAGGTTAACAAGCTTAAACTCCCTTTTAAAAAGGAATATTCTATTAATAAAAAGATTGAAGAAAAAGTACTTATAAAACTTAAGGCTTTTGAAAAATCTAATAATTTCTTACACAGTAAATTCACCATACAGGTTTTGGCAAAAAATTTAAATACAAATACATCTTATCTATCGAGTATTATTAATCAAAAGAAAGGAAAAACCTTTAAACAATACATTACAGAGTTAAGGATTACTTATTTAATAAAGTTATTAAATAGCGATGCAAAATTTAAAAAATACACTATAAAGGCACTTGGGCAGGAAATTGGTTATACAAATGCATCTGCATTTAGTAGAGCCTTTAAAAATTATAATGGAATAACTCCTTCAGAATTCATAAAAACAATTAAATAAAAAGATTTAACTCTACATAGACCAAAAAAACTGCCCAAAAGACAGCTTTAAACATGGATGATACAAATTGTATCTTTTTTTCATTATTTGGGGTTATTGAAAATTTTTGTACCGGAAAAATATTACTAAGCAACAGAAAAAAAACACTATCCTGCTTTTTAGAAATAGCAATACATACTGATTCAGAGGAGATTTAATATTAATCTTTAAGGAAAAGTAAAGAAGTACGGGGAAATTATTTCTTCCTATTATAAAAAAGCCACCCCAGAGGAATTATGAATAAAAGGATATATGAAATCAAAGAAATTGTACTTCCTGTTTGAATTACGGAAGGTTCAAACCTAAACTCAATCGTGTGCTTTCCAGAAGGAATTTGCATTCCTCTTAAAAGATAATTTACTCGTTGATGAGTTGTTAATCTTCCATCTATATAGGCATTCCAACCTTCTTTGTAATAGATTTCAGAAAATACAGCAAATGACTGTTGTTTTGAAAAAGATTCATAAGTTAGAGCATTTAAAGAATATTTAATGAGATTTATTGAAGCAGTAGAGTCAACTTTATATTTTACTGGACCTTCAAATAAAGGCGCGTCTTTTTTATTAAGTAAAGCAATATGATTGGTTTGTAAGGTGTCTAAGGCTTTAATTTCTTGATCGTCAGTAGTTACAAATTTTACCTCTTGTACAAACCAGGCATTTCCATTTGCAGTAGGATTTTGCTGAACCAGTTCTTCTCCATTCTCTCCAGATACAATGAAATATTTAACATTCAACATATCAAAAACTTCTAAATTTTGTTTTGACAATTGAAATTCTATTAAGTCTTGATATCTCCCCATTTTTGCTGCATGATATCCACCAATAGATTTATGAAAATAAGAGGTTCTTCCATCCTGAAATGGATCTGTTGTAAAATTTGCAACCCTGTAATGGCTTTTGTCTTTAGAGATTTCTTGATTGGCAACAGTGGCTACAAATGGTTTCTCTATTTCTCTAGATAATTTAAAATCATCTTGATTTACATAGTTTAGATTCACTTGAACCATATCAATCACAACCAATATAGCAAAACTAATAATCGCTAATAATTTGTGCATTTTTTGTTTTAAAAACAGCCAAAAAACTCCAAAAGTTAAACTAATAAATAATAGTGATCTTAAACTATCTGAATAAAGCATAGATTCTCGATCTGCTTTTACAGCATCGAGCAAGCCTTCATATTGTGCATAATTTCCATCTCTTAATCCCTCAAAAGGAGAAAAAAGTAGGGCGTACAATAATCCTATCAATACCAGTCCACTGGTAACATAGAATGACTTTTTTAATACTTTTTGTTTCTCCAGATAAGAAATTTTAGTTGAGAAAAATTCTTTGACTCCTAAAATACCCAATAATGGAATGCACAATTCTGCAATCACTTGAAAAGAAGAAACAGCTCTAAATTTATTATATAAAGGAACATAATCAATAAATAAATTAGTCAAAAATTCAAAATTTTTACCCCAACTCATTAAAATTGAAAAAATGGTTGTGATGACTAACCATTGCTTTACTTTCCCCTTTAACAGAAATACCCCTAAAAAGAAAAAGAAAAAGATTACAGCTCCAACATAAGCGGGTGCTTCAACTATCGGTTGATTTCCCCAATAGGTAAAAACTTGTTTTATAAATCCATCTGCTTGTTTTGAACCAGCGATTGATTTAACAAACTCATATGTGTTAGAATCGTTACTTAATTCCTCAACAGTGCCACCCCCCATGTATCTTGGCACCAATAAATTAAAAGTTTCAGAAACCCCATAACTAAATTGTGTGATATACTCCTTAGACAAACCAGATGTTACCTCTTTTTTTGATCCATCTGGATTAATTGTTAGGACAGTGCTACCACGGGTGCTTACATCTGCATATTCTTTTGTTGCCATTAAACGTGTAGAATTGACTCCTACAGCTAATAACATAGCTATAATTATTAACATAGATTGACTAGCAAATGGAATAATTTTATTCTTCTTGAGTGCATCTATTAATTCAATAATTCCTAAAATTAAAATCGCAAACAATAAGTAATATGTCATTTGAGGATGATTTGCTTTTATTTCTAAAGCAGTAGCCAAACTAGTAACTGTAAAACCTAAAAGATATCTTTTCTTAAAAATCCATATAACACCAGCCAATACTAATGGCATATATGCAATTGCATGAGCTTTTGCATTATGTCCTGCACCAAAAATAATAATAAGATAAGTAGAAAATCCAAAAGCTAAAGAACCAACAATTGCTAATTTCCAATTCACTTTAAAGGCCATTAATAAAATATAAAAACCTAAAAAGTAGAGGAATAAATAATCTGCAGGTCTTGGTAGAAATCGAATTAAATTATCTAAATAAGTGATATAATCATTTGGAAAATATGTTCCTATTTGATATGTGGGCATTCCACTAAAAGCACTCTCTGCCCAATAAGGTTCTTCACCTGTTGCTACTCTAAAGTCGTTAACTTCCTTTGCCATTCCAATATGCTGGGTGATATCAGATTGTAACATTTTTTGACCTTTGAGAACAGGATGAAAATATAACAATGCTGCGATTACAAACAAAGAAATCGCAACTAAATGAGGCACTATTCTTTTCATATTCATATTAATCAATTTCTTCAAAATCTACATACTCTCCAACAGAACTATTACTCTCATTTTTAGAACTAGGTCTTTTATCTATAATTGTCTCACCCTCTTTTGTGCTAGTCTTTTGAGTTTGTTTTTGGTATCGAGTATAATTTCTCTGAGCTTTTCCTTGCATATTTTTTACAACTTTTTTTATTAATAGAGGTGCAAAAATTCTTGCTAGAAAACGAAAAGCATAGTAAATAAGTAAAATGATAAGTAATGTTCTAAGTAAACCCATTAATTCTGCTTCTTGCATGATGATACTAAATTAATATCAAAAATAACAATTTGAATATAATACTTACGTTAATAGATTATAAAACTTTACATGATTTAAAAGTATTTAAGCATTTGATGAATCCTATTTTTGCAGTATGTTTGTGTAAAACCAAAAAATTGAGTTTATTTAAACGACTTTTCTTTTTGTTTAGGCTACAAAAATTATTGATTTTATGTATTGTCTTATGGACTAATTCTGTTTATTCTCAATATACTGGGGTCATCAATTCTAATAGACCCGGCTTATCAGAAAGTCCTTATAGTGTTGGCACAGGTGTATACCAACTTGAAGCAAGTTTGTTTTATAGTAAAGCAGGGATGTATCCAACCTTTTCTAGACCACAATCTCAAGGAGTTGACTTTTTATTTAGAACTAGTTTTTTTAAAGAACAATTAGAAATCAATGTTAATCTTGCTTTACAAAAAGATCTGGTTAGCTTTCAAAATATTTTTGATTCGAATTTTAATTCCAATGGAATTGCTACGTTATCAATCGCAGCTAAATATTTAATTTATCAACCAACTTACAAAGACAAATCAAAAGAAATTAGAAGTTGGGTGAAAAGAAACGAATTTGACTGGAAAAGAATGATCCCTTCTATTGCCGGTTATATAGGAATTAATACTAATAAAGTTAATGAAGTCTATAAAAAGAATGGAATCTCACCTAAAGTGGGAATTCTACTTCAACAACAACTAAGTAATGATTTTAATATTATTACAAATATTTTTTACGATTATATAGGTACTGAAGCTCCAGAATTATCCTACATTATAACTGCCACCTATAATTTTGATGAAAGATGGTCTACTTTTTTTGAAAATCAAACAACCTTTAACAAATATCTATATCAGTCTAATATTGGAACAGGCTTAGCATTTTTATTCAATAGAAATATTCAATTAAATAGTTCTTTACGTCTTCTAACAAATGAATTTAGTACTGGTTATTATTCTTCGTTGGGAATATCATATCGATTGGATAAACACCGTGATAAAATTATAAATTTAGATGAGGATGGAAATCCAATAGAGGATGGTAAAAAATTAAAAGGTAATAAAAAAAGGATCTTTAGTGGATTATTCAATAAAGTGACTAATCTCTTTAAAAAGAAGGGAAAGAAAAAATCTAGTACTGCTTCAAAGCTAAAGAAGAAAACCATAGAATCTATTGCTAAAAATATAAACACTTCAAGTAATGACAGCCTATCATCAAACCCTGTAAGGGTAAGACCAACAAGATCAAGAAGTAAACCTTCAAAAATAAAAACTAAAAAAAGTAATTCTAAAGACATTAAAACTAAAAAAGGATTTTTAGGGTTGAAAAAAGTAAAATCGAAGTCTAAAGAGAAAAAAAATAATACAAAACCGGATACTGAAAAAGAAGAAAAACAGCTCGAACGTGAAATCAAAATACTCGAGCGTGAAATCAAAAAAGATGAAGCAAAAAAAGAGAAAGAACAAAAGAGGTTAGAAAAAGAGAAAAAGAAAGAGGAAAAGAAAAAGAAGAAAAAGAAGAAGAATGAAAATAAGAAAAAGAAAGACGAGAATAATCAATAATGTTAATAACAAAACTATAATTTAGTGGTATGATAACACTAAAAGAAATGAGTACTAAAAAGGAAATGAAACAATTTGTAAAGTTTCCTTTTTCATTATATAAAAACAATCCTTATTGGGTTCCACCGATCATAAAAGAAGAATTAGAAGTGCTAGATAAGGAAGCTAACCCTGCATTTGAAAATGCGGAAGCTCGTTATTTTGTAGCGATCAAAAATGGTAAAATTGTTGGGCGTATTGCTGCTATTATAAATTGGTATGAAATAAAAGAACAGCAACTAAAAAAAATGCGTTTCGGATGGTATGATGTTATCGATGATATTGACGTTTCTAGAAAATTGATAAACAAAGTACTAGACATTGGTAGAGAACACAACTTAACATATACCGAAGGTCCTGTAGGTTTTTCTAATCTTGATAAAGTTGGTGTATTAACAGAAGGTTTTGATCATATTGGAACCATGATTACTTGGTACTCACTCCCCTATTTTAAAGATCATTTAGAACAATTAGGCTTTATAAAAGAAAAAGAATATCTGGAAAATAAATTTCAATTAGCAGATGTAGATGCTGTCTATTATAAAAGAATCTCAACGTTAATCAAACGTCGATTTAAACTACAATCCATCAATTTCTCAAGGACAAAAGATATTATGCCTTATGTAGATGAAATGTTTGAGTTGTTTAACAAAACATATATGACATTATCATCGTATGTTCCCATTTCTAAAAATCAGATTGACTATTTCAAAAAAAAATATATTAGTTTTATTAACCCAGAGTTTATCAAATTTGTGGTCGACTCAAACGGAAAACTTGTAGCTTTTGGAATTATGATGCCTTCTTTCTCAGAAGCTTTACAAAAAGCAAAAGGAAGGATATTTCCGTTTGGAATTTTTCACTTACTCAAGGCAAAAAAAAATGCAACAAAAGTTACATCTTACTTAATTGGAGTAGCACCAGAATATCAAAACAAAGGAATTACAGCAATTATTTTTAGTGATTTTACAACGAGTTTTAATGCCTTGGGAGTTAAAACAATTATTAGAACACCAGAGCTAGAAGATAATAATGCAATTCATCAATTATGGAAAAGTTTTAATCCTGTGACACATAAGAGAAGAAGAACCTATAGGTTAAAAATATAATGCAACTATTTTATAATCCAACAATCGATAAAAACACGCAAGAGATTACTTTTGACAAAATTGAAAGTAAACACATTGTAAAAGTATTACGAAAAAAAGAGGGAGATTGTATTTATATTACCAATGGAAAAGGACTATTATTTAATTGTCAAATAATAATTGCTAATGATAAAAAATGTTTGGCTTCTATAATAAGTAAAGAAGAAAAAAACCAATACAGAGACTATTATCTTCATATTGCAATTGCTCCCACAAAAAATAACGATCGATTAGAATGGTTTTTAGAAAAAGCAACAGAAATAGGAATCGATGAAATTACACCGATTATTTGTCAAAATTCTGAACGAAAAATTATAAAGCAAGAGCGATTAGAAAAAATTATCCTTTCTGCCATGAAACAATCATTAAAGTTTCATCTACCAAAACTCAATAAAGCGATTTATTTTGACGACTTTATAAAAAGAAAACAACCAGGAAGATTGTGTATTGCACATTGTGAAGAAGGTGAAAAAAAATTATTAAAATCATTCATTAAACAAAAAGAAACTATTACAATTTTAATTGGACCTGAAGGAGATTTCTCTTTAGCTGAAATTAGCAATTGTATTAATAAAAATTATATTCCAATCACATTAGGAGACGCTAGATTAAGAACAGAAACAGCGGCATTAGTAGCGGTTCAAAATATATCATTTATCAATCAATAAGATTTCTTATATTGCTTGATAATTTTATTGTTTGATGCTAGATTTATCAAAATTATTATTTTTTATAGTACTAAGTATTTGTGTTAATAGTTTTGCTCAAGAAGTAGCTATTTTAAAATACAATGGTGGAGGAGATTGGTATGCTAATCCAACTGCAGTACCAAATTTAATTAAATTTTCTAATAATAATTCAAACACACAAATTAAGTCAAACCCATCTTTTATTACTGTAGGAAACAGTAATATATTTAATTTTCCAATAATATTTATGACTGGACATGGTAATGTGTTCTTTTCAGAAGAAGAAGCCAATAATCTAAGAAAATATTTAATTTCTGGAGGGTTTATTCATATTTCAGATAACTATGGAATGGATGCATATATTAGAAGAGAACTTAAAAAAGTATTTCCAGAATTAAAATTCCAAAAGATTCCAAAAAATCATCCTATCTATAACCAGTCTTTTACTTTTAAAAATGGAATTCCAAAGATTCATGAACACAATAAAAAAGCACCACAAGGTCTGGGATTATTTTACAGAGGTAGATTGGTTTGTTTTTATGATTTTGAATCTGATTTGAGTGATGGATGGGAAGATGCTTCTGTTCATAATAATCCTGAAAAGATACGTTTAAAAGCACTTAAAATGGGTGCTAATATTATAGAATATGCTTTTAAAAACTGAATTAGGGATTGCTATAGACGATATTAAAATTAATTTTGATACGGAAGCACTTTGGGTTTTAAATACTGCATTAGCTATCATTATGTTTGGTGTGGCATTGACAATTAAAATGGACGATTTTAATCGCTTATTAAAAAAACCTACAATACTTTTGACAGGTCTTTTTTCTCAATTTTTTGTTTTGCCTGCACTTACATTTTTAGCTATTATTATTATAAAACCACATCCTAGTTTTGCTTTAGGAATGATGATGATTGCTGCATGTCCTGGGGGTAATATCTCTAATTTTTTTAGTAAAATGGCAAATGGAAATGCTGCATTATCAGTAAGTTTAACCGCTTTTGCCTCACTTACATGCTTAGTAATGACTCCCTTTAATTTGCAGTTTTGGGGTAGTTTATATGAACCAACAAATTTAATTTTAAAAACTGTGGAGTTGAATCCCTTTGAATTGTTTAAGTTGGTTTTATTGATCCTAGGAATTCCTCTAATTTTAGGAATGATATTGAATCATTACAATGAAAAAATTGCTAAAAAGATAGAAAAAATATTAAAACCATTTTCCATCATTGTATTTATCGCATTAATTATTATTGCTTTTTATGAAAATATCAGTATTTTTTTAGACTATATTTATTTGGTAGCTGCATTAGTGATTTTTCACAATATTGGAGCTTATATCGCAGGGTATCAAATAGCAAAAATAGTTAAATTAAGTCCTAAAGATCAAAAAACAATAGCGATAGAAACAGGAATTCAAAATGGAGGATTAGGGTTGTTATTAATCTTTCAATTCTTCGATGGCTTGGGTGGCATGGCGCTATTGGCTGCATTTTGGGGAATATGGGATGTTTTTTCAGGAATGATTTTAGCTACTTATTGGAAAAATAGGTAGTTTTTTTTATTAGTTAACTGACCCTAGTATATCTCTAATAAGATATATTTTAAATTGTGGATTAAATTTCAAAAAAATGATTGAGTTATATCTATACTTTTTATAAAAAGCAAAGTATTTTATTTCATATTTAATAGAATCAGCAATATTTTAGAGCCATCATTTTATTTCCCTAGAAAATCGCATTCAATATTAAGGCAGATGAACGTCAAAACTGATCTATGCAGTTTATGTCGATTAAATACTTTGGGAAAACGAAATAAAAGTGAATTAATCTGCATTACTAATTTTTCACCTTCTTTTATAAAAAAAGGGACCATTCTTTCAGTTGAAGGTCGTTATAATAATGGAGTTTACAGGATAAGAAAAGGCATCTGTAAAGTCACTAAAAAAAGCTCTAATGGAAATGAACAAATTATAAAACTACTGACTAAAGATTCTTTGGTGGGAATGTTAAGCTTGATTAATGAAGAAACTTCTAATATAAAAGTAACTGCTCTAAATGACATAGAAGTCTGTTTTATTCCAAAAAAAAATATTTTAAAAAATCTAAAAAATAACACAGGTTTTGCAATGGCTATTTTAAAAGAAATATCTCGCTCTTTAAAAGAAGCGAATAATATAATTGTTAACATGGCACAAAAAACAGCACGACAAAGATTGGCTGAAGCCTTATTACAATTAGATGAAAAATTTGGCTCTTCAGAAGATGAATATTTAGATATAGAGCTCTCTAGAGAAGACATTGCCAATATTATAGGAACAGCTACAGAATCTGCCATCAGACTCTTATCTTCATTCAAAAAAGAAAAGCTAATCGAACTTCAAGGAAAAAAAATTATTATTTCAGATGCTTTAGAATTGAAAAAAATTGCTGAAATTAATTAATTTTTTTTATAAAATATCATTTTAATTTACTCCAATAGAATCGACTCTTGAATAATCCTCTGAACTTCAGTTCTAATATTATTGTCTACTAAACTTACATTTTCCATAGAAGGATAAACTCTGTTTGATAAAAACACATAAATAATCTCAGTTGTTGGATCTGCCCAAGTAAAGGCACCTGTAAATCCACTATGACCAAAACTATCCTCAGAAACACAACCACAAGTAGCTTTTATTTCTGGATTTAATTGAGGTTTATCAAATCCTAACCCTCTTCGAACCTCTTTATCTTTATAATATCGTTTATTAAACTTATCAAAAGTTTTTGATGAAAAATATCGTTTCCCACCATAAAACCCCTGTTGTAAATATAATTGCATCATTTTAGCAACATCATTTGCATTCGCAAATAAACCAGCATGACCTCCTACTCCACCTAACATCGCAGCCCCCATATCATGAACATAGCCATGTAGTAATTGATTCCTGTAATAATCATCTTTTTCGGTTGGAATAATTGATGATTTAACAAATTTATTTAAAGGCAAATATGACATACGATTAGCCCCTAATGATTCATAGAAATAGGTATGAACCAGTTCATCCAAACTCTTTTTATATTTTTTTTCCAAGATCTCTTTAAATAAATAATATCCCAAATCACTATACTTATAACCGGGGTTATCTCTAAGTTCTGACTCTTTAATATATTTATAAATGGAGTCTTTATAAGAGCTGATTAGATAGAGGTTTTTAGCGACTTGAACAGGGTACTTTTGAGATTGTTGATGACTGTAAAAACGATTCAAATTTACATTAGTAAGACTATCTTGAGTTAATTTATAAAACGGAATCCAAGCTTTCAAACGTCCATAATGGGATAAAATTTCCTGAACAGTTATTGTGTCTTTATTTGACTTTTTAAATTTAGGTAGCAACTCTTTAATTGTAGAGGATAAACGAATCTTATGATCCTCTTCAGCTTTCATAATCATGGGTAATGAAGCTAAGATTTTAGTTAATGAAGCAACATCATATACATCGCTATTCTTTACAACATCTTTTTTTTTATCTGTATGAAATCCAAAACTTTTCCTGTAAATCACTTGCCCTTTTCTTGCAACAAGAACTTGTAATCCAGGAGCCATTTTTTCTTCCAAGATTACCCGTGCAACAGAATCAATTTTTTTTAGTTTAGTGGAAGACATTCCTACTGCTTCTGGAATGGAATATTGTAACCTTTCTAATTTTTTTGTAAATAAACCCGTTCCTTCTGGAAAATTTTTATTGATAGAAACTGGTAATTTACCTGATGATTCAATTGCACCAAAAATAGTCTGTGCTGCAACTTGTTGAGCAATATTACTATTTTGATATCCGACTAAAATTGCTTCAATATTTGAAAATGATTTTATATCCAACAAACTGTAAGGGCTTGCAAATATTGATAAAATAATGTTGTTTTTTCTTGAAATTTCGTGTAGCCAAACTAATTCTTTGGTTGAGAATTTAAAATCTTTCCAAGGATGAGCATTCGATTTATGAAACCCAACAATCACCAAATCAAAATTGGCTAAGGTTTTCATAGCCTCATAGAGTTGATTTTCTTTCACCTCTGTAACATCCGTATATAATTGTAACGTTTCTAAAAACTCATTACCGTCATCATCTCCTAATTTAATATAAGCAATCCTCTTATTTTTTTTCAAATCTTTTATAGGGAGCAACTTTTTTTTGTTTTTTATCAAAGTCATTGATTTTTTTACCAATTCCCTGTGCAGGACTTCATCTTCAACCGTATTTAAATCTTTTAAAATATTGGTTGTATCTATTTTTATTACATGTTGCAAACCAACTTTATATTTGGCTGATAATATTTTTCGAACAGATTCATCAATCCTTTTTTCAGTTAATCTTCCAGACAATAATGATGATTTTATTAAATCAATTGTCGATGGTACTTCTTGTGGTATCAACAATACATCATTTCCTGCTAAAATTGCCGCCAAATTAATCTCAGCAGAACTTGAATACTCTGAAGCACCTTTCATATTTAGACCATCTGTAAAAATCAAACCCAAAAAACCTAGTTGTTTCTTTAGTATCTTTGTAGTCACATTTTCAGATAAAGAAGTGGGCAATCGTGGATTAGATTCTAAGGCAGGAATACTTAAATGTGCTGTCATAATACTTCCAACTCCAGCGTCAATAACTCTCCTGTAAGGATATAATTCTACAGAATCTAAGCGTTGCCTATCAAAATCTAAAACAGGCAGTTTAAGATGAGAGTCTGATGCTGTATCTCCATGTCCTGGAAAATGTTTTGCATTTGCAAGCACCCCTTCACTTTGAATTCCTTTTGTAAACGAAATGGCTTTTTGAGTAACATTTTTTTTATTCTCTCCAAAAGAACGGTTTCCTATGATTGGATTGAGTGGGTTTATATTAATATCAACAACAGGAGCAAAATTAACGTGAATCCCAAGTCGCTTAGAGTGTTTTCCCAAATGTTCTCCAAATTCGCGAATTAAAGAGTTATCCTGGATGGCTCCTAACGTCATATTCCAAGGAAACTTATAGGTGTTTTTCAAACGCATATCCAAGCCCCATTCTCCGTCAAAACCAATTAATAAAGGAATCTTTGCGTGCGATTGATATAAATTGGTTAACTGTGCTTGTTTACTAGGATTTCCTTGCATAAATATCAGATTACCAACCCGATACTTTTGTATCATTTCTTTAATTTCATTCTCATGGATAGAATCTAAATTAGAATAAGCTTGAATCATAAACAATTGACCAATCTTATCATCTATATCCATTGAATTTAAGACACTATCAACCCACTTTTCTTGCACATAATAGTCTTCTGTTTGCAATGGATCTATATTCTGACCAAAAAAATTGAAAGAAGTATAGATAAAAATAAAAAATAGATTTTTTTTTAGCATAGTTAAATTTAAAATTATGAAACAAAAAAACGTTTATGCCAACTAGTATTAGCAGCAACTTCCCATTGAGTTACTAATTCTTGTTTTGTTGAAATCATATTATTAAAAACGATAGTTTCTTGAGTTATTTTATTAAGCCTAGCAAATTCTTTAAAAATATTCATTTTTACAATATTAATAGTGTCGTTATCTCTGAAAGAAATATTCATTTTATTCATCAAATCGATATTAAATTCTTTTTCCAATTCTCGAACAAAACGAACTGACGAATCTATTGAACAACCAGAAACATTATTGAATTGTTCGTCGACGGCCAAGATTAAAAACTGATTATACTTAATTGTAAAAGAGCCTTTTAAATTAGTTCCATGACGTGTCCATTGCTCTATAAAATCTCTAGCATTCTCAGAAATATAGTCCATTTCTTTTGAGGTAAATACTCTTTCTGATTGATATACCCAAACTCTTGAATGACTTGGTAAATGTTCAAATTCTACAAACATAAAAATTCTTTATTTATCTTAAATTAAATTTTTGTTGCAACGCTTGTAATTTATCTGCATCTGATAATCCCTTTGGTGAAAGAGACATTCGCTGTTTGATTCCTTGTAAAACTTTTTTTGTGTAGAGTGGAAAATCTGCATTTTGAATCCATGCATTATATCCCGGATTCTCTCTTAAAACCTCTTCTACCGTTCTCCCTTTATATTTTCCGAATGAGAATATCTCCTGATCTTTATCATTGAATAAAATAAATCCAGCAAAGTCAGCTCTTTTAGAATGTGTAGAAAATTCACATAATGCATCTACTGAATTCTCAATATCTTCATATTTATCAAGTTGCGCCTTTAAAATCTCATAGGTCGCATTGGTATCTGCTTCTGCAGAATGTGCATCTTCTAATTCTTTACCACAATAAAATTTATACCCAGCGCTTAAAGTTCGTTGTTCTTTTTTGTGAAATATTACTTGTACATCGATTGCTTTTCTATTAGTCATATCAAAATCAATACCAGCTCTTAAAAATTCTTCAGCTAAAAGTGGTATATCAAAACGATTAGAATTAAACCCAGCTAAATCTGAATCAGCAATAGTGTTGTTGATGACATGTGCTAATTCTTTAAAGGTAGGCTCAGTGACAACTTTTTCATTTGTAATTCCATGGATAGCAGTAGCTTCAGCTGGTATTTCTATTTCTGGATTCACTAGCCATGTTTTACTTTCTTTGTTTCCATTTGGCAAGATTTTTAAAATAGAGATCTCAACAATTTTGTCATTTCCTATATTAATTCCTGTTGTTTCTAAATCAAAAAATACAATTGGTTTCTGAAGGTTTAATTCCATAAATATATAAGTTGTTAATATTTTTAAAAATACATAAATTAATGTGGAATTGTCTCAAGAATTTAAGTCTTTTTATAAATAAATTTACGAGATTAGTTTAATTAATATTCTCGTTAATTAACTATAATAACTTAACTTTAAAAGATCATTTATTTCTTATGTCTAAAAAAGGAAAAGCAAAAAATACGGTTAACAAAGCCAAACATTCGAAATTAATGAAGCAAAAAATTAAAAAAGGAAAACTCCAAAAATTACAAAATAAAGAACGATTAAAAGCTATTATTAAGAAAGTTAATGAAGAAAAAAATACATAAAAACCCGAGTTTAATACTCGGGTTTTAATTTTTTTTTCTAACTATAGGCTAAGAATCTATAGACCCCATAACACGTTTCATAAAGGCATTTAAAGCTTCTTTTTGAGCAGTACCCTCTTTTACCATTTTATCTACCTCTAGAGCACCATACATATTAGAAATCAATTCACCTATAATGTCTAATTCTTCACCTTTTAGTGATGGAACTTCAGTTAAAGCCTCTAATGTTTCAATAGTTTCTAACACATAATCTTGGTCATTTTCTTCAATAAAATTCGCAAGGTGTTTAATTACAGGTAATTTCATATCAAATTAAATTAGTGTCCTAAAAAATTTTTTAACACTTCAAACTTGTTCGTTTGAATCTGACCTTCAAAAGCTCCATTAGAAAAAGTAGCAAACGTGGGTAAATTATTTACTGAAGCTAACTTCCGACTCTCAGGAAATTTTTCAGCATCTGCAATAATATACAAAGTATCAGTATTTTCTGATGCTAATTTTTTAAATTTAGGTTTCATAATACGGCAATTCCCACACCAAGTTGCAGTGAACTGCACAACTACTTTTGTGTTTTTTGCGATTAATTCTGAAAGATTATCTTGACTAAGTTCTTGTAACATTAATTATGTGTTAAGATTAATAACTTGAGTATCCGTTTTGTTTATATTTAATGATCTGCTAAGTATTCAGCAGTTCCTTTGGCGTTTGGAGCCATGGCATCTTTCCCTTCTTCCCAGTTGGCAGGACAAACTTCACCATGAGTTTGTATGTGTGAATAAGCATCAATTAAACGGATAAACTCATTTACATTTCTACCGATCGGCATATGATTTACTCCTTCATGAAAAACAATTCCCTCTTCATCAATCAGATAAGTTGCTCTGTAGGTAACGTTATCTCCTTCTACCTGAACTGTATCAGTTGCTTCGTCGTACGTTTCATTAGTGATATCTAAAATTCCAAGAATACTAGATAAATTTCTGTTACTATCTGCTAAAATAGGGTATGTAACACCTTCAATTCCTCCATCGTCTTTTGCAGTACTCAACCATGCAAAGTGAACTTCAGGAGTGTCGCAAGAAGCACCGATTACAATCGTGTTTCTTTTATCAAATTCACCGAGTGCTGACTGAAAAGCATGTAACTCTGTAGGACATACAAATGTGAAATCTTTGGGATACCAAAACAATAATATTTTTTTTTTGTTTTTCTTTGCTTCTTCCAAAACATTAATCTTGAATGTATCACCCATCTCATTCATTGCATCAACTGCTAAATTTGGAAAACTTTTACCTACTAATGTTGCCATTTTTATAAATATTTAAATTAATTAAGAAACAAAATTATATCTTTTATTGATGTAATAAAAGGTACATAGATAATTTTTTTCTGATACTGTTATAAGATATATTTATGCTAAAAATACTTGTAGTGTGTCAACTATAATTTTAGTATCACAGAAGATGAGAAAGGAATTTAAGGAGTAACTATAAAAAAAAATTAAGGAACGTGAATTTAAAAATATTATTTAATTTATTTGCTTGCAAATAGTTTTACATCACTAACAGATACTTCTTTTTCACCAAGAATAATGAGACGCTCAACTACATTTCTTAATTCTCGAACGTTTCCAGTCCAATCGTAAGTTTGCAATAAGGTTATTGCTTGATAAGAAAATTCTTTTTTAGCAACACCTTGCTCCAATGCAATTTTCTGAATAAAGTATTTTATTAATAGTGGAATATCATCCCTTCGTTCATTTAATGCAGGGACTTTAATTAAAATTACTGCTAATCTGTGATATAAATCTTCTCTAAATCTTCCTTCTTTTATTTCTTTTTTTAAATCTTTGTTTGTAGCCGCTACAATTCTAACATCGACTTTAATGTCTTTATCACTTCCAACTCTTTGAATCTTATTCTCCTGTAACGCTCTCAGTACTTTTGCCTGAGCAGATAAACTCATATCACCAATCTCATCTAAGAAAATGGTTCCACGATTTGCAGCTTCAAATTTTCCTGCTCGATCTTTATTTGCTCCTGTAAAACTTCCCTTAACATGACCAAACAATTCGCTTTCTATTAATTCAGACGGGATAGCTGCACAATTAACCTCTATTAATTGAAAGGTAGAACGATTGGATTTTTCATGTAACCAATGTGCTACCAACTCTTTTCCTGTTCCGTTAGGACCAGTAATTAAAACACGTGCGTCTGTTGCAGCGACTTTTTCAATCATCTCCTTAACATGATTGATGGCATCGCTTTCTCCAATCATCTCATAATTCTTACTTACTTTCTTTTTTAATCTTTTATTTTCTACAACGAGCACTTTTTTATCCAAAGCATTTCTTACAGTATTCAATAACCTATTTAAATCAGGTGGTTTTGATATATAATCAAATGCCCCTAAACGCATAGAATTTACTGCAGTATCCAAGTCACCATGACCAGAAATCATGACGAATGGAATTTCAGGTTTTATTTTTTTCGCTTTTTCCAATACCTCTATACCATCCATTTTTGGCATTTTAATATCACATAAAACCAAGTCATACTCGTTGTCTTTAATTTTTTCTATCCCTTGCAGACCATCCTCAGCCTCCTGAACAAGATATGTGTTATTTTCTTCAGAAATAATTTTCGTCAACACTCTTCGAATTGAAGCTTCGTCCTCTATAATTAGAATTTTACTCATTTTTATTTTTTTTTCTAAAACACTTTTTTAATATACTACAGTGAAGTATATTTTTTAAAAACTAGGATTCATCCTTAAAAGTGTTAAACTATAAAACTAAATCAAATAAACAACACTTTATTTAGATTGCCATCAAAATTATTTATAAAAATACTATGCATGCATAATTTTTTTACAATTTACTATGCATGCATAGTAAATTTTTATATCTTTGACCTAATGGATAAAATTAAATCAATAGACCATCAATTAAGAGCGACATGGCAAGCCGTTGCAAAGCTCTATAATGAAAGAGCTGCAAAGTATGATAGTACAATGGCAACGGCTTTCGTACTCTTAAATATAGATTATGAAAATGGAACACCTTCTACCGCATTAGGTCCCTTAATGGGAATGGAGCCTACTAGTCTTTCCAGAATATTAAAAACAATGGAAGACAAAGGGGCTATTTCAAGAGAAAAAAATCCTGAGGATGGACGAGGGGTGTTAATCAAACTAACTGATTATGGAAAAAAAATGAGAGAATTGTCTAAAGAATCAGTGATCATTTTTAATGATTCAATTAAAAGAAACGTTTCTAACGAAGAATTACAAGCCTTTTTTAAGGTTACATCTACAATAAATAAACTCATCGCAAAAAAAATGATTTATCAAGAAAATACTCTAGATAAAGCAGCGGTATAAAACAAATCAAAATACATATGACTAGAAGAATTAAAAAAATAGCAGTGATAGGTTCCGGAATTATGGGAAGTGGAATTGCATGTCATTTTGCCAATATTGGCGTAGAAGTTCTTTTATTGGATATTATTCCAAGAGAATTAAATGATAAGGAAAAGGTAAAAGGTCTTACGTTAGAAGATAGGATTGTTAGAAATAGATTGGTGAACGACGCATTAGCAACATCTTTAAAATCTAAACCCTCCCCTATCTACTCTCAAAAATTTGCTAGTCGAATCACCACTGGTAATATTGAGGATGATTTACATAAAATCAAAGAAGTTGATTGGATTATGGAAGTTGTAGTAGAACGATTGGATATCAAACAACAAGTTTTTGAAAAAATTGAAAAGTTTAGAACTCCAGGAACTTTAATTACATCAAACACATCCGGGATTCCTATTAAATTCATGAATGAAGGAAGAAGTGAAGATTTCCAAAAGCATTTTGCTGTTACCCATTTTTTTAATCCACCTAGATATTTAAAACTATTTGAAGTAGTTCCTGGTCCAAAATGTTCGCAAGACGTTACCGACTTTTTAATGATGTACGGGGACACATTTTTAGGAAAAACATCTGTTTTAGCTAAAGATACTCCTGCATTTATTGGAAATAGGATAGGAATTTTTGGTATTATGAGTCTATTTCATGTTGTAAAAGAAATGGATCTTACAATTGAAGAGGTAGACAAATTAACAGGTCCTGTAATTGGTCGCCCAAAATCTGCAACATTCAGAACCATCGATGTTGTAGGATTAGATACGCTCGTTCATACTGCCAACGGTGTTAAAGACAATTGTCCTAATGACGAAATGAAAGATCAGTTTGTAATTCCCGATTTTGTTAATAAAATGATGGAAAACAAATGGTTGGGTAGTAAAACCAAACAAGGGTTTTATAAAATGACAAAAGACGCTAATGGGAAAAAAGAAATCTTATCACTAGATTTAAATACATTAGAATATCGCAAAAAACAAAGACCCAAATTTGCAACTTTAGAACTTACAAAAACGATAGACAATGTAGCAGATAGATTTAAAGTGTTAGTTTCTGGTAAAGATAAAGCGGGAGAATTTTACAGAAAATCATTTGCGGCAATGTTTGCATATGTTCAAAATAGAATTCCTGAAATATCAGACGAACTCTATAGAATTGACGATGGGCTTAGAGCAGGTTTCGGATGGGAACATGGTCCTTTTCAAATCTGGGATGCTATAGGAGTTTCTGATGGAATAGAGATTATGAAAGCTGCAGGTGCAGAACCAGCTGATTGGGTAACTGAAATGATTGAAAAAGGGATCGATTCTTTTTACACTGTTAAAGATGGGGCTACTTATTACTATGATATTCCTACAAAAAAACAAGTAAAGAAACCAGGTCAAGATTCCTTTATAATCCTAGATAATATTAGAAAAACAAATGAAGTTTGGAAAAATTCTGGAGCTATCATTGAAGATTTAGGTGATGGTATTTTAAATCTTGAGTTTCAATCTAAAATGAATACTATTGGTGGAGATGTTTTAGCGGCTCTAAACAAAGCAATTGATTTAGCCGAAAAAAATTATCAAGGTCTAGTTGTTGGAAATCAAGCGGCTAATTTTTCTGTTGGTGCAAACATCGGAATGATCTTTATGATGGCAGCTGAACAAGAATATGATGAACTAAATATGGCCATCAAATATTTTCAAGATTCAATGATGCGAATGAGATATTCTTCTATTCCTACAATAGCCGCCCCACATGGAATGGCTTTAGGAGGAGGTTGTGAAATTTCATTACATTCAGATAAAGTTGTTGCAGCAGCAGAAACATATATGGGCTTGGTAGAATTTGGAGTTGGTGTGATCCCAGGAGGAGGAGGCTCTAAAGAAATGGCCTTAAGAGCATCAGATTTATTTCACAAAGGAGACGTTCAATTAAATGTTTTACAAGAACATTTCTTGACAATTGGTATGGCAAAAGTTGCGACATCAGCATATGAAGCCTTTGATTTGGGGTTATTACAAAAAGGAAAAGATATTGTAGTTGTAAATAAAGATCGTCAAATAGCACAAGCGAAAAAACATGCATTACTCATGGCAGATGCTGGATATACTCAACCTATAAAACGCAAGGATGTATTAGTACTTGGAAAACAAGCATTGGGTATGTTCCTGGTAGGCACTGATTCTATGGAAGCTAGCAAGTATATTTCAGAACACGATCAAAAGATTGCCAACAAATTAGCATATGTGATGGCTGGTGGTGATTTATCAGAACCTACTAGAGTCTCTGAGCAATATCTTTTAGATATCGAACGCGAAGCATTCTTAAGCTTATGTTCAGAACGTAAAACATTAGAAAGAATACAGCATATGTTAAAAACGGGTAAACCATTAAGAAACTAAAAAAATGAAGACAGCATATATAGTAAAAGCATATAGAACAGCCGTTGGTAAAGCTCCAAAAGGATTGTTTAGATTTAAAAGAGCAGATGAATTAGCTGCAGAAACTATTGAATTCATGATGAATGAATTGCCAGAATTCGATAAAAAAAGAATTGATGATGTGATTGTAGGAAATGCAATGCCTGAAGGTTCTCAAGGATTAAATATGGCTCGACTAATTTCCTTAATGGGGTTAAAAGTAGAGGATGTTCCAGGAGTAACGGTAAATCGTTTTTGTTCATCAGGATTGGAAACCATTGGGATGGCTGTTGCAAAAATTCAATCTGGAATGGCAGAATGTATTATTGCAGGAGGGGCGGAAAGTATGAGTTCAGTACCCATGACAGGATTTAAACCTGAATTAAATTACAACACTGTTGCTGCAGGTCACGAAGAATATTATTGGGGAATGGGAAATACAGCAGAAGCTGTAGCAAATGAATTTAATATCTCAAGAAAAGACCAGGATGAATTTGCTTTAAACTCTCATTTGAAGGCACTAAAAGCTCAAGCTGAAAATCGTTTTCAAGATCAAATAGTTCCAATAGAAGTAGAACAAACATATGTAGATCAAAATGGAAAAAAAGCCACTAAAAAATATACTGTAGACAAAGATGAAGGGCCTAGAAAAGGGTCTAATATTGCAGGTTTAGAAAGACTTAGACCTGTATTTGCTCAAGGGGGAAGTGTCACCGCAGGAAACTCATCTCAAATGAGTGACGGTGCAGCTTTTGTAATGGTAATGAGTGAAGAAATGGTGAAAGAGTTAAATATTGAGCCCATTGCTAGAATGGTTAGTTATGCTGCGGCAGGAGTCCCTCCCAGAATTATGGGAATTGGACCTGTTGCTGCCATTCCAAAAGCTTTGAAACAAGCAGGGTTAAATCAAACTGACATTGAATTAATTGAATTAAATGAAGCCTTTGCTTCTCAATCGTTAGCTGTCATTCGAGAGTTAGAGTTAAATAAAGAGATTATCAATGTAAATGGGGGGGCAATTGCTTTAGGGCACCCTCTAGGATGTACAGGTGCTAAATTATCTGTCCAATTGTTTGATGAAATGCGTAAAAGAGAGATGAGAAATAAATATGGAATGGTAACAATGTGCGTAGGAACCGGTCAAGGGGCAGCAGGGATATTTGAATTTTTAAAATAAAAACATCATAATAAATAAGTCATGAATACAATACAAAAAGAAATACTAAGAGGAGGACAATTCTTAGTAAAAGAGTCAAAATGTGAAGATATTTTTACCCCTGAAGATTTTTCTGAGGAGCAACTAATGATGCGAGATGCCGTTAAAGAATTTAACGATAGGGAAATTGTAGCACATAGAGAACGTTTTGAAGCAAAAGACTATAAACTTACAGAAGAAGTAATGAAGAAGGCCGGTGAATTGGGCTTTTTAGGAGTTGCTGTCCCTGAAGAATATGGTGGGTTAGGGATGGGATTTGTTTCAACAATGATTACTTGTGAATATATTTCCAGCGGAAATGGATCATTAAGTACAGCATTTGGAGCACACACAGGAATAGGAACGATGCCTATAACATTATATGGAACAGAAGAACAAAAGCAGAAATATGTACCAAAATTAGCAAGTGGAGAATGGATGGGCGCTTACTGTTTAACAGAACCTGGTGCTGGATCTGACGCTAATTCAGGAAAAACTTCGGCTACTCTATCTGAAGATGGAAGTTCTTATAAAATCAATGGTCAGAAAATGTGGATTTCAAATGCAGGTTTTTGTAATTTAATGATCGTTTTTGCTCGGATTGAAAATGATAAAAATATCACTGGCTTTATTGTAGAATACAATCCATCAAAACCAAACGGGATTTCACTGGGTGAAGAAGAACATAAATTAGGAATACGAGCGAGTTCTACTCGCCAAGTGTTTTTTAATGACACTGTTATACCGGCCGAAAATATGTTATCTGTAAGAGGCGGTGGTTTTAAAATTGCTGTAAATGCATTAAACGTTGGACGAATTAAGTTAGCAGCAGCCTGTATTGATTCTCAAAGAAGAATTACAGAAACTGCCATAAAATATGCTACTGAAAGAAAGCAATTCAAAACACCTATTTCTAATTTTGGCGCTATCAAAGCCAAACTAGCTGAAATGGCAACAAACACTTATGCTGGTGAAGCAGCCAGTTACAGAGCTGCTAAAGATATTGAAGATAGAATTGCCATGAGAATAAATGCAGGAAATACACATCAAGAAGCTGAATTAAAAGGTGTAGAAGAATATGCGATAGAATGTTCTATTTTAAAAGTTACTGTATCTGAGGATGTTCAAGCATGTGCCGATGAAGGTATTCAAATTTTTGGAGGTATGGGGTTTTCAGAAGAAACCCCAATGGAAGCTGCTTGGAGAGATGCACGTATTTCTAGAATTTATGAAGGAACAAATGAAATTAATAGAATGCTATCTGTTGGAA
Organism: Flavobacterium sp.; assembly: GCA_042091515.1. Lineage (GTDB taxonomy): Bacteria > Bacteroidota > Bacteroidia > Flavobacteriales > Flavobacteriaceae > Polaribacter. Next base: position 3,569 of record JBELHH010000013.1, on the reverse strand, counting down.
TGCTTATTAAAAAAGCAATGAAAGGTCATGTTGATTTATTAGGGCCTGCAACTGCTGTTGCTGATGAATTGATGGGTATTCCTTCTTTTGATACTCCAGATTATTCGGAGCTATTCGCTGAAGAAAAAGAAATGGTTGCCAAAATGAAAAAAGTTTTTTTAATGGTTGCTGGTTCTGCCATTCAAAAATATGGACCTGACTTAGAAAAACATCAACAATTATTGATGGCTGCAGCTAATATCTTAAACGAAATTTACATGGCAGAATCTACGATATTGCGTGCAGAAAAAAATGCAAAACGCTTCGGAGAAGATACGCAAGAAGTTCAAATAGCAATGGCAAAGCTTTATCTTTATAACGCAGTAGAAATTATTTCTAAAAACGGAAGAGAGGGGATTATTTCTTTTGCGGAAGGAGATGAGCAAAGGGTGCTCTTAATGGGATTGAAGCGTTTTACAAAATATACAAACTATCCTAATGTAATCTCTTTAAGAAATAAGATTGCAGAAAAATTAAATGCAGAAAACAAATACTGCTTCTAAAAGGGGAGACCATTTGTATGAAATCTTAGTTGTTGTGTTCAAAAGACCGTCAATGATGACGGTCTTTTGAATTTTTAATACTTAAAAAAAGCTTTGCGGTAAACCTCATGGTGTACCTAATAATTCTTTAATTCAATTCTTTCAGATCGGTATAAAATATCTGTTTGACCCCATCCTGGCTTCTGTCCTTTATTTGTATTCTTAAAAAAAATAGTAGCTTCAAATACTTCTTGATTGTCTTTTGGAGAAATCTCAACAATCTTAGCTCTGTGAATATTTTTGGGGCTTATAAAACCAGAAGTCATTAATATATTTTGTGTAGCTGGAAGATAATCTACATCACTAACAATACTAGAAAATAATTTCTCTCCTCTATTTTTACCATATTGCCAAACTTGACTAAAAGTTTTATCAGCTTCGTCAATCTTGTATTCTACTGCTCTTGAATAATTATTTTCATTATTATAGTTTCTAAAAGGACCATTATCAAAAACAATCATATTACCATTTGGTAATAAAGAAGGAGCGTGAGGCCCCCATGGGTAGTCAAAGTCATCAAGACTCTCATAACCATTTTGAACATCGTTATTATAAGGTTTTCCCTCTTTATTTACAGGCGTTAGTAGATATGGTTTTGTTTCATAACCTTGACCTTTCCTACCTGATTTTCCCCAGTTTTGTTTTGGAGACATAATCCATTTTAATTGATCATCCCATGATATTTTTATCAATCCTTGATTTCTTCCAGAAACTATGATTGTACTGTCTCTATCATCAAATTCTAATGCATTCATATGCAACCAGTCACCTCCTCTAAAGAAATTTAGATCATCTCTACTTACATCCAAATGTTTAGCCAAATCCCATTGATTAACAATCTTAGATTTTTTCCTATCATAATGAATGATAAAATCACTATCGGATAAGATTGTCTTCCCATCAATATCTATGAAGGCATTTCTAGTTCCAACACATAGCAATAAATCATTATTTGGAAGTTCTAAAACATCATGATGAATTCCATAATTTGAATCAATTGTGGCTCTATCTATTAGTTTACCAACCATATCAAATTCATAGATTGTTCTTCTCCCAGCTACTAACACGTTTCCATTTTCTATTCGTTGAAAAGGGCTAACCATTGCTTTGTGAAAACTTAAATCTAAATACCATCGTATTTGACCATGATCATCAAAAATAATAGGAACAGATCTAAATTTACCAAAATTTGCAAAATGAATATCCAAGGCATGCATGCCAGGTTCCATTTTATCTTTCTCTAATTTATTAACTCTAATACTAGGGAAATAAGTTGGTGTCTGAGAGGTTTGAATCTCTATAACTTCTACTTCCTGACCTCCCTCAAAAGTAAATGTCACCTCTACTTCATTTAGTGTATTAGGATAAAGTCCTAAAACAGGAATAGTAAAAATTGTATCAATTTCATCATAGGATTGTTGTACTGGAATATCTCCTAAAACCTTAACACTAACACTACTCGGCTTATCTGTTTCAATTGTTAAAACCGCAGTAAGAGGTGAAATTTTATTTGGATTTAAGTCTGTTTCAATTGAATACTTTAAGTCTGAAAAATTACAACTGAATAGGAAAAAAGAAACTATAACTAATAAGACATTTTGATTGCTTTGTGATATTTTAAAAAACATTTTAATTTATTTATGATGAGTTAGATACGAATTTTAAAAAGCACAATATACATTTATTTATTTTTCTATTCTAGGCGCCTGAAAATGATCGTTAGAATCTCTCACAAAAAAATAAACCTTATCAACGGAGAAGTGATTTTTAGTAATACGTTTTAAATTATTTTTATTCTAAAGCACCTAAATACCGTTCTGCATCAAGAGCTGCCATACAACCAGTACCAGCAGCAGTTACTGCTTGTCTGTACTCTTTATCTTGAACATCTCCAGCTGCGAAAACCCCTGGTAAATTTGTTTTTGTAGATTTTCCTTGAGTAATTAGATACCCAGTTTCATCCATTTCTAAAATATCTTTAAATAAATCTGTGTTGGGTTTATGACCAATTGCAATAAATAATCCTGTAATTGAAATCTCATGTTTTTCACCTGAAATATTATTTACTATTCGAACACCATCAACAACATTATCTCCTAAAACCTCATCTAGCTCGGTATTAAACAACACTTCTATATTGTTGGTTTTATTTACTCGATGTTGCATCGCTTTGGATGCTCTCATGTAATCTTTTCGGACTAACATGGTAACCTTATTACAAATATTTGATAAATAAGTCGCTTCTTCAGCTGCAGTATCCCCTGCTCCTACAACAACAACATCCTGTCCCTTGTAGAAAAACCCATCACAGGTTGCACAAGCAGAAACGCCTCCACCTATTAGACGTTGCTCACTCTCTAGCCCTAAATATTTTGCAGTTGCTCCTGTAGATATGATTACAGTGTGGGCTTCAATTTGTTTTGAACCGTCCACAGTAACCTTGTGAATTCCGCCTATTTCATTACTCAAGTCAACCTTTGTTACCATTCCAAAACGAACTTGTGTACCAAAACGCTCAGCCTGTTTTTTTAAATCTTCCATCATGGCAGTACCATCTGTACCATCAGCATATCCAGGGAAATTATCAACCTCTGTAGTAGTGGTAAGTTGACCACCCATTTGCAAACCAGTATACATAACCGGCTTCATATCAGCTCTCGCAGCATAAATAGCTGCAGTATAACCAGCAGGTCCTGAACCTACGATCAAGCATTTCAATTTCTCAATATTTTCTGACATTATTTATCTATGTTAATCCGTTTACAAATGTAATTTTTTTTGATTTCTATAAGATGAAAATCAACTATTTTTTTACAATAGATCCATAAATAAATTCAATAGTTACACCTATTTTAATTCTTGAAAGACCATTATTGCAATTTATTATATTTTATCAAGTGGAAATAATATAGTAAGTTTGCGTCCCATAAGCTACGGGGTGTAGCGTAGCCCGGTCATCGCGCCTCGTTTGGGACGAGGAGGTCGCAG
>JBELHH010000012.1:61142-68663 GCA_042091515.1 Flavobacterium sp. | reverse complement strand
ATCCCTTCTTGAAATCCTTCTTTTTCACAGTTCCATAGTAGTAAAGAAACCCCTAGGAACAAGAATCCTTTTTTTAAAATTTTTGTGGGTGTGTTCATTTTCATCATTATATAATTTAAGATTCGTCTTTATTTATGGTTAGTAGTGATGCCATGTTTTACAATGTGTTCTGACATATAAAACCATAACATGAGCTTTATGGACGCTTTGTTAGAGTGCTTAAAAGCTAAAAGTTGGGTAGTAAGAGGGTCAATTTTTTTTATCGAGAAGGGACTTCCTCAATAGATTTTAAATAAAATTCAATAAAAAAATCCAACAAACCATGATTTTTTCGATAGATATGGTAGTTTTTTCGATAGATTTTAAAATGTTGTGTAGAAATAAGTTCTCAGCTAACAAAAGTGGGCTTCTAAGTATTTCTGAGGGTATTTAAGTAATTGAGAGTAGAGTAACTTAGTGTTAAGTTGGTTTATATTTAGTCATGAGATTTAATGAATTCTGGCATTTCATCATAAGTTGACTAAAATTAGTTCTTTATGATTAGAATAGGTATAAATACCCGTTTTAGAAGAAGGGTTATTGTTTTTTACATACAGGAGACGTCAGTGAGAAGAAAGAAGATTGAGTTGTTACAATTTTATCCTTTATTTAATCCAACAAGTCCCAATCGAATAGGTTCTTGCTCGACCACTAATAATTACCCTATCATTTTTATCTTCGCAATTTAACTTTCCAATTCTGTCTGAGAGTTGTATGGCATAAAGTTGTTTTTTTTGAAGTCTCTTTGCCCAAAAAGGAACTAGAGAGCAATGAGCTGACCCGGTAACAGGATCCTCTAAAATAGAAGCTTGTGGAGTAAAAAATCGCGAAACAAAATCGCAATCATTGCCAGTAGAGGTAACAATAACTCCTCCAGGACCTAAGTTTATCTTATCAAAAACCGGCCTGTTTATTTGAATATTTTTAATCGCTTCTTCTGTCTCATAAACCAAGAGATAATCTCTAGATTTAAACACTTCTTTAGGAAGAATATTGAATGATTTTTCTATTTCTTCAGGAAGTTTTGAGACTACTGGCATTCTTGAGGGGAGTTCTAAAAAATAATAGTCTTGTTCGACGTTAACAGTTATGTCTCCACTTAAAGTTTCAAAGACAATTTTAGTTGAAGGGTACTCTAGGATTGTTTTTAAGCAATGTGCTGTGGCTAGTGTTGCATGGCCACACAAATCCATTTCAATTTCCGGAGTAAACCAACGCAGATGAATTTTAGCTCCTGTATCAATAAAAAAAGCAGTTTCAGCAACTGCATTTTCTTGAGCGATCTTCAAAAGTACGTCATCGGAGAGCCACTTTTCTAACGGAACTACACAAGCTGGATTTCCATTAAAAATGGTGTCTGTGAATGCGTCTATTTGATAAAGGTTTAATGTCATTTTTTAGCCTCTAAAGATTCCCAAAATAAGGACGTTTGTTCTATATAGTTTGCGTTTTTTGCATTTTTTGCCCATTGATGCGCTTCTTTAATTGAGAGGAGTGCTGCTTTTCGATTCCCATTTTTCTCTAATATTTTTGATCGAAGCAAGCCATAGCGAAAATTGTTAGGACTTTTTTCTAGCGCCCTGTTAATAAAGGAAAGAGCCTCCTCTAAACTTTTACCGTTATTACTATAATATTGTGCTGCTTCAAAATAGGTTCTGTGAGGAATACGTTGAGGATTTTTTAAAAAACTCATCATTTGACCTTCTATTTTAGCATCTACATCAAAAGTAATGGGAATTGAAATAAGGGTATTTTCCCAAGCAATCTGAAGATCGACAGAATTTGTTTTAAGGGATGCAAATAAAATGGTAAAAGACTCAATATACTCAGAAATTTTTTGAGGAGTTACATCAAATCTAAAGATATCATCTGCTGGCTTATAGGCATTTCCAGCAATGCTTCTAAGCGTTGTATTTGAATGAATGATAATGGTCCAACGATCTTTACGAGGAATCGTATAGAGAGCATAAGTGCCAGCCTCAATAGATCGCCCACCAATGGTAGCTGTCTCATTAAAACTAATTTTAGTGGAGGCATTGGCTCCAGTTCTCCAAAGGGTATTATAAGGTACTAACTTCCCAAAAATCACGCGTCCTTTAGCGGAGGGCCTCGAGTATTCCACAGAAAGTTTAGCAAGGCCTACCTCTTGAGAGATTTCGCTAAATGGGCTTAAGGAAGGGGTTTTTAGTCTTTGACTATGGCAAAGAGAAAAACAGATAAGAAAACAGATAACAGAATAGGTGTATTTCATGACATTGATGTTTTAGAGTTAGATTGATCTGAGAGAATTCCTAAATTTAGGAATTAATTTTAAATACTTCGTACCTCCTAGACCATTCTATTGATTCTTTGGGTTTTAAAAAGATTTTAAAAAATAACTCTGGGCTTATTACATGTTTTGACCCCCAAAGGTTTACTTTGTCGGTTTTAAAATCACCCATTTCTTGGATGCCTATTGTTGCGTCTAAATTTATTAATTTCCACGAAGCAGTTTCAAACCCATTTCCAGTAAGGTTGCTAAAAAAATAGGGTACGGTAGGAGTGTCATTAAAAGTAACTTTATGAACGCCTATGTCAACTTTTAATTCAGGATTTACAGTTTCCTCAAAAAGGGTTGGTTTGAGCTTAAAAGGGAATGCTAGTTCGTAATTTTTTCCAAGTAAGACCTTATTTTGCCCCATAAAATTATGAGTGTATTCGTCAGTTACAAGATCGTTCTTTCCTGTATTTTCTAGAGTATATTGAATGGTAAGTTCTGAGGCGTGTAACGCAATTTCTTTTTTTAAAAAATAGGCATAGCCATTCATCATTTCTGAGGTACAGCAAATCACAATTTTATGGGAGTCTTTTACAATATCAAATTTAGCAGGTTTGATGGTATATTTTTTTTGAAAGTTATACTGATGATCGTCCTTTTTAAGAAGACCGATTCCTATTTTGTGAAACCATCCTCCTATTTCTGTTTCATCAAATCCTAAAGGAGTATCTATTCCGAATTCATTATAGAGACCTTTCCCCATGTGTGGGTCTTCTTCTAAAGCAGGATTTTCAAGAGTTGTTAAGGGAGTATTTAGAAATGAGATAGATTTAATTCTTCCAGTCCAATCAAAACGAGACCCTTTGTTGTTTTCAGATGGAAGATCAATAAGAACATCTAGGGAATTATTTTTTAGTCTATGAGTCATATTTAAACCTATTAGTATGAGTTAAAAAGTTTTTATCAGTTATTTTTAGTGGCTATACTTCAATTTTAGAGAGCTCTATTTTGTGTTGAGCGTTCAAATTTAACTTTTCTAACTCCATGACTAGTTTCCCATTGGTTGACTTCTTTAAAGTGAAATTTCTGATATAATGAGATGGCAGGGGTATTCAAAACTCCTGTTTCTACGGTTAATAAGTTTGAGTGATATCGATCGATGATAAATTGTATTAACGCAGAAGCAACTCCATTTCTAAAAAACATAGGGGCTACGACTAAACTATTTATATGTGTTTGGTTTATGTGTTGGCTAATTTCAATTACACCAATAAGATTCTTTTTTTTCTTATATCCAAAAAAAGAAGTATCGCTTTCAACAAATAGGTGAAGAGGTCTTTTTAAAGGCGGAAAATCAGACGCTTTTAAAAGGGTTGCTTCTACGGTATAGGAAGCTTGAAAAATAGCACGAATTTGTTTAGAGACATCTAATTCTTGGTGTTGAAGTTTCTCAATCATTTTAAAAGAATTAGAGCCTAAATTTTCAATACGATGTATATCAAAGAGTAGAACTTATTGCGACAATTGATGATGTGCTTTTAAGTCTTCATAAAATTTTGCATTACTAATTTGAATATATGGGGTAAGCCATAAAAAACCAATTCCAAAGGTAAGAATACATAATAGCGCCCAACCAATAAATCGTAACCCTAGACAGAAATATTTCCATTTATACCCATTCATCATTTCTTTACTTTTACTAAGCGCCCCCATAGAGTCTAAACCGGAATCGTCATCAGCAAGGATATAGAATGTTTGTGAATATGAAATAGCAGCTATAATTCCTGGTATAATTAAAAGCAACATCCAAAGAAAAATAAACAAAACCATTAAAAGATATGCTCCTAGTGTTGTACCATAGTTTCCAAATCCTTCAAAAATTTGTTCGAATTTAGCATTTTCATTTCTTGAAATTTTAAGAGAAAATATAGCAATTCCAACCGCCATCGGTCCAGCAATTAGTAAGACCGCTAAAGTTCCAAAAAAGGGAATGACCGATAAGATTGCTAACAATAACGAATAGACAAAAAAGGTGATCACTGCTAACCCCCATTTTCCTGATAAAGCTTCTCTGGCTTCTAGCATTAATTCTTTGTTTTCTTTTACCATTTTATTTTAATTTTAATTTTAAGTTTAGTTACAATTATTTATGTCCGTTCCAATTCTCCACCATTGCCAAGCAGTGTCTGTAAAAGCAATGCTAATTAGTTTTCCATCACAGTTAAATGTAATGTCATAAGCCAGTCCCCCATTAATGATTAATGACTGACTGTCATCTATGGTATAATTTGCAGGATTTGGAATTGCATCTGAGATTTCACGAGAACTCCAATATTCTGAATCACAATCTAGTGGAAATGCATCACAATAATAAGTATATCGTAACCCATTTTGAAATTCGTACATTGTATTAGGAGACAGATCGCTTCCACCAGCATTTTCAAGCAGCCATTTCCCTTCTATTTGATATTCAACAGGATTTTCCGACTCATTTTCATTTGAATTACAATTGAAAAGAATAAAAAGTCCAAGTATAAACACTATTTTTTTTCTTGACACTGGGTATAAATTAGTGAATAATATGACAATATAATAAAAATAATTTAATAGGGTGTCTCCCAAAAAACTCATTTTGTGCCTTCTTAAAAATATAACTACTTATATAAAGAAGTGTCTTTCTTAAAAAAAACAGGAATCCGACGTTTTCTTTTTTTGATAAATGGATCTATAATTTTATTGTTTTTTGTGATCGCTTTTCAACGCATTGTCAACGGGTTCCCATAATTCAATCTTATTCCCTTCTAAATCCATGATATGGATAAATTTCCCATACTCATAGGTGCTGATATCATCTACGATGGTAACGCCATTTTTTTTCAATTTTTCAACAAGCCCCTCAATATTTTGAACTCTATAATTAATCATAAACTCTTTTATAGAAGGGTTAAAATAATTGGTGGTATTCTTAAAAGCATTCCAGTTTAAATAATTAATTTCTTCTGGATGGTTGATGTTTCTAGATTCGAATGTACATCCGTAGGCATCAATATTAAGGCCTAAATTATTTCGATACCATTCATTTGTCTGTACTGGGTTTTTAGTTTTAAAGAATATTCCACCAATACCTGTTACTTTTGGTTCGTTTTTGTCCATATCGTTTTTGTTTTAATTTCGTGTAACTTTTTTATAATTTGACAAATGTTCTTCTTCTATTTGGAATAAATCTACTAAAAATCATCTATTTTTTTACCATTGATTCTTTTTATCGTTAGGATTACCCTTATAAGTGATACTCTTTTCTTCATTGCCTTTTAAATCGCTTTTTTGTCCAAGTTAAAAGTAAGTTTGAAAAAACAGCCATTAATGCTGCTATTCCATTAAAAATTAGATCTTCTAAATCAAAGACACGATTGGGTAAAAAGAGCTGAATGGATTCGTCAACGACTCCAATAAAGAAAGTCGTTATCAGGGCAAAAAAAGCAGGATGAAAAAGTAATTTTTTTTGCTGTGAACGTTCAATAAATGCTTTGTGAATAAAAACAGCTAGGACACTAAATTCAATTAGATGGCTGCGTTCTGGGGCACCTAGTCTAAAAATAAATAAGAGATATACAGCGATGACACCTATCAGGGTTGACATTTCTATTTTACCGGGAGATGTTTGGACGCCATAAGAGATTACAGATACTGTAACCAATAGCAATCCAATACCAAAAAAAATAGCTTGTACGTCTTGATCTCTTAGCTGATTCGCTAAGGGTTTCCCTATAAATAATGTTGAAAAAATGGCAATAATAATCAATAACACCCATCCCCACAGATATTTTTCACGATAAGAAGTGAATAAAGGTATTTTTTTTTTCAATTTTTTATTATTTCCAAGGACCATTTTTTGTGACATTTATAATGTAGTTTCCATTTAAACGGAAGAGGCCTAAATACCCCCCAAACCAAAGAGTTCCTTTACGATCTTGGTAAATACATTGGATCGCATTGCTTAGTAAGCCTTCTTTTTTATGAAAGTTGGTAAAGGAAACACCATCGTACTTATAAACGCCATAATGCTCTATTGGAAACCAAATGTTCCCAGCATTATCATTAAATAAGCTCCAGGCTTCAGTTCCTTGAACTCCATCTTTTGAGGTAACATTGGTAAAGTTAGAACCATTCCACCGACAAATTGACTCGTAGTGAGTGGCAAACCAAATGTTTCCTTCATTATCTTCTAAAATATCATTTACATTATTATTACAAAGACCCTCATCTTCAGAGAGATTAGACAGAGAATTTCCATCAAAAATATAGGCCCCGTTATTAGTTCCAAACCACATATTTCCTTGCCGGTCTTCCATAATACTATGGACAATTTTTGTACTAGTGACCCCTCTATTATAATCTGGTTTAGCTTCTGGAATAAAAAAAGGAGAAAATACCTTTCCATCAAATTTACAAACCCCTTGTAAAGTACCTATCCAAATAATTCCTTTTCGGTCTATTGCTAGGCTCCATATATCATTGTTAATTAACCCCTCTTTTTCTGTAAAATTAATAAAAGAGTGTCCATCATATTTTGTTAGACCTCGTTCTGTGCCAAACCAAACATTTCCTTTATTATCTTCTGAAATCCCCCTTACAGCAAGCCCACCAAAACCCTCGTTTATTGAAAAAGATTCAAGAGAATTTCCATCATATTTAAGGATCCCATCACCATTTGTTCCTAGCCATAGATTGTCTTTATTGTCTTGATAAATTCTTCGAACAAATGGACTTACCTGTTGATCTATTGAAGTCTCGATAAAAGGAGTGCTATATTTTTGAGTCAAAGATGGTGTTATTTTTAGTAAAGAGTCATGGGTAATAGAGTTTGAAGGATTGTTCTTTTCTTTGGAAGTATTTCTTTTCTTTTCTTTCTGGCATGAAATGGTGAATAGTAATAATATTTGTATCCAGAATATTAAAGAGAGTTTTTGAATTTTTTTTTCTATAATATTTGCAATCATATTGTTAGAATTTTTTCAATTAATAGGAGATATAGTAAAGTTGGTCAATTGTAAAAAGGGATCATTTTTATATGGATCTTCATATAGAAAGATACAAAAAAATAGTAGAAGTGTCTAAATCACTTTGTCTAGGAGATATCGAAATTAGTTTCGGCTAAAATAGTTTTAATTCTTTTTTGTAAACCTGGGATTACCTTATGCTTGAGTCACTTATACTTACTTTGC
>JBELHH010000012.1:0-61042 GCA_042091515.1 Flavobacterium sp. | reverse complement strand
ACATTCTTTTCTTGGTGCTAAATCGCCAGATTTTCCTTTTCAGGATAACAAACTCCCATTGGGATTAAACCAATTTTTTTAGGATTATAAAAAAGTAGAGCGATCAATATTCACCCATTTTCTTTATCGATCGCCACTTTTATCATTCCAAGGAGTACCAGTTACATGAACAATTGAACTAGGCGCCTGACCAATAATAACGATAGAACTTCCAATGTCTACTGTTAAAACAGGTCGGGGACCAAGTTCTAAGTAAGGACAACAAATAGTATATTTTGATATCTCTAGTAATAATTCTTTCATGACTTTTTTTAAAATTATTTAGATAAAAAAAGGAACGATATATTTCGAGTTAATCTGTGAACTACAGTTTTATTCAAGTTTTTAAAACCTTGTTCTATATAAGTGATAACATTATTCTATTGCAATATCGGGTGCTGATAGGGTTCCCCATGTTTCTTGCATTATTTTTATTTTATCAAATGCGCCAACTTGTTTTAAAATATTATTTACACTATTGTAAGCGGAATCCATTGCTCCGACAATCCAGCCATGATGAACAGACACACACTCTCCAGCAATATTAAGAGCCCCATTAAATTCTGGTTTTAGAAGATCGGGATAGATGTTTTTGAATTGCCCAGGTAAAAACAAAGTAAACGCTCCCCCACCAGTGTGCTCATCCCAAAACCAAGTTTTTGTTGTTTTTTCAGGTTGATAGCCATCAAAATAATCATAAATGTTAATCTCTGGATACATAAATTGAATCCCTTTTAAACATTCATTTACTCGCTCTTGATCACTTAATGCTCCAAGTCTTTCTGCATCTTGAGCCCAAGAATAAATTTGGAGAACACCTTCTTGACTATTATAACCATAGGATGGATAAACAATTTGCCTAATTGGACTGTCTGAACTTGAAACACCTAAACCTTTATTTTTTCTATTACCCAATTCTATCCAAAATTGACGATTAAATCGAATCATTGCTTTAAATGATGGCATATAATTCAATTCGCGAATTGCCCTGGCTTTAGAGAAAGAGAGTTTGTTAAAAAAGGATTTTTTTAATGCTCCATTTAAATAGGCTCCCATCGGTAATGTACTAATAACAAAAGGGTATTCTTTCTCGAGGGTTATACTCTTTTTTCCAGGAGTCGATTTTTTTTCTATTATAACCTTCATCCCACCATAACCTTTATAAAGTGTTGAGTCATAATCGACCTGAATCACTTTGTGATTTAAAAACACCCTTTGTTTTTCTGTAGATGCTCGCCCTTTTTTAGAAATTAATGGTTTAGCTTTTGGAACTGAAGAAGGAGCTTGAGCATCAACAGTTAAGTTTGGTGGCGAATAGCCTGAATAACCTTCTTTGTTTGGGAGCATTCCAACCTGAACTTGAGCAATATGTCCATCAATTGGTCGAACACCTTCCTTTAAATTTAGAACAATTCTACAGGCTTCTGGTAAACGTTGCATTCCTTTGTCTACGGTTAGCATATAAATATTTGAATCTTCTGGATTGTATGGATTTTTACTTCCATTCCAGTCATATTGTGCTAAAACCATTTCAACAAAAGAAACAGAGAACATTCCAGTTCCAACATTTTTTGTTTCTAAATAGCTCACTACATCATAAGGAAGATGATCTGTTTTAGAACCCATCTTAGGGTTGTAAAATTCTTCAAGGTCTCCTAAAGTAAATGAATTAGTTAAATAGCCCCACATAGAATAATTATCATATTCCATTAGTAAATTAAATCCTTCAGAAAAAGAACTATTTATAGCTTGTAGGAAATGACCAATCACTTTTTCTAAGATTATGTTTACCGGAAGATAAGATTCGCCTGATTTTGATTTGATTGGAGTTACCCATACAGTTTCTAAATCTCCACCAGAACTAATTCCAAAATTTAAATCATTTAAGGTTGTATTTTGAGCTTCTAGAGGAAATTTCATATTATTATAGCGAAGCCTTTGAACTGGGGAGTTATAATAAAACTTTCGCCAATTAACAGATTTATCAGCCATGTCATTCCTGTCTAAAACAGAATTTATTGCTAGAGATAGTTGCTGAACAGGTAACATATCTGAAGAAAACTGCGGAAGTCTCATTCCTCCGATTTCACCATACAATCCTTTTTTATCTTTATCGTCTTGATCATAATCTTCAGAATACCATGTTTTTAATCGTCCACCGACTCTATCTGATTTTTCAAATATTTCAAATTCAACACCTATAGATTGAAGCATCAGTCCTGCATATAGGCCTGTAATCCCTCCTCCTATAATACCAACTACTGGAGTGTTGCTATTTTCTGTGATTTGAGATTTTAATTCTGAATGAATTTTTTTATTCTGAAGACGTTCTAGTTCTTTTGTGTATTCTTGTCCATGATTTTTGATAATCCAATCTGAATAAGTTTTTCGAGCTGATTTGAGTTCATTTTCTTTTTCTGATTTACAAGAGGTAAAATAGAAGGAACTGATTCCAAAAAAGAAAAAAAAGAATACGATTTTTTTCATAATAAGTAAGTTTGTTTAGTCAGATAGTCTTTATAAAGATACTTTTTTTTTCTGAGTTAATATCTTTGCAGAATAGCTTAAATATGGGAATTAATAAATCCAAGAGTTGAACTAGAGTCTAGCCGATAATAATGATAGGACTTTTATAGATTGCAGTTAATTAGATTGGGAAACAACTACTACACAAGTAGAACAAACAGCTCTCTTTGATATTTCTTGGGATAATTCTTTCATCATTCTTTTTACATCGTTCTCGAATGTTAGGAATTTTAAAAACACATTATTTTTTACTAGTTTTTTTATAGCCCCATTCGAGCACAAAGCAGAAAAAGATGATTCCAATAGAGATGGTTACACCCACTTTATTTTTTGGAAATTGCTGAATTATTAATGTGAGAAATGCTAAAAAACAAAGAATACTTGCTATTAAATGAATCCAGCTTTTGGACTGTAATTCTTTATGTTTTTTATATCCAATAAAATTTACGATTGTAAAAATTAATAAGAACCCTACACTTCCTGCTGTTGAAATGTTTTGTAAATTAAAGGTATTTACTAAGATTATTGAAAGAATTGCTGTGATAAATAACCCGATGGGTTTTCCCCAAAATTGATGACAAAAGTATTTAGGTAATTCCCTGTTTTGAGCAATGTCATAATTCACTCTTCCACTTCCCAATAGGGTTGCGTTGATGGCTGAAAAAGTTGAAAGTAATGCAGTAATCGTAATAATGGTAAACCCTATTTGTCCTAATGTTGGTTCTGCAGCCTTTGCTAAAACATAATCTTTAGCGGTTGCAATTTGTTTAAAAGGCAATGCTCCAACGGTGACAATTGCAATTAAAACATATAAGATAACCACAAACCCTACTGCTCCAAAATAGGCTTTTTCTGTATTTTTTTCTCTATCTTTTAAATCGGCAATAGAATTGGCAATCAATTCAAAACCTTCATAGGCGACAAATATCACCATCCCCCCAGAGATCAATAAGACGGGGGATTCCCAATTTTTAGGAGAGAGCTGTTCAAGATTTTCTGGATGTACATAAAGACCATAAAACCCGATGCCAATAAAAGTAATTAAAATAAGTAATTTTATAACAACAGCAATAGATTCGATCTCTCCAACAAGCCTTACGCTTAAGTAATTAATAGACAAAGCAATAATTATTATTGAGGTTTGAAATAAATGTACATCAACTTCTTTGGTGCCTGTGAAAGAAATTAATTCTGCTCCATAAGAACCAAATGCAGAAGAATAAAGTGCTAACATGACAATATAACTAATCCATAAAAGATTATTGATGCTCCCAGCAAAAATACTATTCCCATACTGTTGCTGTACAAATTTTACTGTTCCTCCATTTTCTGGGTATCTTTTTGAAAGTTTTGCGTAAGAATAAGCGGTAAGAACAGCAATGATACCTGCAAAAAGAAATGCGACAGGAGTCCCTCCTTTTGCTAATGATACTGCTAAGCCAAGTACGGCAAAAATTCCGCCACCAACCATGCCTCCAATTCCAATTGAAATAGCATCTTTTAATCTAATTTTTTTCTCCATATTTTTTGTGTATCTACAATTAAGAGAAGTAACTATAAAGGCATTGATGCCCTATAAGTAGGAACCTTCTTCTATTCTTTTCATGATGGCTTCACAAAGTAGTTATTCAGTGGATTGGTTGTAGACTTTTTTAGATAGATGTGGTAATTTTATCGATATTTTTTAGTTATCAATATTTTTTAAGGCTTTTTTTGCAGTTTTTACTCTGTTTTTAAAGATTAACAGTGTACCGATTAGGTAAGGAAAAATCCAAAATAATACGATTCGAAACCAATTTGGCCACCCCGGAAAGATAGAAAACAGATGAGAACCTGCAGCCATTATTAATCCTACATAACTATATCCCATCCATAAAAGATGGTACTCTACCCAGTTTTTTTTTCTTCTTCCTGCTAGAGGAAAATAGAGGGCTATTGCCAAGGTTAATAAACTCACAATCGAAAGCGCGTGATAAACACCAAAACTTCCCCATAGGCTATATAAACCAAAAGAAGTGACTAGTAATAAGGCCATAGAAATTGAATAGAGGTACCCTGTTCTTTTATGTTGTTTTGTTCCTTTTTTAGTTAGGAAAATCAATGCTCCTGACATCAGAGCTAAAACTGAAAACAGTGTATGTATAATTGAAATCATTATATTTTTTATTAGTATCGATAGAGATATTTCATTATTGATTTGAAAATAAGAAGTTAATTTTTTTTGATAAAGTTTAGAGTACTCAATTGTAATTATTTAGAGATGAATTGAAATAATAGCTCCTTTTTCACAGGTAAGTTTTAGAACAAATTTCCCTACCGCAATCCATTTATATCATATCTAGATAGGAAGTTCCAGATTATTTCACTGGTATTTTGGCCTTGATATGTTTCACTAAACCAAACATGACCTCCTCCAATATATTTATAATGTTCTACAGAAACGTTTTGATTTCCCATATCATATAGAGAGTGTTCAATAATTATTCCACTACTGGAATCAGAACTTACAGTTGGAGAGGTAATTGTGGAATTAAAATGAACCCAATAATCTAAAACAGATTGTGCTGAATAATATTCATTACTACCGTTATACGGAATAACTTCATCAGCTGTGCCATGAAGATGAATAACTGGCATGGGGTGACTGGTTGGGGCATTAAAATCTAACATTGTTCCAGAAACAGATGCTACGGCTGCAATTAAATTACTTTTATAATTGGCAAGACCGTATGCCATCATACCGCCATTGGAATATCCAGCAGCATATATTCTTTCCAGGTCAATATCATACTGAGAAGAAATTTCGTTGGTTATGGCTTCTACAAACCCAAAATCATCAGCATTACTTTTATTGTCTTCTCCAGGAAGACTCGGGTTCCAATGTGATGCGCCGTTTAAACAACTCCCTTGTGGATAAATCAAAATAAAAGTTTCAGAGTCTGCCAATACACGCATGTCAGCGTAGTTCATAAATTCGCCAGCACTACCACCATACCCATGAAAGTTAAATAAGAGAGGAACCGCTGATGACCCACTATATGAACTTGGGACATACACCACATATTCTCGGGTTTCTCCATTATGGCTTATTGTTTGAACATTCTGGTTAGCATAACAAGAATTCTCAATTTTATTGACATCATCATTATTACAACTGCTAAAAATTGAGAAAAAGAGAACTACGATTGTGAGTGTTTTTTTCATGACTTAGTAGTAATAGTTATTTTATCAACGGAAATTCCTATTTTAAATTGTGGTCTCTCTGATCTAAAAATATATCGAGATCTCTTAAATATTTTTAACGAGTAAATAAAAAACGTCCAATCTAGTAAAGCCAAACTAATAATAACACCTTCAAGAATCCTTGATGAGATGCTTGTGTAAGCGATTAATTTTTAGAGAGTAAGTAGTTTAGCGACTCAAATATTCTGAGATCTTGTAAGTTTTCTTTGAAGCTTCGTTAAATCTTGACTAAAATCAGAATACCGCTTAAGGAGCTTTTTTGCGCGATTAAAAGTGTTTATCCCTTTTTCTATTTCACCATAACGTAAATATTTTTCTGTAAGCTGATAATAGGCAACTCCTCGAATAAACGCTAACCTCGAATTTGTTATTATAGTAGTATATACTTTTTCTGAGGGGGTTCTTTCCCCTAAAAAATCTAATATTTTTGCTAAGTTTAGCCCTGCAACAACATATAAGAAATCTGATTTAGTAAAGGACTTCTTATAATATTCTACTGATTTTTTAAAGTTTTTGGTAAACCTTTCGAGATTGCCTAGATTGTTTAAAATAACAACATTAGATGGGTCTATATATAGCGCTTTTAAAAAAGCATTTCTTGATTCTTTTAGTTTCTTTTCTTTTGCCAGCTCAATTCCTAAATGATTAT
Source organism: Flavobacterium sp. (assembly GCA_042091515.1). Classification (GTDB taxonomy): domain Bacteria; phylum Bacteroidota; class Bacteroidia; order Flavobacteriales; family Flavobacteriaceae; genus Polaribacter. The sequence goes on along the minus strand of JBELHH010000012.1, from coordinate 54,585 downwards.
AGCTATTCAAAGAATCAACAAGGGTATCGAATGTTTCATGATAAAATTCAAGATGGTTTCCGTATTTAGTATAATAAATAAGAGGTGAAGTACTTATGATGGTTTTATTATTTTTAGTTTCCAACAGTTATATTTATGTATTTTAGTCAAAGCTAGTTTTTTAAGAGTAGCGAATCAATACGTATAAATACCTGTTTTTTAAACAAATAAATCCCAAGATAGCCTTGGGATTTATCATATCATTTATTTTAATAAAACACCCCAGCTGAGGGGTTAAAAATTAGAGATCAAATTTTATTCCTTGAGCTAAAGGCAGTTCCTCAGAATAGTTAATGGTATTTGTTTGTCTACGCATATATACTTTCCAAGCATCCGACCCAGACTCACGACCACCACCTGTTTCTTTTTCACCACCAAAAGCACCGCCAATTTCTGCTCCGGAGGTTCCAATATTTACATTGGCAATCCCACAATCAGACCCTGCATAGGATAAAAATCTTTCAGCCTCTTTTAGTTCATTGGTCATAATAGCCGACGACAGTCCTTGCGCTACTCCATTTTGTAATTCAATGGCATTTTCTAGATCACCAGTGTATTTTATTAAATATAAAATGGGGGCAAAGGTTTCGTGTTGTACTATCTCAAAATGATTTTCAGCTTCAATAATTGCTGGCTTTACATAACATCCACTTTCATACCCTTCGCCTTCTAAAACGCCTCCATCTATTAGGATATTTCCTCCTTCATCTTTTGCTTTTTTTATGGCAGCTAAATAGGTATTTACAGCATCATGATCGATTAATGGACCAATATGGTTCTTTTCATCTAGAGGGTTTCCGATGGTTAATTGCTCATAGGCTCCTACGATAGCATCTCTTACTTTATCATACACAGATTCGTGGATGATTAATCGTCGTGTTGATGTACAGCGTTGACCACAGGTTCCAACAGCACCAAATACAGCACCAGGGACCACAACTTTTAAATCTGCAGAAGGAGTAATAATAATAGCATTGTTACCGCCTAATTCTAATAAAGATTTTCCAAAACGTTGAGCAACTGTTGCACCCACAATTCTTCCCATTCTTGTAGAACCGGTAGCAGAGACTAAAGGAATACGAGAATCTGTAGTCATCATTTCACCAACGGTATAGTCTCCATTGACGATGCAAGAAATCCCTTCGGGTAATTGATTTTGTTTTAAAACCGCTGCGATTATATTTTGACAAGCAACAGAACATAAAGGAGCTTTTTCGGATCCTTTCCAAACACATACATCACCACAAACCCATGCCAATGCAGTGTTCCAAGCCCAAACAGCTACAGGAAAATTAAAAGCAGAGATAATTCCAACCACTCCAATAGGGTGCCATTGTTCTCTCATCACATGACCAGGGCGTTCTGAAGGAATCGTTTGCCCATTTAATTGCCTAGACAATCCGACAGCAAAATCACAGATGTCAATCATTTCTTGAACTTCACCATACCCTTCTTGTAAAGATTTTCCCATTTCGTAAGAAACTAATTTACCAAGAGGCTCTTTTAGCTCTCTTAATTTATTTCCAAACTGACGAACAATTTCTCCTCTTTGTGGAGCCGGTATATCTCTAAAAGACTTAAATGCCTCGGTTGCTGTATGTAGTACTTTTTCGTAATCTTGTTTTGAAGTCGCTTTAACTTTTCCGATTAATTTTCCATCAACCGGAGAATAACTCTCAATGATGTCTCCATTAGAAAAGCAAACAGAACCTGTAGAAGTTCCTTCATTTATCTCTTGTAACCCCAACTCTTTCAGGGCTTGTTGAATTCCAAAATCAGCCATTGTTTTTAAATTTTAGTTTGTAGGGTTAAAAGTACAATAAAGTTTTACAAAATAATAGGACGTAATTATCAATTATTATCAAAGTTAATTAACGAATTCCTGCTATTTTTGTGGAATATGCAAAAAGCTATTTTTAATATACAAACCGAACACGATTTTACCACGTGTGCATTGAATGTATTTAGGCATCAGTTTTATAAAAATAGCGTATATAGATCTTTTTGTGACCTCTTAAACATCCATCCATCAGATGTAAAAAAAATAACAGAAATTCCTTTTTTACCCATTCAATTTTTTAAATCACATCAAATACTTTCCTCCAAAAGTCCTGTTGAAAAAATTTTTACGAGTTCTGGAACTACTGGAGTTACCGCGAGTAAACATTTAATAACAGAATTAAGTTGGTATCAAGAAAGTTATCGAAAAGGATTTAATCATTTTTATGGAACCCCTTCAGACTATACAATACTTGCACTTTTACCCAACTATCTAGAAAGAGAAGGTTCTTCATTAATTTATATGGTAAACGATTTGATTACGAAGTCTCAAAATCCAGCAAGTGGATTCTACTTGGATAATCTTAGTGAACTCTCTTCTAGATTAAAAGAATTAGATGCTAAAGGGGGAAAAATACTTTTGATTGGTGTTACGTTCGCTTTGTTAGATTTAATAGAAAAAGAACAATTTACCCTTAAAAATACTATTATTATGGAAACAGGAGGGATGAAAGGGAGACGAAAAGAATTGGTTCGTGAGGATTTACATAAAAAACTTTGTGATGGGTTTGGCGTAGATAAGATTCATTCAGAATATGGGATGACAGAATTATTAAGTCAAGGATACTCAAAAGGAAATGGAGTTTTTGATTGTCCGCCTTGGATGAAAATTCTAGCAAGAGATACAGAAGATGCTCTAACAATTTTAGACACCAAAAAAACTGGAGGATTGAATGTAATCGATTTGGCTAATTTTAATTCCTGCTCATTTATTGCAACTCAAGATTTAGGGAAAGTGCATTCAAATGGTTTTTTTGAGGTACTCGGTCGTTTTGACCATTCAGATATTAGAGGATGTAATCTGTTAGTCGTGTAATGAATTTAAATTTTATCGACTAAATTGGTATAATTACTATTTAAAGTCATGAAAAAAAGCATCCTACTTTTATTTATCTGTTTTTCAGGTTTTGTTTTTTCTCAACAAGTCTACAATACAAAAAAAGGAGTGGTTGCCGAAGGATATGATGTTGTTGCTTATTTTTCAAATGAAGCAATAGAAGGAGATAAAAAAAATGCCGCAGAATATGATGGGGTTAAGTTTTACTTCTCTTCAAAAGAAAACCTAAAGACCTTTCTTTCAAATCCAATAAAGTATATTCCTAAATATGGAGGTTTTTGTGCGTATGCAATGGGAGCGAAAGCAAAAAAAGTTTCTATTGACCCAGAAACCTTTGAAATCAGAGATGGAGATTTATACCTTTTTTATAATTCATGGGGGAGAAACACTTTGACATCTTGGATTGAAATAGGTCCCGAAAAATTGAAGCTACAAGCCGATAAAAATTGGAAAAAATTCGCCAATTGAACAAGACACCTCAGGAAGTAAAATAATTTATTTCCAAACGCCACTTAGACGCTACAATTATAAAATCGAGCAGCTTAAATCCCCCAAAATTTATGAAAGACCAATATTGTATTGATTTTTCTACACTATTTTTAATAAAAAGTAATTTTTCTTTCCTCGTTGAAGTAATACATAACAATCTGCAATTAAATCAGAAGCTGAGATGATAAAATCATCGTTCACTTTTTCTTTATTTACTGAAATAGCATTCTCTTTTAAAGCCCTTCTAGCTTCTCCATTAGAGTTTAAAAAGCCTGTTTTTGCAGCTAATGCGGCAATCATATCCAATCCGTTTTCAAGGTCATCTCTAGAAATAGATGCTTGAGGAACTCCATCAAATACATCTAAAAACGTTTGCTCATCTAAAGATTTTAAATGATCAGCAGTAGATTTTCCAAAGAGAATATGAGATGCTTTTATGGCATTTTCAAAGGCATCTTTTCCATGAGTCATTAGGGTCACTTCTTCTCCTATTTTCTTTTGTAGCAATCTTAAATGTGGTGCTTCTTTATGCTCGGTGATTAATGTATCAATCGTTTCTTTATCTAGAAAGGTAAAGATTTTAATATACTGTTCAGCATCTTCATCTGACGAGTTTAACCAGTACTGATAAAATTTATATGGGGAAGTCCTTTTAGCATCTAACCAAACATTGCCTCCCTCAGTCTTTCCAAACTTTGTCCCGTCAGCCTTTGTGACTAAAGGAACGGTAATCGCATAGGCTTTCCCCTGAGCTTTTCTTCGGATTAATTCTGTTCCGGTAGTAATATTTCCCCACTGATCAGAGCCGCCCATTTGTAACTTACAATCCATTTCTTTATATAAATGATAGAAATCATATCCTTGAAATAATTGGTAGGTGAATTCTGTAAAACTCATTCCTTCTTTAGATTCAGAACTCAATCGTTTTTTTACAGAGTCTTTAGCCATCATATAATTTACTGTAATGTGTTTTCCAGTATCTCTAATAAAATCGATTAACGAAATATCTTTCATCCAATCAAAATTATTTACCAATATTGCAGGATTTTTAGCAGTTGCCTCAAAATCTAAGAATCGTGCCAATTGAGCTTTCACACCGTCAATATTTTTTGATAAACTAGCTTCATCCAATAAGTTTCTTTCAGCAGACTTTCCAGAAGGATCTCCAACCATACCTGTGGCTCCACCAACTAAAGCAATAGGCTGATGACCTGCATTTTGAAAGTGTTTTAAGATTAAAATTTGAACTAAACTCCCTATATGTAATGAATCAGCCGTAGGATCAAATCCAATATAACCTGCTGTAGTATTTTTTAATAAATATGCCTCAGTTTCTGGCATGATATCGTGCAATAAGCCCCTCCATCTTAATTCTTCAACAAAATTTGTCATTTTCTTATATTATAAAAAAGCAAAGATACATTTCTGACGTAAATAAACTAAATTCGTAGGATGATTTTAGTTACAGGAGGAACAGGCTTAGTGGGCTCTCATTTATTAGCGCGGTTGATTCAGCAAAATGAACCAATAAGAGCTATTTACAGAACTTCAGAAAGCATAGAGAAGGTAAAAAAAATAGTTTCTTATAACACAACTATTTCGACTTCTTTATTTTCAAAAATAGAATGGATACAAGCAGATATTACAGATGTACCTTCTATGATTCCGGTTTTTAAAGGGGTAAAAAAAGTATATCACTGTGCTGCAATTATTTCTTTTGACCCCAGTGATTATATAGAAATGAGGAAGGTAAATATTCATGGGACTGCAATTGTTGTTAACTTGTCTATTGATGCTAAGGTTGAGAAATTATGTTTTGTAAGTTCAATTGCAACCATAGGCAATGACTCAAAGAAAGACATTGCTAATGAAGACAGTGAATGGATTGGCAATGAAAAAAATAATGGCTATGCAATTTCAAAATATGGAGCGGAAATGGAGGTTTGGCGAGCAAGTCAAGAAGGAGTTGATGTTATCATTGTACACCCAGGAGTTATTTTAGGAAGTGGTTTTTGGGATTCGGGCTCTGGCAAATTATTCTCACAAGTCTATCAAGGGTTTTCGTATTATTCTGTGGGTGTTACAGGATTTGTTGGGATCAATGACGTTATTTTAAGTATGGTAACATTGATGGAAAGCGCCCATAAAAATGATCGATTTATTATTGTTTCAGAAAATAAAAGTTTTAGAGAGGTACTTTTTTCTATCGCGAATGCTTTTAGAAAAAACCCACCAAGTATTTGTATTAAGCCATGGCAAGCGGCGTTTTTTTGGCGTTGGGAATGGCTGGTCTCTAAAGTGACATCAAGAAAACCAAGAATAAGCAAGCATACAGCAAAAACATTAAATTCAAAAACCTATTATTCTTCTGAAAAAATAAAAAAAACGATCGATATAAGTTTTGAAGATATTGAAGAGGTTATTAAACAGGTATGTGCTATTTATCCTCATTAAAAAAGGTTTCTAAGGAGGGTTTTTTAGAAGATCTATTTTTTTTCGAAGTACGCTTTTTGTTTTTTTTGGATATTTCTGCTTTTACTTTTTTGATAGAATCTTGAAAAATAGAATCTTTCACTCTTTTAATTTCTTCTATCTGCGTTTTTTCTTTATTCAATAAAACAATGATCTCTTCTAACATTGGTTCATAAACATCTATTTCAGATGTATAGTAATGATTACTGGTTTTAAAACGTAAACTATCTATTTTATAGGTATCATAAACTAATGAGATATATGATATTTTTCTGTGTAGATTTATGTTTTTAATAGCAGTTGATGAAGTTGCTAAGTATAGATCTTTTAAAAGCATCATCATGGTATCTTTAGGGATCAAATCTTTTGGTTTGTCATAAATGGTATTCCCTGAACAAGAGGAAAAAAGAATAAGAATAGAGATAACAATAGTTAGATGTTTCATGATCTGTTAAAAGTAATTCTTTTTCCTTTTGTAGCAGTATTAAAAAGACCACAATTATATACTAAAGCACCATTTACAAAAGTATGGGTTATACTGGAAGAGAAAGTGACACCCTCAAATGGAGACCAGCCACATTTGTATAAAATAGTTTCTTTATTTACAGTTTGTGGAGCATGGGGGTCTATTAACACTAAGTCTGCATGGTACCCTTCTCTGACAAACCCTCTTTTTTCTATTTGAAAAATTTTTGCAGGATTATGACATGCTTTTTCAACTAATTTTTCGATAGGGAGTACCTTGTCTTTTACCTTTTCTAATAAAGCAAGTAGTGCGTGTTGAACCAAGGGTCCACCACTTGGGGCTTTTAGGTAAGAGTTAGATTTTTCTTTTAATGTATGAGGTGCATGATCTGTAGCAATAATATCCAATCGATCGTCTAACAATGCTTTCCATAAAGCTTTTCTATCGTTGGCTGTTTTTACAGCTGGATTCCATTTAATATGTGTTCCTTTTTCTTTATAGTCTTCGTCAGAAAACCAAAGATGATGAACACAAACTTCGGCAGTAATCTGCTTCTCTTCTAACGGTATATCATTTCTAAAGAGTGTTGTTTCTTTTGCTGTTGATAAGTGAAAAACATGCAATCTAGCTCCTGTTTTTTTTGCTAATGCAATTGCTTTAGAAGAAGAGATATAACAAGCCTCTTCACTTCTAATTATTGGATGTAATTCTATTGGAATATCCTCTCCATAGATTTTTTTATAGTGAGCTGTATTTTTTCGGATGGTTTCTTCATCTTCACAATGGACAGAGATGACAAGGTTGGTAGAAGAGAATATTTTTTCTAAAACTTCTAGATTATCGACCAACATATTTCCTGTTGATGACCCTAAAAACAACTTGATTCCAGCTACTTTTTTTGGATCAGTTAGTAAAAGCTCCTCTAAATTATCATTTGTTCCACCAAACATAAAAGAATAGTTTGCAAACGAATTTTTTTCTGCAATATCAAATTTGTCTTGCAATAATTTTTGAGTAGTAGCCTGAGGAATGGTATTAGGCATTTCAATAAAAGTAGTAATTCCACCAGCAACTGCTGCCTTGCTTTCACTGTTAATATCTGCTTTATGAGTTAGCCCGGGTTCTCTGAAATGAACTTGATCGTCAATTAATCCAGGAATCAGATATTTCCCACGAGCATCGATTATATTTTTAGTCTTTTTTGTAATTAAAGGAGCTATTTTTTTAATAACACCATTCTCGATAAGAAGGTCGTTTATCTTCGAATGTCCTTCATTTACTATCGTTGCATTTTTTATAAGATATGAATTCATCGTAATCCTTTTAATCGCATTTTTATTACCCCAAAAAAAGCTTCATAAACAATGCCACCACTCATCTTAGATTCTCCTAATGTTCTATCAGTAAAAATGACAGAAACTTCTTTGATTGAAAATAAATGTTTCCAAGCTCTAAATTTCATTTCTATCTGAAAAGCATAGCCTATAAATCGTATTTTATCGAGCTGAATAGTCTCTAATACTTTTCTAGTATAACAAACAAATCCTGCAGTGGTATCATGTACTGGGATTCTTGTAATAAATCGCACATATTTTGATGCAAAATAAGACAATAAAACTCTTTTCATTGGCCAATTAACCACATTTACACCTCTAGAATACCTAGAGCCTACCGACATATCTGCCCCTTCTTTATTACAGGCGTCATAGAGTCGTATTAAATCTTTTGGGTTGTGAGAAAAATCAGCATCCATTTCTATAATATAATCATATTGGTTTTTTATTGCCCATTTAAACCCGTGAATATAGGCAGTGCCTAAACCCTGTTTCCCTTTTCTCTTCTCAATAAAGAGATTCTTAGGGTGTTGTTCCATTAGATTCTCGACAAGCTTAGCGGTACCATCTGGAGAATTATCATCCACTACTAGAACATGAAACTTCTTTTGTTGCTTAAAAACAGCCTCTATGATAGCCTCTATATTTTCTTTTTCATTGTAGGTAGGTATAATAACTAAAGCATCAGACATAAAAAAGGAGATAGAATAAAGGCAAATATACATTAATTTATCACTAATTTTGTATTAAATATAATTACAAAAAATAAGGAATGGAGGCTCTTCAAAGAGTTGTTTTGTCTAATAATTGGGTTGCTTTAATTTTTGTGCTTTCTTTCGTTTTACTTTTTTTTCTAAAACTATTTCAAGCATCAAGATTAAAAGGATTTGTAACCTCAATTTTTAACAAAGGATTTGTAGAAATAGAATCACAGGAGAAATATATAATAGGTTCCTTTTTTGACATTGGATTTGGACTCTTTAGTCTTTTGATGTTGTCTATTTCTTGTTACTTTCTTTTAAATGAATATCACCAAAATGATGTTTTTTTATTGATAGATTATCTCAAGATATTTAATTATATTCTGTTGTATATTTCGATCAAGAATTTATTGGAATTTTTATTATTAAGTTTATTTGAAGTAAAAGAAAAATTATCGTATTTTTTAATTTCCAAAAGAAGCTATTCTTATTCAATTTCAGTAGGTCTTTTAATTGTAAACATCATTTACTTTTATAGTTATCAGAATCCGTTCTTTTTAGGGTCTGGAATTCTATTCCTTTTTTCTATACGGCTCTTTCTGATTTTGATTTTTAACAAAAACCTGATTGTAAGAGAGTTGTTTTATTTTATTTTGTACCTTTGCGCCTTCGAAATAGCGCCGCTATTAGTTTTGTTTAAATTGTTATTTTAAATAAGTTAAAAGAAGTAGATTATGAAAGTGAAAACGATTTTGGTATCTCAGCCAGCACCTAAAACAGAGACATCTCCATACTCGGATTTGTCTGACAAACAAAAAGTTAAAATCGATTTTAGATCTTTTATTCATGTTGAAGGAGTGTCAACAAAAGAAGTAAGAGTTCAAAAAATTGACCTATTCAAATTTACAGCAATCATTCTTACAAGCAGAAACGCTGTAGATCATTTTTTTAGAATTGCAGAAGAAATGCGCTTTAAAGTTCCGGATTCGATGAAATATTTTTGTCAATCTGAAGCCGTTGCCTATTATTTGCAAAAATATGTAGTGTATAGAAAGCGTAAAATATATGTAGGGAAAAGAACATTTCCGGAATTAGGTAAGCTAATCAAAAAGCACAAAGAAGAGAAATTTTTATTGCCTTCTTCAGATAAATTAAAACCATTAATTCCCTCTGAATTAGATTCATTAGGAGTCAACTGGAAAAGAGCAATTTTGTACAAAACTGTCGTCAGCGATTTGTCTGATTTAGAAAATGTTTTCTATGACATACTAGTCTTTTTTAGTCCATCAGGGATAGCCTCATTATTTGAAAACTTCCCGGATTTCAAACAAAACAATACACGGATTGCTGTTTTTGGAAATTCGACGGTCAAAGCAGCAACGGCTGCAGGGTTGAAATGTAACATTACTGCTCCTGCTCCTGAAACACCTTCTATGACAATGGCATTAGAAAAATACATTAAAGAAGTAAATAAGAAGTAATCAATCTAAAATACTGATAGCAAACCGGGCTTATGCTCGGTTTTTTTATGCAAATAAGGTAGCAAACACCTCTTCTATCTTTCCTACAAGAATCAACTTCAAGCCCTTTTCCTTCAGGGTTATTTTATTGTATTTAGACGCAATAAATGTTTTATAACCTAGCTTTTTTGCTTCTAAAATTCGTTGATCGATTTTAGAAACTGGTCTTATTTCACCTGCCAATCCAATTTCAGCGGCAAAACAAACGTTTGGAGAGATGGCAATGTCTTGATTAGATGACAAGATCGAGGCGACAACAGCAAGATCAATTGCAGGATCATCTATACTAATTCCTCCTGTAATATTTAAAAAGACATCTTTCGTTGCTAATTTAAAACCAGCTCTTTTTTCTAAAACAGCCAAGATCATATGCAATCGTTTTAAATTATAGCCGGTAGTTGTCCTCTGAGGTGTTCCATAAACTGCAGTGCTCACCAATGCCTGAATTTCGATCATCAATGGTCTAATCCCTTCGAGTGTTGATGCAATTGCTGTTCCACTTAAGTCATCATCTTTTTTTGAAATTAAAATTTCAGAAGGATTAGAAACTTCTCTTAACCCATTAGAAAGCATTTCATAAATCCCTAATTCTGCCGTTGAGCCAAACCTGTTTTTTTGAGAACGTAATATTCGATAGTTGTGATTTCTATCACCTTCAAATTGTAAAACAACATCAACCATGTGTTCTAAAATTTTTGGCCCAGCAATTTGACCTTCTTTGTTTATGTGACCTATTAAAACCACAGGAGTTGCTGTTTCTTTTGCAAACTTTATGAGTTCTGCTGTAGTTTCTCTAATTTGAGATATACTTCCTGGCGAGGCTTCTATAGAATTTGTATGAAGTGTTTGAATAGAATCTATAACCAATACTTTTGGTGTCACTTCTTCAATATTTTTAAAAATTTGTTGCGTATTTGTTTCTGTTAAAATAAGACAACTTGATTGATGGTTTTGAATTCTTTCTGCTCTCATTTTTATCTGCGATTGACTTTCCTCACCAGAGACATAAAGAACATTGTGAGAAATAGAGAGAGCGACCTGAAGTAACAGTGTTGATTTACCAATACCAGGCTCACCTCCTAATAATGTCACAGATCCATTAACTAATCCTCCTCCCAAGACATTATCTAATTCTTTATTTTTAGTTTGGATCCTCTCTTCGGGATTTAATTGTATTTCTTCAACTTTTAACGGTTTTGATATATTTTTTATAAACTGTGATTGTTTCCATTCTCTTGCAGCTTCTTTTTGAACAACTTCTTCAACAATTGTATTCCATTCGCTACAAGCGTTACATTGTCCCATCCATTTTGCATGTTGAGTACCGCAATTTTGACAAAAAAAAGTTGTTTTAACCTTCACAATTTATTCATAAGTTTTCACAAAGAAAAGAAAATTACTTTTCTTTGTTAAAGATTGGTAAAAGTAAAAAAGAAAGTCCTCCAAAAATAATAATCATGGCGGTTTGTGCAGCCCACATGACGCTTCCGAAAGCAGTAGAGGGTTCTTCAGGGACTCCAAATAAAGTAAATGCCCCAGCAACGGCCAATGGATAGAGCCCTACACCCCCATTGGTGGCAGCAATACTAAAACCTCCAGCAATAAAACCAACAAGAATCCCACCAAAGGGAACTGTCAACCCATCAATTGCAGGAATTGTAGCCCAAAACATAAGGACATACATACTCCAAATAAAAAAAGTATGGAAAATAAAAGCCCATTTTTTTTTCATTCTAAAAATACTTGTAATTCCTTCAACGAGGCTTTTGATAAAATTCTTGATTTTTAAACCAATTCCATCAGATGATCTTTTGACATATTTGAAGAAAAAGAGCCCTCCAATGATAGCTCCTCCCAGAATTACTACAATTTTAAAGGGATCAAAATTTTCTTTTACCAATTGGATGATAAAGTCGAATTGTATTAATAATGTGACCCCAATTATAAGAAACATCATCACTAAATCTGCAATCCTTTCTGCTACAATTGTTCCAAAACCTTTTTCAAAAGGAATTTTTTCGTAGTTTGTCATTACGGTAGCTCTAGAAACTTCTCCTGCTCTTGGGATTGCTAAGTTTACAAAATACCCAATTAATACTGCCAAAGTACTATTGATAAATTTAGGCTTATAGCCCATGGGTTCTAACATAAATTTCCAGCGATATGCTCTAGATAAGTGACTTAAGATTCCAAATAATAACCCGAGAGAAATCCACCAGTAATTTGCATTTTTAAAATACTGCAAAAGTGTTTGAGGAGGAATTATGGTAAATAAGTACCAAACGAGACCTCCTCCCAAAAAGAGAGGTAACATTAATTTTAAAAACTTTTTTGTTTTCGAATTCAAAATTAGGTTAGTGTGTTTGTTTCTTCATTTGGAAAAACAAGAGAGGGCTTAAATTTCTTAGCCTCTTCAAAATCCATAAAAGCATAGGTGATTAGTATTAAAGTATCTCCAACAGCAACCCTTCTGGCTGCTGCACCATTAAGTGTTATTTCTCCACTTTTTCTAGGACCGGGGATCACATATGTTTCTAAGCGTTCTCCATTGTCATTGTTGACAACTTGAACACGTTCACCTTCAATAATATTAGCAGCATCCATAAGGTCTTCATCAATGGTAATGCTTCCTATATAATTTAAATCAGCACCTGTTACTTTAACACGGTGGATTTTAGATTTGACAACTTGAATTAACATGTGACAAAAGTACTACTTTTTAAAATTAAAAAACTTCAAAAAAAGAAGTTAAGAATTTATTGAGATATTGTCGATCAAGCGAATGGTATTTGTAGAGACTGCGATGAAAGCTCTATAGGAGTTGTTTGGTAAAATTTTTGAAACGCTTTTTAATGTTATTTCATCGGCAACTACAAAATACTCTAGATTAAAAAGAGAATGTTCTTTAAACTTATTAGAAACCCAGTTTTTGAGATGGTCTAAAGATTTGGTATTTATTTCTGCACGAACGTTTTGCAATATTCTATAGATTATCGAAGCGGCTTTTCTTTCTTGATCGGTTAAGCGTTTGTTTCGTGAACTCATTGCTAATCCATTTTCTTCTCTAAAAATAGGGCATCCAACAATGTTTATTGGCAATTGATTTTTTTCAACCATTTTCCGAATGATCTGCAATTGCTGAAAATCTTTCTCACCAAAATAAGCATTGGTAGGCATCACAATTTCAAATAATATTTTTACAATAGTACCAACACCGTTAAAATGATCCTTCCGATGTTTTCCTTCCATCTCTTTTTCCAATCCATCAAAATTAAAATGAGTTGGTTCAATAGATGTTGAATAGATTTCTTCAACAGAAGGAATAAATACGACCTCACAATTTACCTTGCTGAGTAATATTAAATCATTTTCGATAGTTTTTGGGTAGTGGTCTAAATCCTCTTTTTTGTCAAATTGAGTTGGATTTACAAAAATACTCACAATGGTAATGTCATTTCTCTTCCTAGATTCCTCAACAAGAGAAAGATGCCCTAGGTGAAGCGCACCCATGGTTGGAACAAATCCAAGCGATGGCTTTGTTGAGCAAAATTCTTCGAAATAAGTTTTAAGACCTTTCTTTGTTTTAAAAACCTTCATAATGTGTTAGCCTAAGATTCAGCAAACTTAGCATTTTAACATGAAATTTGCATAAAAATTCGTACTTTTGCAGACTTATATAAAGGCTTAGATTTAATGAAAGATAAGAGAATATTGTATGTCTCCTCAGAGGTAGTTCCTTATTTACCCGAGACAGAAATAGCATCTACAGCATTCAATGTGGCTAAGAAAGCCCATTCTAAAGGTGTTCAAACAAGAATATTTATGCCTCGTTTTGGGGTAATTAATGAGAGAAGACATCAATTACATGAAGTGATTCGGCTGTCTGGAATGAATTTAATAATTAATGACATGGATATGCCATTGATTATTAAAGTAGCTTCAATTCCTAAAGAAAGGATGCAAGTTTATTTTATTGATAATGATGAATACTTTAAAAGAAAAGCAATTTTTACTGATGAGGATGATCAATTGTTTTCTGATAACGATGAACGTGCAATTTTCTTTGCAAAAGGAGTTATAGAAACGGTAAAAAAACTTAATTGGGCTCCAGATATTATTCATGTTCATGGTTGGCTAGCATCTTTGTTGCCTCTTTATCTAAAAGAGTATTATAGCGAAGAACCTTTGTTCTCTGAAAGTAAGATCATAACATCTGTATATAGCAAAAACCTTGAAGGGTCCTTAAATAATGAACTTGCAGAAAAAATTGAGTTTGATAAAATTGCAGAAGATAAAATTAGTATTTTAAAAGAACCAAACTATAATAATATTATCAGAAGCGCTGTTTCAAATTCTGATGCCATTATTCATGGGAGTCAAGAAATCCCTCAAGAGATTGCTGATGAGATTAGTAGTGCTAATATCCCAGTATTACCATTTCATGAAGATGATGCTTATGAATCATACTTAAATTTTTACGAAGATCTTACATCTGAAGAGTAAACCAAAAGAGAGTTATGTTAAGAAAATATATTAAAGTAGCGGGGTACGTTTTAATGACGACTTTTTTTCTAAGTCTAGTTATCTCTTGTGAGGAAGATTTTACAGACATTGGAACTTCTATTGTAAGAAATGGAGAATTTACCACAAACGATACTGTTTTTGAAATAGAAGTCACAGGTAAAAATATTGAAAATGTTCAAGCAGACGGATTGGCAATAGGAGGATTATTAGGACAATACCTTCTGGGAGTTTATAATAATAGTAATTATAAAAAAATTGAAGCATCAATTATTTCTCAATTACAAATCCCTAATGATTTAACTCAGGTAGATCAAGAATATGGTTCAGATACCATTGTACGAACAACAATCGATACGGTATTATTAAGATTGCCTTATAATGCTACTTTATTAAGTGATGTTGACACCATTCAAGCAGATTTTCAGTTAGATTCTATTATCGGTGATCAATCGGTACCATTTACGTTAAATGTTTTTCAATTAAATACTTTTTTAAGTAATTTGAACCCAACAAATCCTGCACTTCAAAATAAATTTTTTTCTGACCAAGACTATGATATTTCGTTACAAAAATTAAATTTTTATGAAGACACTCAATTCACTCCCAGTAGAAGAGATACTTCTCAGGTTGTAATGAGAAAGTTAAGTTCAGGGATTGTTTATGATACTGATACCATCCGATATTTAAATTCAAACCCATACATAAGTATCCCATTAAAAAAAGAGCTCATAAAGGGACTCCTATTTGACCAATATGAAACCTCAAATTTTGCTTCACAAGACGCATTTAATGATTATTTTAGAGGGATAAAAATTCAAGCAGAAGGAGATAATGGATCTTTAATTTCTTTAAGCTTTAACAGTACCTCTCTAAGGCCATTACTGGATATCTACTATACAAATACAGTTCTTAAATCATCAGGAACTGTTGTAATAGATACCATTAAAAAAACAGATTCTTTTTTACTATCAGGAATCACTAATAGTGTCTATAAAATGTCTCCTGCCCAATCACCATCTTTTGACAATGTTCCAATTCAAGGAACGGCTGGGTCAAAAGCTCAATTGAAAATTTTAGGCGATGATAATGATTTGAATGGAATACCTGACAAATTAGAAGATTTAAGAACAAAAAATTGGCTTATAAATGATGCGATTATTACGCTTTATGTTGATCAGGAAGTGGTCCGCTATGATACCTTGGCTACTCCTTATCAATTATTTATTTATAAAGATAAATTAGCCTCAAGCACAAATGAAGAAACCCCTCGTCAACTTCTAGATTATGTCACTGAAGGGGTTCCTGAAGTAGGAGGCTTATTAGAATTAGATGATACAAAACAGCCCAATAAATACACATTTAAAATCACAGACTATATCTCTGAACTATTGGCAGGGAATACAGACGATATCCCTTTACTTGGTGTAAGAGCTTTTAACCCCACGGACTTACCTGCCACAGTTTCAGATACGATCGTTAGAAACTATAACTGGAATCCAAAAACAGTGATGTTATTAAACAATAATACATTGAATGCTTCCAGAAAAGCAACACTAAAAATATCTTACACTCTCAAAACAGAAGACAATTAAACCCCTAAATTATTTTTTTCATGTGTGGAATAACTGGATATATTGGATATAGAGAAGCCTACCCAATTGTATTAAACGGATTAAAAAGACTCGAATATAGAGGATATGACAGCGCTGGTATCATGCTTTATGATGGGACTAATCTAAGTTTATCAAAAACTAAGGGAAAGGTGTCGGCCCTAGAAGAAATTGTTAATAAAGACCCTAATAAAAAAGAAGGGAAAATAGGGATTGGTCATACTAGATGGGCTACCCATGGGGTACCAAATGATGTTAATTCTCATCCGCACACTTCACAATCAGGCAATTTAGTAATTGTACATAATGGAATTATTGAAAATTACGATACGCTTAGAAAAGAATTAATTTCAAGAGGATATGACTTTAAAAGCGATACAGATACTGAAGTATTAATAAATCTTATTGAAGAAGTAAAAAAACAAGAAAATTGTAAGTTAGGGAAAGCGGTTCAAATTGCATTAACAGAAGTAATTGGCGCTTATGCAATAGCTGTTTTTGATAAGAACAAACCCAATGAAATTATTGTTGCAAAATTAGGGAGTCCAATAGCTTTGGGGATAGGGAAAGAAAATAAAGAATTTTTCATTGCTTCCGATGCTTCTCCATTTATAGAATTTACAAAAGATGCAATTTACTTAGAAGATGATGAAATGGCTATTATTAAACTTGGTAGAGATATCCGAGTCAGAAAAATTGCAGATGATACCCTTAGAGATACCAAGATTCAAGAACTTAAACTAAGCCTTGAACAAATTGAAAAAGGAGGATTTGATCATTTTATGATCAAAGAAATCCATGAACAGCCCAAAGCCATTACAGATACTTTTAGAGGTAGAATGATTGCAAATAAAGGCATTATAAGAATGTCTGGGATTGATGAAAACTTGGAAAAATTTTTAAATGCCAATCGTATAATCATTGTTGCCTGCGGAACATCTTGGCATGCAGGTCTTGTAGGAGAATATTTACTTGAGGACATGGCTAGAATACCTGTTGAGGTTGAGTATGCCTCTGAGTTTAGATATCGAAACCCCGTGATTTCACCCAAAGATATTGTAATTGCGATTTCTCAATCTGGAGAAACCGCAGATACCCTTGCAGCCATAAAGTTAGCAAAATCAAAAGGAGCTTTTGTTTTTGGAGTGTGTAATGTTGTTGGGTCTTCAATCTCAAGAGAAACACATGCAGGAGCTTATACACATGCAGGGCCAGAAATTGGTGTTGCCTCAACCAAAGCATTTACAACTCAAATTACTGTCTTATCTCTGATTGCTTTAAAACTTGCGAAATCGAAAGGGACACTCTCAAATTCAGCGTTCCATTCGTATTTACAAAAAATGCAATTAATCCCATCGAAGGTAAAAAAACTACTAGAGATAGAAGAAAAAGTAAAAGAAATAGCTCATATCTATAAAGAGTCTAAAAACTGCTTATATTTAGGAAGGGGGTTTAATTTTCCTGTTGCTTTAGAAGGAGCTTTAAAATTAAAAGAGATTTCATATATCCATGCAGAAGGATACCCAGCGGCAGAAATGAAGCATGGACCCATTGCTTTGATAGACGAAAACATGCCTATTTTTGTGATCGCGACCAATAAGGGGCATTATGAAAAAGTAGTGAGTAATATTCAAGAAATTAAATCTAGAAGTGGTAAAATAATTGCGATTGTAACAGAAGGAGATGTAACAGTAAAAGAAATTGCAGACCATGTTATAGAAATCCCAGAAACAGAAGAAGCACTCACTCCTTTGTTAACGACCATTCCTTTTCAGTTATTATCGTACCATATAGCTGTGATGTTAGAAAAGAATGTTGATCAACCAAGAAATCTAGCAAAATCTGTTACAGTGGAGTAGTGTAAAGTGTTGTTTTTAATTTTCAGTTTGTAGTGGGTTTGATGGTGGTAATTCTTAATTTTTTAGGGAAGATGGAAAATAAAAAGACTTGACCATTCACTCCCAAAAAGAATAGGAGTATTCAATAAATAATATCGTAGCTTTTTTATTTTTTTACTTGAAAATAACTATGTTATTGATTGCTTTTCTCTCATATTTTGTCATGGATATGTGTTGGAGTTCCCTCGTTCCAAAGAGTTAGAATTTCAGTAGCAACAATTGCACCACTCCCCGCCGCTATTGCATATTGACTTCGACAGCCAGCAATCGTTCCACAAACATAGAGCCCTCTTTTTACGAGGTGATTTTTATTTCTTAATTGAATTCTATCTTTTATAGGGTTGGCTCTTTGATGAGGTTCGAGATATTCATCTAAGCCCTTAATTGTAAATGGTTTTGAGTAATTTAAGGCTAGAATTGCAATTTTAGTTTTGTACTCATTTTTATTAGTTTTCACAAAGTACCCGTGGATATCGTCATGAATAGAGATTACTTTTTCACCTTCAGTTTGTATGATCTCTGGATATTGTTTAGAAAGTTGTTTTTTTCCTTCTTGTAAGATGTTTTTCCCCAAAGTTCCAGAAGGAATTCCAAGAGCATTATTAAATAAAGCATTTTGTAAATGAGAGGCTCTTTGGTGTAAAATTATCCCTACCTTTTTATTTATTGCAAAAGGTTTTGAAAGCCCACCTCCAAGAACCAATGCACATTGTATTCCAGAGACCCCACCACCGATAATCAACGTATCAAATACCATTAAAACAACGCTTTTATATTTGCAGCAAATAATTTTACGGCAATCGCAAGTAAAATAACACCAAATACTTTTCGAATAATTTTTATCCCATTCGCCCCTATAATTTTCTCAATTTTTGAAGATGTTTTTAAGACAATATAAATAAGAACAACATTAAAAAAAACAGCAATAATAATATTTTGAATTTCAAATTCTGCTCGTAAAGAAAGCAACGTTGTTAAACTTCCAGGGCCAGCAATTAAAGGAAATGCTAATGGGAAAACAGTAGCCGTTAGCCCTCCATCTTCGTCGTCTTTATACAAAGTGATTCCTAAAATCATTTCTAAGGCAATAAAAAATAAAATAAACGCACCTGCTACAGCAAAAGAATTGACATCTATACCTATAAGACTCAATAGACTTTGACCTAAAAATAAAAAAAGAATCATGATAATACCCGCAATCAATGATGCTTTTTCAGATTGAATATGACCTGATTTTTTACGTAAATCTATAATAATAGGAATATTTCCAATAATATCAATCACTGCAAAAAGTACCATAAAAGCGGTAAATATTTCTTTAAAATTTAAATCCATAACATTGACTTTATAGAGCTAGCAAAATTAGGAAACTTCTTCTATGATTTTAGGATATAAACGAAAAAAAATACTGTATTTTTATCCTATGTTTCAATTAGGTAAAACCATTGTGTCAGAAGACATTGTTGAGAAAGATTTTGTATGCAATTTATCTCAATGTAAGGGAGAATGTTGTGTCTCTGGAGAGGCAGGAGCTCCATTAGAGAAAGAAGAAGTTGATATTTTAAAAAACATATATCCAATACTAAAATCTTTTTTAAGAAAAGAAGGAATTCAAGCAATAGAAGAACAAGGAACTTCGATTATTAGTGATTTTGGAGAATTAGAAACTCCCTTAGTTAATAACTCTGAATGCGCCTATTTGATTTTTAATGAAAATAAAATAGCCATTTGTGGAATTGAGGAGGCTTATAATAAAGGGGCTATTGATTGGAAAAAACCAATTTCGTGTCATTTATATCCAGTTAGAGTAAAAGACTACAGTGAGTTTTCTGCCGTAAATTATCATGCATGGGATATTTGTAGTGATGCCTGTTCTTTGGGAAAGGAGTTGCAAATCCCGGTCTATAAATTTGTCAAAGAGGCTTTAATTAGAAAATTTGGAGAAAACTGGTATTTAGAATTAGAGAATGTTGCTAAAGAGTATAGGTAATTGAGGATTATGTTGTAATTTTAAAAAACACAATTTTAAATGAACGATTATGAAAAAAATTCTTCCACTCCTCTTTACAATGATATTTTTAGCATCATGTGAAGATTCTGATCCAATTGAAATCACTGTTAATAACGTTATTAACGAATCAATTTCGGTAAATGTGCCACAAACAAATGGGATACCTCTAGAGTATGATCAAACGACAACTCAAGATCTAAGCCAAATAGTTTCAAACTTTAGCAGTATTTCTTCGATTAATATTGATACTTTACAGTATCAGTTTACAAACGTCACAGGTAATACCAACGCGTTATTACAATCTGCTGTAATTGTCATTCAAGGAAATGAAATTGCTTCGATGTCTAATGTAAATATTGCAGATTTGGCAGCAAACGGGGCTGTTTATTCTATTACTGATCAAGCGATTTTAAATCAGTTAGAACTTGATTTATTAAATAATAATTCATTAATAATCCAGTTTTCTGGAACAGCAATTTCAGAGGAAGGCGCAGTAGATTTTCAAATTGAAGTTTCGATTGAAATAACAGCAACCTTATAAAGAATAATGATAACGAAACCCAGTAATTTTATTACTGGGTTTATTAAAAAAAAGGATGTTCGTTAGATGCTTTTTACATTGATTGCATTTTGACTTCCTTATATTCCCTCTAATCTTATTAATTAATCCAGAGATACATAAAATATTCTGGATCAGAACTTTCTTTTGTGATAAATCGAGCTCCCATTAGATCTATTTTAGATTCTTACAGTTTCTTTTATCAAATTAGATAAGTATTAATTAATAGTGCTACAAAAAATTGTTTATAAAGAGCTAATTATTTTTTTGAAATTATAATTTTAAGAATGTCAGTAACAATGGGGCTTAACAAAAAATTAACATTTCAAACACCTCATTTTCAGAGTATTAAAAATAAAATAAAAAACACAATTATTTTTAAATAATTCTATTTTGTTAAAAACTTAGGGGTTTTTGTGAATAAGTAGAGCTTTGTATTTATCCCTTTTTTTTCAATCTTTGTTAGCACCATAAAAATATGGTGTTCCGATAATTACAAAAAATTCATAAAAATAATGTCAAAAACAGAACCAATTTTACAGCCAAATGATAACAGATTTGTAATATTTCCTATCCAACATGATGATTTATGGGATTGGTATAAAAAGCAACAGGCTTGTTTTTGGACTGCTGAGGAGATAGATTTACACCAAGACTTAACTGACTGGGAAAGTAAATTAAGTTCTGAAGAACGGTATTTTATAAAACATATCCTTGCATTTTTTGCTGCCTCAGATGGAATTGTTAATGAAAACTTAGCAGAAAATTTTGTCAACGAAGTACAATATTCAGAAGCAAAATTCTTTTATGGTTTTCAAATCATGATGGAAAATATTCACTCAGAAACATATTCTTTACTCATAGATACTTATGTGAAAGATGAAGTAGAAAAAGATAAATTATTTAATGCTATTGAAAACTTTCCTGCGATTAAAAGAAAAGCAGAATGGGCGTTAAAGTGGATAGAATCCGATTCCTTTGCCGAAAGGTTAATAGCTTTTGCTGCAGTAGAAGGAATTTTCTTTTCGGGAGCATTTTGTTCGATTTTCTGGTTAAAGAAAAGAGGATTATTACCAGGATTAACATTTTCTAATGAATTAATTTCAAGGGATGAAGGAATGCATTGTGACTTTGCAGTTCACTTACATAACAATCATATCATTAATAAAGTACCGAAAGAACGAATTAGAGAAATTATTATTGATGCTTTAACAATCGAAAGAGAGTTTGTTACAGAGTCGCTTCCTGTAAGTCTAATTGGTATGAACGCTAAGTTAATGACTCAATATTTAGAATTTGTAACGGATCGATTGTTAGGAGAATTTAACTGTGATAACGAGTATAACTCAACAAATCCATTTGATTTTATGGAGATGATCTCTCTAGAAGGAAAAACTAATTTCTTTGAAAAAAGAGTTTCTGAATATCAAAAAGCTGGAGTTAAATCTGGTGGAACCGGGAGTATTAGTTTTGATGCAGATTTTTAGAAATCGGTTCTAAATAAAAGTACTTAATTTTTTCAGGAAATAATATTAAACAACCAAACCGCTCTGCGGTTATCAATTAATCATAAAACCAATAGCAGCATGTATGTAGTAAAAAGAGATGGCAAAAAAGAGCCGGTAATGTTCGATAAAATTACGGCTCGAGTAAGAAAAATGTGTTACGGGCTCAATAAAATTGTTGACCCTGTAAAAGTAGCGATGCGTGTCATTGAAGGGTTATATGATGGAGTTACTACTTCTGAGTTGGATAGTTTGGCTGCTGAAATTGCAGCGACCATGACAACTGCTCATCCAGATTATGCAAAATTAGCTGCTAGGATAGCCGTTTCAAATTTACATAAAAACACAAAAAAATCTTTTTCAGATACGATGGTTGATTTATACGAATATGTAAATCCAAGAACAGGCAAAAAGGCTCCGTTACTATCTGATGAGGTTTATAAAATTATTTCTGATAATGCAGAAAAGTTAGATTCTACAATTATTTACAGTAGAGATTTTAACTATGATTTCTTTGGATTTAAGACCCTAGAGCGCTCCTACTTATTAAAGTTAAATGGTAACATTGTAGAAAGACCTCAACACATGCTAATGAGGGTATCTATTGGGATTCATTTAAACGACATCGATGAAGCAATTGCAACGTATGAATTAATGAGTAAGAAATTCTTTACGCATGCTACCCCAACCTTATTCAATGCAGGGACTCCAAAACCACAAATGTCCTCATGCTTTTTACTACAAATGCAAGATGACAGTATTGATGGAATTTATGATACGTTAAAACAAACTGCAAAAATATCTCAATCAGCTGGAGGAATCGGTTTATCTATTCATAATGTTCGTGCAACAGGATCTTATATAAGAGGAACCAATGGTACGTCTAATGGAATTGTACCAATGTTAAAAGTTTTTAATGATACAGCTCGTTATGTAGATCAAGGAGGAGGAAAACGTAAAGGATCCTTTGCGATGTATATAGAACCATGGCACGCAGATATTTTTGAATTTTTAGACTTAAAAAAGAATCATGGGAAAGAAGAAATGAGAGCACGTGATTTGTTTTATGCGATGTGGATGCCAGACTTATTTATGAAAAGAGTTCAAGAAGATGGAGAATGGACATTAATGTGTCCAAATGAATGTCCTCATTTATTTGATACCTATGGTGATGAGTTTGAAAAACTCTATGAAGGATATGAAAAAGTAGGAAAAGGGAGAAAAACAATTAGAGCTAGAGAGCTTTGGGAGAAAATTTTAGAATCTCAAATTGAGACAGGAACTCCTTATATGCTTTATAAAGATGCGGCAAATCGTAAATCCAATCAGAAGAACTTAGGAACCATTCGCTCATCAAACTTATGTACTGAAATAATGGAATATACAGCGCATGATGAAGTTGCTGTATGTAATTTAGCTTCGATAGCTTTGCCAATGTTTATTAGTGAAAATGAAGTTGGTGAAAAATACTTCAATCATAAAAAATTATATGATGTAACTAGAAAAGTAATTCGAAATCTAGACACTGTTATTGATAGAAACTATTATCCAGTAAAGGAAGCTGAAAACTCTAATTTCCGTCATAGACCTGTTGGCTTAGGAGTTCAAGGGTTGGCAGATGCTTTTATTATGCTCCGCTTACCATTTACATCTGAACCGGCTAAAAAGTTAAACCAAGATATCTTTGAAACCTTATACTTTGCTTCTGTTACCTCATCTATGGAAATGGCAAAAGCGAAAGAACCTTATTCGACGTTCAAAGGATCTCCAATGTCTGAAGGAGAATTTCAGTTTAATATGTGGGGAATAAAAGAAGAAGAATTAAGCGGAAACTGGGATTGGAAAAAATTACGTAAAAATGTAATCAAACACGGTGTCAGAAACTCGTTATTAGTTGCACCGATGCCTACAGCTTCTACTTCTCAGATTTTAGGAAATAATGAAGCATTTGAGCCTTATACTTCTAACATCTATACCAGACGCGTATTATCTGGTGAATTTATTGTAGTAAATAAGCACTTATTGGAAGATCTGGTAGAAATGGATTTATGGGATAATAATATGAAGGAAGAAATAATGCGTGCCAACGGATCTATTCAACACATAGAAAAAATACCACAAGATCTAAAAGAACTCTACAAAACTGTTTGGGAAATGAGTATGAAAGATATCATTGATATGGCTAGACATAGGGGATATTTTATTGATCAATCTCAATCACTAAACTTATTTATGCAAGATGCAGATTTTGCTAAACTGACATCAATGCATTTTTATGCTTGGAAATCTGGATTAAAAACAGGAATGTACTACTTACGAACAAAATCAGCTGTCAATGCGATACAGTTCACACTTTCTAAAGAAAAGAAAGAAACAATTCAAGAACCAGAGGATCCAATGACGGCAGAAGAGTTTAAAGCAATGGTCAATGCCTCAAAAAATGCAGGACCAGACGAAGACTGCCTTATGTGTGGATCTTAATCTGATTAACTAATGTAATTAAAAAAAGAATCTTAATATTTAAGATTCTTTTTTTAATTGATACCAATAGAAAAAAGTTCAAAAAATCGTTATATTTATGATGAACTGGGAACAATTACTTTCTTTAAAACGTTTTGGAGATACCCAAAAACGTATCAGAGCCGAACAAGATGAAACTCGTTTAGGTTTTGAAGTAGATTTCGATAGAATTATCTTTTCAGAGGCTTTTAGAAGCCTACAAGACAAAACACAAGTCATTCCATTATCGGAGACAGATTTTGTACATACCAGACTTACACATAGCTTAGAAGTTTCTGTTGTTGGAAGAACTTTGGGGAGAAGAGTGGGTAAAGTACTCCTTGAAAGATACCCTAAACTAAAAAAATTAGGATTTACGTTTAACGATTTTGGAGCCATTGTTGCTGCAGCATCTGTAATGCATGATATTGGTAATCCTCCTTTTGGCCATTCTGGAGAAAAGGCCATTGGAGAGTATTTTAAAACAGGTAATGGTTTCAAATTTAAGAAGGATCTTACGGAAAAAGAATATCAAGATTTGATTGATTTTGAAGGGAATGCCAATGGACTTAAAATTTTAACAGAAAATAGAGAAGGGGTTCAAGGAGGTCTCAGACTATCTTATGCAACGCTAGGTGCTTTTATAAAATATCCAAAAGAATCACTTCCAAAAAAACCGACTTCATATGTAGCCGATAAAAAATACGGTTTTTTTCAGTCTGAAAAAGATGCGTTTATCGATATAGTAACTGATTTAGGCTTACTACATACATCAAAAACAGATGAAATTCATTGTCACAGACATCCTTTAACCTTTTTGGTAGAAGCAGCCGATGATATTTGTTATACCATCATAGATTTTGAAGACGGAATTAATTTAGGCCTTATTGAAGAAGAATTTGCGTTAGAGTATTTAATTAAATTAGTCAAAAACTCAATAGATACAGCAAAATATCATTCATTAAAATTCAAAAAAGATCGAGTAAGTTATCTTCGGGCTTTAGCGATTAATACTTTAATCAATGAAGCCGTAGAGATTTTTTTGACAAACGAGAATTCTATTTTAGAAGGAAGTTTTTTAACTTCATTACTTGACAAATGTAAGTATGAAGCTCAGATAAATGACATTATCAACCTTAGTATTTCTAAAATATATAAAAGTCAAGAAGTTGTAGAAAAAGAAGTGGCAGGATATAAGATTATTGCAGATTTACTAGATGTTTTTGTAACGGCCTTACATAACGACCAAAAAGGAATTTCAACCAATTATGATCGTTTACTTCTCAACTTACTTCCCAAAGAATTTATGGTGACATCTGCTTCATCCTACGATAGAATAATGTCTATTTGCACATTTGTTTCTAGAATGTCTGACAGCTATGCAATAAGAATTCATAAAAAAATAAAAGGAAGTATTCTATAAGATCGTATTTTCTATCTCTTTTATTATTGTAGCAACGTCAATTCCATTGATTTTTTGAAGCTCCTCAATGGTTCCGTGCTCAATAAAATGATCCTGTATTCCTAATACTTTAATAGAGTTCTTATATCTATTTTTGGCAGCAAATTCTATAATAGCTGACCCAAATCCACCTTTTTTCACACCGTCTTCAATGGTAATAATGTTTTTAAAGTCAGTACATATTTTATGGAGTAATTTTTCATCCAAAGGCTTTGCAAATCGCATATCGTAATGAGCAATTTTAGGAATTTTTTCAATAGCTTTTGTGACATTATTTCCAATAGTTCCTATAGAGAGAATGGCAATACCTTTTCCTTCTTGTAAACAAACTCCAGTACCGATCTCAATAGTTTCAAATGGAATTTGCCAATCGATGATGACACCTCTTCCTCTGGGGTAACGAATAGCTATAGGTTGATTGATTCCTAATTGAGCAGTATATAGGATATTTCTCAATTCTAACTCATTTCTTGGTGCAAAAACAATCATATTAGGAATGGCTCTCATAAAAGCAATATCAAAAATACCATGATGAGTTGCACCGTCTTCTCCAACCAATCCGGCTCTATCTAAACAAAAGATCACTGGAAGTTTTTGCAAGGCAACATCATGTATAATTTGATCATACGCTCTTTGTATAAAGGTCGAATAAATATTACAAAATGGAATCATCTCTTGAGTTGCCATTCCAGCAGCCAACGTCACTGCATGTTGTTCTGCAATTCCAACATCAAAGGTTCTTTTTGGAAATTCTTCAAACATCATTTTTAAGGAACTCCCCGTTAGCATTGCAGGAGTAATTCCTATAATCTTATCATTTTTTTTAGCCAATTCAACAATGGTCTTACCAAAAACATCTTGATATTTTGGAGGAATAAGTTTGCTACTTTTAGGAATTAATTCTCCAGTTTTAGCATCAAACTTTCCAGGGGCATGATATTTTACTTGATCTTCTTCAGCCTTTGAAAGTCCTTTTCCTTTGGTGGTTACGATATGTAAAAATTTTGGACCTTTCTTCTTTTTTAAACGAGATAGTTCTTTTAATATACATGTTATATCATGTCCATCAATAGGGCCTGAATAATCAAAGTTTAGCGCACGAATAATATTATTTTTAGCGAGTGATTTGTCTGCTTTTACTTTGGTTAGATATTCCTTTAAAGCTCCTACAGATGGATCAATACCAATCGCATTATCATTTAAAATAATTAACAAATTTGCCTTACTAGCCCCTGCATGATTTAGTGCTTCAAAGGCCATTCCACTAGCAATAGACGCATCACCAATTACAGCTATGTGATGTTTTTCTTTGTTTCCTTTTAAGGAAGAGGCAATGGCCATTCCTAAAGCTGCAGAAATTGAAGTAGATGAATGTCCAACACCAAAAGCATCAAAATTGCTTTCGGCTATTTTTGGAAACCCAGAGATTCCGTTTAGCTGACGATTGGTCTCAAATACATCCTTCCGTCCAGTTAATATTTTATGACCATAAGCTTGATGACCTACATCCCACACCAACAGGTCATTGGGAGTATCAAATAAATAATGGATGGCAATGGTTAATTCAACAACTCCAAGACTTGCTCCCAAATGTCCTTGTTTAGTTGCTACTATGTTGATAATAAACTCCCGTAATTCTTTCGCCAATTTTGGCAATTGACTTTGAGATAATTTTCTCAAATCGGCAGGCATCTGTATGCTATGTAGTAACTCATTCATTCTTCAACAAAAATACAATTTTACAACTCAAAAGATATTTGTAATATTGAATAAATATATTTTTAGATGATTGAGCCCTTTGATGATGTTTATTTTATGAAAAAAGCCTTGCAAGAAGCATACGTTGCTTTTGAGAAAAAAGAAGTTCCTGTAGGAGTTGTAATTGTAATAAATAATAAGATTATTGCAAGAGCCCATAATCTTACAGAAACCTTAAACGATGTGACTGCACATGCAGAAATGCAAGCATTTACCGCGGCAGCTGATTTTCTTGGAGGGAAATATTTAAAAGAATGTACACTTTATGTAACATTAGAGCCATGCCATATGTGCGCCGGTGCTAGTTATTGGACACAGCTTGGGAAAATTGTATATGGCGCCTCTGACCCTCAAAGAGGATGTATTAATTTAAGGACAATACTACACCCAAAAACAAAAGTAGTAGGAGGAATCTTAGAAAATGAATGTAGTTTTTTAATGAAACGTTTTTTTATTGAAAAACGAAACCTGAACTAATCCTTTCTCCCTTAGAAATCTATTTGTGATCTATAAGGCTACTAAATTTTTAAGTCTAGATGGTTTAAATTTATACTTTTTTAATTACACTTGTTACGATTCCCCATATAATAAAATCATTTTCTTCGATGATTTTAATACTGGGGTATTCTGGGTTTTCTGGCTGTAGCCACACGTCATCGCCTTCTACCTTTAACCGCTTTACCGTAAATTCACCGTCTAAAAAACATACAGCAATTTTATTATCTTCTGGCTCAAGACTTCTATCGATAACCAATAAATCATTATCATCTAACCCTGCACCAATCATAGATTGACCGCTTACTTTTGCAAAAAAGGTAGCTTCTTTATTAGAGATTAATTCTTCATCTAAAGAAATTCTTTTTTCTTTAAAATCGTCTGCAGGAGAAGGGAATCCCGCTGAAATTCCTGTGTCAATAAAAATAGCACCATGGCTATTTGATGTTTTTGGAGTAAAAAATTGAAGTGTTGTACTCATTTTATGGTAATGATTTCGTTGATTTTTGTAGTATACTTTTGGGACAATCGTTCTTGTTTCATTTTCCAAGTTCGTTGTAAATCTTGATTGGCTAGTTTAATGGTATCTGTTTTAAATTTTTTATTTAAACGGTCGATAGTAGACATTAACGGTTTATGTTTTGGATTTTCATTTAAAAACAAATCTAATTGATGATTATCTGTAGTAACAAGCCCTGTAAGAATAATCCCTGCTTTTTTGTATTGTATACCTGGTTTAAAAATTGTTTTTAAAGCTTCTACAGAGGCTTTTGTAATGCTTAGAGTAGAATCTGTTGGGTAAGAAAAAATAACTGTTTTTGATGTTTTGTATTGCTCAGTATTTTTTTTATACCGGTCGCTACTTAATAGAATTATAATCATGTGACAGCTAGACCCTTGTGCTCGTAATTTTTCTGCACATTTTACCGCAAAAGTGGCGATTCTTTCTTTGATATCCTCAATATCTGAATAGGAATGCTCGAAACTTCGAGTCGTTGAAATGGAGCGTTTTGTTTCTTTGACTCCTAATGCAATTGTTGGAATGCCTTCTAAATCTTTTTTTAGTTTCCATTCTGTAATAGAAAAATTAGTACGAACCCAATCATCTGATAATTGAGTAAAATCAAAAGCTGTTTTACACCCTTTTATCATTAAATGTCTTTCTAAACGACGACCAATTCCCCAAACATTTCCAATAGCTGTCCACTTTAATGCTTTGAAGCGTTTTTCATCAGAATTAATGACGTAAACCCCTCCTGTTTGATTTGGGAATTTTCTAGCGATCTTGTTGGCAACTTTACATAATGCTTTGGTAGGAGCAATTCCTACACATGTTGGAATTCCTGTCCATTTTAAAATTCTATTTCGAATTGTTGTTCCATATTCATTGAAGTTATAATTTTCAAAGCCTTGAAAGCTTAAAAAGGCTTCATCAATACTATATATTTCAACATTCGAGGTAAATTGTTCTAGAATTTTCATTACTCGGGCACTCATATCTCCATATAAAGGATAGTTCGAAGATAAAACTTCAATTTTGTGTTGTTTACAAAAGTGTTCCCATTTAAAAATAGGAGCACCCATTGGTAAGTTAAGTTTTTTTGCTTCGTCACTTCTAGCAATAACACAACCGTCGTTGTTGCTCAATATAGCAACAGGGGTACCTTGTAATTTCGGATTAAATACCCGCTCACAGGAAGCATAAAAATTATTACAATCAACTAAAGCATACATAGGCTTGTAAAGATACAAACAAGATGGTATCGATGAATATAAATGAGTTACTTATATTTGAAAAAAGATCAGGTTATATGAACATCTTTGATATTGTCATAACAGTTATTTTAATTTTTGCTTTTGTAAGAGGTTTTATGAAAGGTTTTTTCGTGGAGGTAGCATCTTTGATTGCTTTAGTTGGTGGGATTTATGGAGCAATTCATTTTTCTTATTTTGCGGCAGAGATTCTTGAAAAATATGTAGACTGGAGTGAAAATTATATTGCTCTCACTGCATTTGCTATTACTTTTGTGGCCATTATCATTGCAGTTTCTTCCTTAGGAAAAGTATTCACAAAAATGGCTGACTTTGCAGCCCTTGGGTTTATTAATAAAATACTAGGTGGTTTTTTCGCCCTCTTAAAAAGTATGGTAATTTTAAGTGTAATT
This sequence comes from Flavobacterium sp., assembly GCA_042091515.1. Lineage (GTDB taxonomy): Bacteria > Bacteroidota > Bacteroidia > Flavobacteriales > Flavobacteriaceae > Polaribacter. The sequence continues at coordinate 24,182 of JBELHH010000012.1, read as the reverse complement.
TTTGTTTTTTTTGGAAGGATAAACAGTACAATTCCATTAATAGAAAAAGAAACCTTAGTGAACTCTATTTTATATGGTTCTGTAAAGGAAATTGTTCCTGCTATATTCCCTAGTATTATCAAAGAAATTGATGAAAAGAAAAATCAATTATAAATGATTATAAAATAATAAACACGATTTCTAGAAATCGTGTTTATTATCTACTTTTATGAGTAATTTCTAAATGTTCTTATTCTTTTTTTACCCATTGCAAACAACTTTTAAAATCTTCAAAAATATATTTTTCAGAGATTAAATCAGGAATCATATCGATGCGCTCCAACATATACCTTGGTTGTTTTTGAAGATCAACAAATAAGACGGTTTTATCTTCTTTTTTTAAGTCTACAATAATGTCTTCTAAAGCATATAATCCAGATTGATCTATATATTGCATTCTATCCATACGAATTATAATAGTAGTTGCAGACGATGGAATCTGTTTTGCGAGCTGTTGAAAATCACTCGTAGAGCCAAAGAATAAAGGACCTTTAATATGTTTTATAAAAATCTCTTCCCGAAGCTCTTTTGTTAATCCAAATTCATCTGCCCAAGGCTCTTCTTTTAAGGCTTTTACATCTGATCGTTGCGCAGTTAGGTCTCCAATTTTTTTCATAAACATTAGAGAGGCAATTACCAAACCAATTCCAACAGCATATACTAAATTCCAGAAGGTAGAAAGAAGTAATACTACAATCATTATAATAACTTCTGAGCTTAATTTGATTCCTACTATTTTAATATCTCTTGGTAAATTAGGGATTGCTTTTAACCCTTTGTAATCCATCACGCCTATTCCTACTGTTACTAAAATTCCTGCTAAGACAGCAGCTGGAATCTTAGAAGCAACAGGCCCTAATCCTAATAAAATTACTAATAACATTAGACCAGCGATCATCCCAGATAGTTTAGTCTTTCCTCCCGAATTAATGTTAACCACAGTCCTAATTGTTGCTCCTGCTCCTGGAATACCTCCAAATAAAGCGGCAATACTATTTCCAATTCCTTGTCCGACTAATTCTTTATTTGGCTTGTGTTTTGTTTTGGTCATATTATCTGCAACTACAGAAGTTAGTAATGAATCGATCGCTCCTAGCAATGCCAATGTTAGGGCTGTGAAAATATAAGGAGTAATACTTGACAAGCTAAAACTGGTGAAAATTTCCATATTGGGAATTGGGAATCCAGTAGGAATTTCCTCTATGGGATTGTAGTTGAGTCCAAATCCGACAGAAATTCCTGTCATTACAACCAATGCAACTAATGTACTGGGAACAGCAGTTGTAATCTTTTTAAATCCATAAATGATAATGATAGTTCCTAAAGCTAAAATTAGTTCAAGCCAATTAATATTTTTTAAGGCTCTAGGAAGCACTTTAAGTGTTCCTAAAACACCAGAAGCTTCTTTTCCTGCTAGGGTTTTACTTTCCTTTACAATATCGGCTTTAATAATGCTTTCTCCTGATGAAACTGCACTTTTATAATCTTCTAGCGTAAGAATTTTGGTATTTTTTTTATTTTTAGTGTCCTTCAGATACCTGCTTAAAACCACTTCTTCTACTTGAGGTTCAAATTGTTTTACAAATTCAGCATCATCTTTAGCATTATATCCTACAGAGGGTAAGATTTGAGTTACTAAAATGATAACTCCAATTGCAGTCATAAACCCAGAGACAACAGGATAAGGAATATATCGGATATATTTCCCTAAACCAGCAGCTCCTAGGCAAATCTGCATAAGACCAGATAATAAGAATACGGTTAAAATAATAGGCAATGCTTTGCTTACATCTCCATTCGTTGAAGCAATAATTCCAGCAATAACAACCATACTTACAGCGGTCATTGGTGCTGTTGGTCCTGAGATTTGAGTTGGCGTTCCACCAAAAAGTGCTGCAAAAAAACTAATAAATATTGCACCATATAAACCAGCATCTGGACCTAATCCAGAGGATACACCAAAAGCTAATGCTAATGGAAGGGCAACAATACCAGCAGTAATTCCACCAAAAAGATCACCTCGGACATTTGAAAATAGATTTTTCATTTTTACTTTTTATTAAAAATTTATAAATGTTATAATATTAATTTGATCCCTACTAGAGGACTCAAAAATTTGATTCATGTACCCAACTTCCATTTTAATTCCTTTAGTAAGTTGATACCCTAAACCACCATAAACTCTATTTCTATCGAAAACATTAGACGCTCCATTTAGGAATATCTCGTTATATGAAGAAATATAATAGTTAGAATCTTTTAAAGGAATATTAATTCCTAGGAAATAACGAAAACGAGTTTTAAAATTACTTTCTACAAAACGTTGTTCAAAGCGATAGCGATGCTGTAAACTTAAACTTCCAATATTTTGTTTTGTAATAAATTGCTGAAAAATACGATGCTCCTCTACAGTTACTTGTTCCCCTTCAAGCTCTGTATAATTTTCAGAATTAATATATCCATATCCTAATAATAGATTACTTTTTGACCCTATTTTATAACCTAAGCCTGTTCTTAACAATAACTGTTCCAAATCACCAACAGTATTATAGTTTCTATATTGAACTTCGTGATGAAGATTCCATTTAGAATTTAATTGCTTGCTTCCAATATACACCAGCCAATTGCCCAAGTTGTTTTCTTGACTAAAAATAGAGATGGGAACAGTTAAAAATAACAGTAGGATACTAAATTTCTTCATAGACTTACGCTTCATAAAATGTTACAGAGCCATCTTTAATATCGTACATCGCTCCAATGATTTTAATTTCTCCATTGTCTTCCATTTCTTTTAAAACAGGGCTTTTTGTTCTAATATCTTCGATGGTCATATAGACATTATTCTTAGCTACATCATTAACAAAATCAATATTTTTTGAATTTCTTAAGCTTATGTCAGATGGCTCTTTTACTGATTTTACCGCCGGTTTTAACTTACTAATAAGGGTTGTTAAATTCCCTAGTTTGGCATCGTCACAAGCTCCTTTAACAGCTCCACAAGCAGTATGCCCTAAAACCATAATAACTTTAGTCCCTGCGAGTTTACAAGTGAATTCCATGCTTCCTAAAATATCTTCATTGACAAAGTTTCCTGCGATTCTAATACTAAATATATCTCCAATTCCTTGATCAAAAACTAATTCTGCTGAGACTCTAGAATCAACACAATGGAGAATTGTAGCAAAAGGATATTGTCCTGTACTTGTCGCTGCTACTTGTTCTAATAAATCTCTGTCAATTTCCTTATTTGTTTGAAATCTAGTATTTCCTTCTTTTAATAAGTCTATAGCAATATCTGGAGTAATAGCTGCCTGTGTTTCTTTTGTATGGGCTTTCATTTTTTTAATTTTTTATATGATTAATATAAGTGATAAGGGTGCCTATCAAAATTAACGATATGACACCTTAATAAATGTAATAATGGAATGATTAATTTATGCAAGTGATTGCTCAGGGGGTGGACTGTTAAGCTTGTTGAGCTTAAAAAAATAGTTTTTAGAATAAAAACTCATTCGTAATTTTTTTTGTAAGCCAATTTCAAAGGCTTCATTATTCTCTGAATAATATATTTTTATTTCCAGATCCTTCAGGGATTCTTGCCCTTTATTTTCTTCTTCTTCTCCAAGATCAACAACTTGAGTTACTTCCATATTAAAATCTGAAAAATGAATGTATGTTGGCGTTACAATAGAACCCAAAATAATGATGGAAAATAGATAAGAAAAAATAATTTTATTCATGTCTTATTTAAGAGTTATAAAGATACAATAGTTAATGATAGATTGTATTTTTTTTATAAAATAGTTAATAACTTAATTTCTCCTGAGGGTACCCAGCCAATTTTCCCGTCAGCAATTTTAATTTTTTTCCATTGATCTACACTATCCAAAACGGTTACTTTTGTTCCCTCATGAAGTGTAAAAATAGTGTCACTATTTAAGATAGGGGCATTTTTTATTTCAACGTTTTCCGCAAAAACAATTGCCTCTATATTGTTTTGAGTAAAGGAATATTCTTTTACTGTGAGTGCCGAAGAAAAAATTAATAATAAGAAACCAATCATACTAGTTACAAAAAAGAGTCTTTTCTTGCTTGGAGTAAATGAGAAATAAAAGAGTAAAAATAAAGAACAACTTAAAAAGGAAAACACCACCGAAATAATTGCCCATTCATTATAGGATAATTTTTTGACAAACGATTTATCGATTTTTTGAAAAAGAGATTTAGGGAGCTCTTCAATATTATCAATAGTTAGTCTTTTAGCAAAAATAAGGTTATTTTTTGCATCATCATTTAAAGGGTTAATCAATAAGGCCTTTTCATAATTATAAATTGCAGGCGCTACTTGATTTAATTTATAATAACAATTTGCAAGATTATAATACAATTCGGAAGCGCTAAGATCTAATTTTTTAATCTGATTGTATGTTTCAATCGCATCGTTATATTGTCCTAATTTGTAGTATTCGTTTCCTTTTTTAAATAAATCTTCAGAAGATTGTGCTAAAACAAATTGACTTACAAACAACAATAGAATGAGTATTTTTTTCATATTATAATTGTTTGTCTATTTGAGTGATTACTAGTTTTGCTTTTTCATAGTCTTTATTCATTTCTCCCTCAGTCATCGGTGAGTATCTTGCCCTATCACAACTTTTAAATACATCAATAAAAGAATTGATTAACACTGTTTCAATATTTTTATTTACTAATAATTCAGTAATTTTTTCTTTGCTGATGTCTGAGGTTTCTATCCTTAGTTTAGCTTTTAAATAATTGTGAAGTGCTTTTTCTAAGGCAATATAAAACGCTTCATTTGTTCCTAACTGTTTTTTAGCTTGGGATAGATATTTTCTGGCTAAGCGATCTGCTTTTCTTAATCTATTTCCTAAAACATCTTTGTTTCTTGCTTGATTTCTTTTGGCGATAAACATTCCTATAGGCACAAGAAGTATTGGTAAAATTAAGAAGAGGTAATAGAGGTTCGATAAATAGAAATCTGACTTGAATGTTGGGGAAAAGGTTGTATTTGTTTGAATATATCTAAAATTAACCCCAGTAATAAGAACATCTTTTTTAGAGTTTTTTATGGCATCTGAATCTGTGACCAATTCTTTTCCTTCGAGCACATCTATAAATAAATTTTTGGAAGTTAACGTTACATATTTTTTTGCTTTAGGATCAAAATACGAAAATTCAGTATTAGGAATTTTATACCTACCTTTATACTGAGGAACAACCGTGTAGTTTTTCGTGATCGATCCTCTTATTCCTTTTGAGGTTACTTTAATTTTTTCTTTTTGTTCTGGAGTAAAAACTTCTAATTCTGAAGGAGTTTTTATTTCTGGGAGCTCAAAAAGTTTTAAATTTCCATTTCCAGTAACTTTTACAGAAACAGTGGCTGTTTCATTGGATTTCAAAATATTTTTACTAGAAGTTACTATAAAATTAAAATCACCGACAGCTCCATTAAAGCTCTCAGGTTTTCCTTCAATGGGGAGTTCTTTTGCAGTAACATACTTTTTTGCCGAGGCGAAGTCTTTTGTGATATTTTTTACAATTGGATTTCCAAAAAAATCACCTCTTCCGGTTGGAACACCAATAACAATATCCATTTTTATTGGATCTATAGTAAGATTTCCAGATTTTGTTGGAATTAGTAATGCTTTTTGTAAAACAACATAACGGTATTTTTCTCCGTTATAAGTCCCTTCTCGGGTGGGCATTCCATTTATTTTAATATCCTGATTCCAAAAACCGTTGTATTGAGGAGATTCGGTATATGAAAAATCTTGTACACTAATATTTGGGCTAACATATAATCTGTATTCAACATAGACACCTTCACCAACAAAAGGGTTAGATTTAGAAATTTCCGCAACTAAATGAACATTTTGTTGGGCGATATAATTTGGATCATTTGGATCTTTAGGAATTTCGACAGGGTCTAAAACAATAATTTTAACAGGTTTAGATCGAATCGTTTTTCCATTCAGTTTTATACTTGCAGATGGGATAGAAAACTCTCCTTTCTGAAGGGGCTTAAGAATGTATGTGTAGGATTGTGAATAACTAGCTGCTCCGTTGATCCAAGATTGACTGATTGATTGACTTGGACCACCTACAATTTTGAAATTTTTTAAAGCTGGTATTTGAAAATCATCACCTCCTGGTTTATTGATTGTAAATTGCACTTTAACTCTTTGATTGAGTCCTAGTTTGTTTTTACTAACACTCGCTACAAGTTCTGCTTCTTGAGCATAAACAGAGAGACTCATTAGAGTACACAAAGTAAGTATATATTTTATTTTCTGTCGCATTCTTTTTTTAATTCTTGACAAATATAAAAGTTACCAATCTTTTTCTTGTTTAATCTTTGTTCCTTTTGCTTTTTTAGCGTTTAATTTTTTTTGAGTTTTCTTTTCTTCATTGTTTAAACTTTCCAGCAATTGCTTAATTTGTTGGGGTGACATTTTTCCTTGTTGAGGCTTTTGTTTCTTTTTATCGTTGTTTTTAGGATCTTGTTTCTTTTTATCCTCACCTTCGCTATCCTCTTTTTTAGGATCTTTTTTATCCTTGTCTTTGTTCTCGTCTTTATTTTTGTCTTTATTCTCGTCTTTATTTTTGTCTTTATTTTTGTCTTTATTTTTATCTTTATTCTTGTCTTTATTCTTGTCTTTATTCTTGTCTTTGTTCTTGTCTTTGTTCTTGTCTTTGTTCTTGTCTTTTTCTAGAAGCTTTTGTGCTACCGCTAAATTATATCGAGTTTCATCATCATTAGGATTATTCCGTAAAGAGTTTTTATAGGCATCGACAGCACCTTGATAATTTTTCTCTTGCATCATTGCATTACCAATATTATGATACCCTTCAGATTTTTCAAATGAATCGTTACTATTTTCTATAATCACATTATATTGTGGAATAGCGTCTTTAAAATTATTTTCTTGATACAATGAATTCCCTAGGTTATAGGTTGCTTTTTTGTAAGCTCCGTTTTTTTCTAAAGCTTTTTTATAAGCGATAGAAGCGTCTTTAAAATTATTTTCTCTGTAAAGGGTATTCCCTTCTCTCACTAGTTTTCTGGCCTCTCTCTGGAGGGTTATTGTATCTTTTTGTGCGAAAGTAATTATCGACGATAGAAATGTCAAAAAGAGAACTACGATATGTTTTAAATTTTTCATATTCTTAAAATTATGGTCCATTTTCATTAAATAAATCTACTCTTTTAAGCCATTTTGTTTTTTTGTCTAGCAAGAAAACATCCAAGATTAAAAACAAGAATCCAATTCCTAAAAACCATTGAAATTGGTCTTTATAATCGGAAAATTGTTTCGTTTCAAACTCGCTTTTTTGAGCATTAGTAATAATATCTTCAATCGCTTTTACGGGTTTATCTGTTAAATTACCATCAATATAATTTCCATTTGCTGCGTCTGCTATTCCTTTTAATAAGATAGAATTACGTTTTGTTAATACAGTTTCACCCTTGTGTTTTTTGTACCCTATTAATGAACCATTGATTTTCATAGGAATTGGGGCTCCTTTTTCGCTTCCAACTCCTATGGTGTAAATTTTTATTCCATCATTAGAGATGTTTTGAGCTAGTTGTTTTGTTTCTTCTTGATGATCTTCTCCGTCGGAAATAATAATTAAAAAACGATTTGTTTGTTCGTCGTTATTATAATATGTTTTTGCCAAAGTTAAGGCTTCATTAATGGCAGTTCCTTGACTTGAAACTAGATCTGGAGTAGCATTTTGTAAAAACATCTTAGCGGCTGCATGGTCTGTTGTAATGGGAAGTAGCGGGTATGCATTTCCTGCGTAAATGATAATCCCTACACGATCACTCCCTAACCGATCAATTATTTTAGAAATAATTTGTTTTGATTTTTCTAATCTATTTGGCGCAATATCTTCTGCTAGCATACTTTTGGAAACATCGAGAGCAAAAACAACATCCACACCTTCTCTTTTCACTGTTTTTAACTTAGTTCCTATTTTTGGATTTACCATTGCTAAGATTAAAAATGAAATACCGATTATAAAAAATAAGAGTTTTAGGATAGATTTAAAAACAGAAATATTAGGGGCTAATTTTTTTAATAACCCTTTAGGTGCAAATTTTTTCTGAGTTCTTTTTTTCCACCAAAAAACCAATAAAAAAATGACAATAATTATTGGAATTATTGAAAATAAATAAAAATATATGGGTTCTTCTAATCGATATAACATTATATAAAACTTCTAAACAATGTGTTTCTTAATACATATTCTACCACTAATAATCCGACTGCAATTAGCAGTAAAAATCTATATTTTTCCTGATAATTATAATATTTAAACTCTTCAACTTTTGTTTTCTCTAAGGTGTCAATTTCATCATAAATATCTTGCAGCTTAGTATTGTCTGTTGCTCTAAAATATTGCCCATTTGTTTCATTTGCAATAAATTGTAATAACGTCTCATCTATTTCTACTTTTTGTTTTCTGAAAAGTAATTTCCCTCTTCTATCTTTACTGTATGGGAAGTCTGCTGTTCCGTTAGTCCCAATTCCAACAGTATAGACTTTAATATTTAATTCTTTTGCAAGTTCGGTAGCTGTTTTAGGATCTACAAATCCAGAATTATTAACCCCATCAGTTAATAAAATAATTACTTTACTTTTAGCCTTGCTTTCTTTTAATCTATTTACTGCAGATCCTAAGCCCATACCAATTGCCGTACCACCGTCTAATTGGCCCCATTTGATTTCTGAAATGGTTCGTTTAATAATCCCTTTATCGCTAGTAATTGGGGTTTGAGTGAAGCTTTCTCCGGCATAAACTACAATGCCAATCCTATCGTTAGGACGCTTATTTACAAAGTTTGTTGCTACAATTTTTAATGCTTCAAGTCTATTTGGGTTTAAATCTCTTGCCAACATACTTGCAGAGACATCAATTGCCATGACAATATCGATTCCTCGATTGGTTTTTATTTTAGAACTTACTGCGACGATTCTCGGCCTTGCTAAAGCAACAATTAATAAAGTCATAGCTGCTATCCTCATAATGGCCAATAATGGTCTTAGTTTTGGCAATATGGAACTTCTGGGGGTGAATCCTTTAAGACTTGATATGGTAAGAACCGCAGTATCTTTTTTTCGCATAAAAAAATACCAAATGGCTAACAAAGGAATTAGTGTTAGTAACCACAAGAACTCTGGACTATGAAATTCAAAATTATTCCAATTCATTATCTTCAGATTCTTCAATTAATGGTCTTGGTTTCAGTTCGTTTATCACATCTTCTGCATTTTTTCTATCGTTCTCTATTTCATGAGAAAGGGGCTTTGATTTTGCAAATTTCACTAAATCAGCTTCGTTAAATAATGCATTTAATTTCTTGATAGTTTGCTTAGGAGTATTTACAGCATTTGATGTATTTGAACTAGAAAGTTTTTTAACCAATTCAAATGTTGTAATTTCTAGTGCAGGAATCTTTAATTCTTTCTCTATATAGATACGAATAATTTCAGTAAGCTCACTATAATATTTTTTAACTTCATTATTTTGCCATAATAGTTTATTATCTAATTCATGAAGCTTTTCAATTGCTTCGTCATATGGGGGCGCTATTGGAGTAATTTCTTCATCAGGAGAAACTATTTTTTTACGAGTTACCAGATAATAGCCCAAACCTGCAATGAGAATGAGAACCAAAATTACCCAAATAATATAGGGTTTAAAATCATCAAAAATAATAGGCTCACTCTGGATCGCTTTTATAGGGAACATTTTTTGTTGACTTGTGTCAACGGCAACTGTGGCAACATTAACTAAAACAGAATCTGTTAAATAAGACCTATTTTTGATGAAAATTTGTTGAGAGGGGATATAAAAAGCACCACTATCAAAACCAGTCATCAAGTATTTTTTAATCAAGCTGTTAGCAAAGGTGTCTATTTTTTGATTTGTTACGATTTCTAAATTTTTTAAATTTTCTAGCTTTTTTGGAAAAATAACATTGGCGGTGTCGTTTACGGAAATCTTAAGTAAGAATTGTTCACCAATTCTAATGTTGGCAGTATCGATCTCAATGCTTACCTTTTGAGAGAAAGACATTGTGGTAAAAAACATAAATAATAATAAGAGTCTTACAATCATTTTTATCTTCCTTTATGTTTAAAGTATCCGAGTAGTTTTTTTACATAACTTTCATCTACCCTAGTTTCAATGATACCTGCACCACTTTTTTTAAAAGTACTTTTATAATAATCAGACAATCGTAAAGCATTTGCTTTGTAATTTTTTCTTACAGTTTTTGACGCAGTATTAATTACTTGTACCAGATTTGTTTCGGCATCTAGCATATGAACCATCCCTAGATTAGGAATCTTTTCATCATATTTATCAAACACTCTAATTCCTGTAACGTCGTGTTTATTACTCACAATTTTTAAGGTTCTCTCATAGTCATCATCCATAAAATCGGAGAGCATAAATACAATTGCTTTCTTTTTCATTACGTTGGATAAAAACTTAAAAGCATTGGCAATATTTGTTTGTTTGCTTTTAGGAGTAAACTCTATCAATTCTCTAATGATTCTCAGCACATGACTTTTTCCTTTTTTTGGTGGAATAAACAATTCTATTTGATCTGAAAAAAGAATTAAGCCCACTTTATCATTGTTTTGAATAGCGGAAAAAGCCAGTGTTGCTGCAACCTCTGTCACAGTATCTTTTTTAAATTGTTCTGAAGTTCCAAAATGTTCGGATCCCGAGACATCAACCATAAGCATCATCGTGAGTTCTCTCTCTTCTTCAAAAACTTTAATATAAGGTTCGTTGTAGCGTGCCGTCACATTCCAATCAATCGCTCTTACATCGTCACCAAACTGATATTGTCGTACTTCAGAAAAAGTCATTCCTCTTCCTTTAAAGGTTGAGTGGTATTCACCTCCAAAAACATGATCTGACAATCGCCTTGTCTTCACTTCAATTTTGCGTACTTTTTTTAGGATCTCCTTGGTGTCCATTCTCTAGGTTGCGATTTCTATAAGGGTAAATGGTTTTTTTCTAGGGCACTTCTATTTCATTAATGATAGAATTTATAATATCAATTGACGAAATATTTTCAGCTTCGGCCTCATAGGTGATTCCTATTCTATGACGAAGCACATCATAGACAATTGCTCTTACATCTTCTGGAATTACGTAGCCTCTTCTTTTAATAAAGGCATAGCATTTAGCGGCTTTTGCCAAGTTGATACTACCACGTGGTGAAGCGCCAAAGCTAATTAGAGGCTTGAGTTTAGATAAGTTATATCGTTCAGGATACCTAGTTGCAAAAATGATATCTAAAATGTATTTTTCTATTTTCTCATCCATATAAACCTCACTAGCGGCCTGACGTGCTTTTAAAATTTGATCTACTGATACCACAGGATTTATTGAAGCAAACCCCCCATGTAAATTTTGTCTCATAATGGTTTGTTCATCATCTAACTTTGGATAATTAATAACGGTTTTTAGCATAAAACGATCTACTTGTGCTTCAGGGAGAGGGTATGTTCCTTCTTGTTCAACCGGGTTTTGTGTTGCCATAACCAAAAAAGGTTCATCAAGTTTAAAAGTGCTATCTCCTATCGTGATTTGCCTTTCTTGCATCGCTTCTAGTAAAGCAGACTGAACTTTGGCAGGAGCTCTGTTTATTTCATCTGCCAATACAAAATTTGCAAATATTGGTCCTTTTTTTATCGAAAAGTCATTGTCTTTAATATTATAAATCATTGTCCCAACAACGTCTGCAGGTAATAGATCGGGAGTAAACTGTACCCTACTAAAAGAACCTTGAACAGCTTTAGCTAAGGTGTTAATCGCTAACGTTTTAGCCAATCCAGGAACTCCTTCGAGTAGTATATGACCATTTCCTAATAAGCCGATTAACAATCTTTCAATCATCTCTTTTTGACCAATAATGACTTTATTCATTTCAGAGGTAAGAAGATCTATAAAAGCACTTTCCTTCTCTATTTTTTCATTGATTTCTCTAACGTTTATGTCCATTTATTGTTATGTTTTTAGAATTAAAAAAACGTACAAACAAACTTACAATATTCGATATTTTTACATTGTTAAAAATAGGTTAAACCTAAACGAGGTGTTTGATTGATTTTTTTAAACAACAATATAAGTACTATTAACTCCTCAAAATATGCATATAAACTAGATTAAGTTGATTATTTACTTGGTTTTATGAAAAAAAATAGTAACATTTGCGTTAATTATTTAACAACCAATTTATATGAAACAAAATAACTTTTTAAAATTTTTCACGGTTGTGTTTTTATTTGTAGGGGCAATCAGTATGAACGCTCAAACAATTAAAGGAAAAGTAACTGATTCTAGCGGAGAAGCTTTGTCATTTATGAATATCGTGGAAAAAGGAACTACAAATGGTACAACTACTGACGAAAATGGTGAATTTTCTTTAGACCTTAGCAAGATGCCATCAACAATTATAGTATCCTCATTAGGGTTCAAAACTGTTGAAAAAGGAATCACAGGAACCAGTTATATAACCATTATTTTAGAAGAAAACAATCTTGCTTTAGACGAGGTAGTCTTGGTTGGATCTAGAAACAAAAATAGAACCGTTGCTAATACACCAGTACCAGTTGATGTAATTGATGTTACAGAGCTAGTAAGTGCTGGGCCTCAAATATCAGTGAATGATATTTTAAACTATGTAGCGCCTTCTTTTACGTCAACCTCACAAACCGTTTCTGATGGTACAGATCATATAGATCCTGCTGCTTTAAGAGGGTTAGGGCCAGATCAAGTGTTGGTCTTAGTGAATGGGAAAAGACGTCACAATACATCTCTAGTAAATGTAAACAGTACTGTTGGTAGAGGAAGCGTTGGAACAGATATGAATACGATTCCTTCTTTTGCAATTAAGAGAATAGAGCTATTAAAAGATGGTGCTGCTGCACAATATGGTAGTGATGCAATTGCTGGGGTAATTAATATTGTTCTTAAAGACACGAATGGATTAGAAGTTCAAGTTAACCAAGGAGCTAATTGGGGAGATCAAACGAATAACCAGAGCGGTGGAATGGATGGTGAGAATTTTCAATTCGATGCTAACTATGGAATCCCTTTAGATGATAAAGGTGGTTTTATTAACTTCACTGGATCATTATCTACTAGAGCTCCTTCTTTTAGAGCAGGGGCAGAAGGGTTTACTGGTGCCATTTTTGATGCTAGTAATTCTGTTGAATGGATTGGTTTAAATAGTGGAGCAGGTTCTGATATTACTCAATATTCATTGAGTGAAATTCAAACCTTTGCTCAAGGAGTTACACATTTTGGATTTTCTTTAAAAAACCAAATTAATGCGGCAACATCGATTGATCAATTAAGAGACTTATTAAACTTTGATACGACCGAAGCAGAATTAACAACAAGAGGACTAACTAGACAAGACTTTAGCATGAGAGTTGGTCAATCTAGATTAAGAAATGGAAAGTTTATGGCGAACATGGAGTTTGCAATTAATGATAATTTTAATTTCTATGCTTTTGGTGGATTTAGCCATCGTAAAGGAAATGCAGCAGGTTTTTACAGAAGGCCTACACAATCTAGAGCTTTCACAGGATTGTACCCAGCTGGATTCTTGCCAGAAATAAATTCTACAGTAAATGATGAATCAGTTGCTGTTGGAATCAAAGGAAAGCAAGGAGATTGGGATATTGATTTTAGTAATACGTTTGGTAAAAATTCTTTCGACTTTAATATAGGAAACTCAAGTAATGCAAGTCTACAGCAAGGATCCCCTTTAGAAGTTTATGCAGGAGGGTTTTCTTTTACACAAAATACAACGAACTTAGATTTAACAAACTTTTACGATGATGTTTTATCTGGGTTAAACGTTGCTGTTGGAGCTGAGTACAGAATGGAAGCGTATAATATTTTTGCCGGTCAAGAAGAATCATGGGCAACCTACGATATTAACGGAGAAATCTGGGATGGAAATGCAGCTACTCAAGTACAAGACTTCTTTGGAAGATCTCGACCTGGAGGGATTCAAGTTTTTCCTGGTTTTAGACCTGCTAATGAAAGAAATGCAACAAGAAACAGTTATGCCTTCTACAGTGACTTAGAATTAGATGTTACCGAAAGATTATTTTTATCTGCAGCTGTTAGATATGAAAACTATAGTGATTTCGGATCAACGTTTAATTGGAAATTGGCAGGAATTGTTAAAGTTAGCGATAATGTAAACATTAGAGCTGCGGCAAGCACTGGTTTTAGAGCTCCTTCTTTAGCACAACTAAATTTTAATACTATTAGTACTAACTTTATATCTGGTGTTCCTTACGAAGTAGGAACATTCTCAAACGACAGCCAAATTGCAGGAGCTTTAGGAATTCCTCAATTAAAACAAGAAGAATCGTTTAGCGCTAGTGCAGGGATTACAGCGAGAATACCAGACGCTAACCTTACTTTAACAGTAGATGGTTTCATTACAGGGATCGATGACAGAGTTGTATTGACTGGAAACTTCTCAATTCCTGATGGGATTGTTACGGATGCAGAATCAGCTCGTTTCTTTGCCAATGCAATCGATACAGAAACAAAAGGGTTTGATATTGTAATCTCACACAAAGGAAATGTAGGTGAGTTACGCCTATCAAGTGATTTAGCGGTTACCTTTGCAAAAACTCAACAAGTAGACGAAATTAATTCATCAAGTGTTTTAGCATCTCAAGCAGGAACTTACTTTGGAGAAAGAGAATCTTATTTCTTAGAGTTTGCAACGCCTAGAATTAAAGCAAATCTTGGACATGTGTTACAAGCAGATAAGTGGAAGTTCTTTTTAAGAAACTCTTATTTTGGAGCCGTAACAAACCCAGACCAAACAACTGCTTTTTCAATTAATGGGACTGGCGAACTTTACCATCCTGAATTTAATGGGAAAGTAATTACAGATATGTCTTTCGGATATGATGTCTCTGAAAATATGACCTTAACAATAGGTTCTAGTAATATCTTTGATGTTTACCCAGACAGATCTCCTTCTAACTTAACAAGTGGAAATAACTTTATTTATCCACGTGTTACTTCTCAGTTTGGAATTAACGGAAGGACTGTGTTTGCTAGATTAAAATTTAAATTATAACATACTAACTTTAGAATATGAAAAATATTAAATATTTAGCACTATTAGTATTCTCCTTAACACTTTTAATTTCGTGTGGACAGGATGATGTAGATAGTGTAACAAACTCGGGGATATTGACCCCAACAAGTGAAATTAATCTTGGATTTGTAGATTCTAATGGAGGTCAGCTAGTTTTAGAAAGCGGTTCAGACCCAATCACATTCATGATTAGCACCAACACAAACCCCCTAGATGTAGCGATTACCGTAACACTTGGAATTTCTTCTTCAGATGGAACTACCGATGGAGCAAGCTTTCCAGAGACGGTAATGATCCCAGCAGGAGAAACTTCAGCAGATGTTCTAGTCAGTTTTTCTGATGACGGGGTAGCTGAAGGAACAGATGTAGAAACCTATACATTAGAAATTTTAGACGCTGATTTTGGTGGTTCTGAAGTATATTACCTTACTCCTGGAGAAATTACAAGGACTATTGACGTAACAGATACTTTACCATTAACGATTGTTACAACGGTGGGAGATGTAGATTTCAATTTCGATTGGAGTGGATCTAGTGATTTAGATTGTAGAATTAGAGATGCTGGTTTAACTACGATAGATACAGGGTATTCTGTAACCCCTGGAGAGACCGTTACATTGCCAGGATCTGAACCTGATGGTGTGTATACCTTTTCTATTAGACCTTGGGATGTATTTGATTCTGAGATCGATTACTTAATTGAAATGGTAGTGCCTTCAGGAACTCCTGATGTATTTCTTTTTACTGGGAAAATATTAAACGCAACAGGCGGTTGGTCTCAAGAGATAACTTCTCTAGAGATTACTAAAGAAACCGATGGGAATGTTGTTACCTATACCATTATCGAATTTTAAAAAAAAGACACATGAAACATATATATAAATTAAGTATTGTATTATTAGCTGTTTTTACATTCATCGGATGTAATGTAGATGATGATGATCCAGTAACGGTATTACCTCAAAAATCGCTTATTGCCTCGCTTGATAATCAAAGCAATATTATTGCGATTCCTGATGACGCTACGAGTTATGATTTAGTAATTAATTTTTCTGAAGGATTGCCAAGTTATTCAACGATTGAATATTCTTTAGATGGTGGAAGTAAAACTACTTCAGCTGCTAGTACTGGAGATAATTCGTTAACGATTCCTGTTGCATTTGGAATTAATGAGAACTTTCATGATATCGTTATTTCAGACTTTACTGTTGTGAATTCTTCAGCGAGACGCTTTTTGCCAAGTATCGATGGAAATACCACAGTAAGAATTATGAGACAAGGTTTTTTCTCTGCTAAATTAACTTGGGAAGGGAATCAAGATTTAGATTTATTATTTGGTACTATGACTAACGCTTGGGCAGCAGGTTTTCTTTTAGATTCAAGTGAAGGAATAACAAATGAAGAAAATGTATCTGGAAGTATGCTAGAAGATGGAAATTACGGGCTTGTTGTTTATGAATGGCCGAATAATACATTCTCTCAACCTGTAGACCTTAACTTTGAAATTGTAACAGCCGGAGGAACTTTTAATCTAACTAAATATGCGTTAGACTTTGGATTCCATATTTGGTGTACAAAAAGTACAGATTCAAGCGGAAACGTTTCTTGGATAATGTATACAGAAGATCCATCATAATATTTATATGATTACCATATAAAAAAAGAGGCCTATGGGGCCTCTTTTTTATTGAAACCACTTTATAACTCATGAACATCAATCAACACATATCAGAACTTAAACCTTCAGCAACCCTTTTAATTAATGAAAAGGTAAAAGAACTACGAAGTAATCAAAGAGAGATCATTCATTTTGGATTTGGACAATCTCCGTTTCCTATTCATCCTTCTATAGTTGAAGAGTTAAAAAACAATGCAACTAATAACCATTATTTACCCGTAAACGGACTCCAAGAATTAAGGGAACAGATCTCTAAATTTTTATTGAATCATCAAGGAATAAAAAGTGACTCGGAGTTAATACTTATTGGTCCAGGAAGCAAAGAGTTATTATATCAATCTATTTTAATTTTTGAAGGAACGTTTTTAATCCCGAAAGGAAGTTGGGTAAGTTATATTCCTCAAATAAAATCTAAAGGCGGAACGTATCAAATTTTAGAAACAGAGATAGAAAATAATTTTAAACTAACAGGGGCTACATTAGAGGCTTTTTTAAAGCATAGTACCCAACAAGAACACCTGCTTGTCTTAAATTCTCCAAACAATCCAACAGGAGCCGTTTATTCAGAGAATGACTATAAGTCTTTAGCGAAGGTATGCAGAAAGTATAAGGTGATTGTTTTATCGGATGAAATTTATTCTCAGATTAATTTTAGTGAACGTTCTTCACCGAGTATCTCTAAGTACTATCCAGAAGGAACTCTTGTTTTTGGAGGAGTAAGTAAAGTTTTTTCAGCAGGGGGGTATCGGTTAGGTTTTATGTCGCTTCCAAAGGAATTAAAAAAATTATCTATTGTGTATAGATCTTTATTTAGTGAAACATTCAGTTGTGTATCCTCACCTATTCAATATGCTGGAATTAAAGCGTTTCATTATTCTCAAGAATTACAAGAATATGTCTATAAATCTTCTAAAATTTTACAAGGGATCTCTAAATATATTTTTAATACACTCACTACAAGTAAGATTCAATGTACAATACCGCAAGGTGCTTTTTATATGATGATTGGTTTTGATATGTTTAAAAAAGAATTGAATTCTTTGAAAATAAACACAAGTACAGAACTAGCTCATCATTTACTGGAAAACTATAATGTTGCTTTGTTGCCAGGATCTGATTTTGGATTTGAAGATCATGAATTCTTCTTTAGACTCGCTTTTGTAGATTTTGATGGTGAAAAATTGATGAATTTATTTCAGCGAAAAAGAAGGATCGATGAGCATTTTATCAAAGAAAATTGTTCGAGAATTTATAAAGGCGTTCAACAGCTAAGAAGATTTACTCAGCAACTATCTTAAAACTCTTTTAGTTTAAAGGTTTTCATAAACTCACCATAGGTAAAATACTCAATCCAGTCTCCAAGATTGATATAGGTGCTTTTACCATTTAAGTCTATTTCTAGAGGAAGATGTCGATGGCCAAAAACAAAATAATCATAGTGTTTTGTTTCTAATTTTCGTTTACAATAGAGGGCCAACCATTCTTTATCATTACCGAGAAACTGAGCATCTTTATCGCCAGAAATTAACTTGTTTTTTACAGAGAAATACTGACCCAGTGCCACCCCTAAATCTGGGTGAAGCCATCTAAATAACCACTTAAAAAAAGGAAAAGTAAATACTTTTTTCATTCGTTTATATCCTCTATCTTCTGGACCTAATCCATCTCCATGACCAATTAAAAATAACGTACCATTGATTTCAAATTCTTGTGATTCATGAAAAACAGGAATATTTAATTCTGTCTGAAAATAATCACGCATCCATAAATCGTGATTTCCAACAAAGAAATAAATTTCAACCCCAGTGTCTTTAAGTTCAGCCAATTTGCCTAGAACCCTTACAAATCCTTTAGGAATTACTTTTTTATATTCAAACCAAAAATCAAATAAATCACCTAACAAAAAAATAACTCCAGCATCTTCTTTAACAGAGTCTAGCCAAGCGACAAACTTTTTTTCACGCGGTAAACTTTCCTTAGAACTAGGAGCTCCTAGATGCTGATCTGAAGCGAAATATATTTTCTTGTTTTCGGAAGTTGTTATCGTATTCATGAATTACAAAGTAACACTATTCTAAACTAGAATCCAATTCTAGAACTTTCTGTAACATTTTATCGTCTTGGTTTATAATTCTATAAAACCCTTCATCTCCAAAGAGTTCATTTGCAATACTGGCCTTTAGATAGGCTCTTATTTTTTCTTTCTTTTTTAAAAAAGGAGTGGTCATAATATTGATTTGAGAAAGGTAGGATTGAAGAACTTGTTGATCTTCATCAAACTTTTTAATAAAGGAGTCAATTGTCCATTCATTTGTGAGTTTATTTCTGTTTTGATCGACGTAATTAAAAGCAAAATTAGGAATAGATCTAAAGTAAAAATTATTAAGATATGCAGAGGTATCTATCGCAACAAATACATCAGGAATAATACCACCTCCACCATAAACGACCCTCCCTTTAGGAGTTTCATATCGTAAAGAGTCGGTAATTCGAATACTATCTCTAAAAATCAATTCTCCATTTTGAATTCTTTTTTGATAATCATTATAGTAATTATCATCACCGTTCATTGTATAAGGTTTTTGAATAGACCTCCCTGTTGGAGTATAATACCTCGCTGTTGTTAAACGCACTGCAGACCCGTCTCCTAAACCCATTTCTACCTGCACCAATCCTTTTCCAAAAGAACGCCTACCTATAATTGTTCCCTTATCATTATCTTGAAGAGCCCCAGCAACAATTTCGGATGCAGAGGCAGAATTTTCATCAATTAACACATATAATTTACCCTTTTCAAAAGCTCCTTCTTTTGAAGCAACATATTCTTCTATTTTTCCTTTATTATCTTTTGTAAATACAATGAGCTTGTCATCCTCTAAAAACTCGTCCACAATTGTAGTAGCAATATCAATATACCCCCCGCCATTTCCTCTTAAATCTAGAACAAGGTCTTTCATTCCTTTAGCAGTTAGGTTAGTTAGAGCCTCTTTAAATTCTTTAAAAGTATTTCTAGCAAACCGATCTATTTTAATATAGCCTATATGATTATTGATCATATAAGAAAGATCAACACTTTTAATATTTACGTTTCCGCGAACAATTTCCACGTTAAATAAAGAATCATTAGATTTTCTGAAAACGTGTAATACAACTTGTGTGTCTTTTTTACCTTTTAAGTATTTAGGCACATCATTAGCGGTTAAGTTTTTCCCTGATATGGTATCGTTATCTGCTAGAATGATCCGATCACCCGCTTTTATCCCTGCGTTTATACTTGGCCCGCCCTTAATAGGTTCTATAACAGTGACAGAATCATTAATCATTCTAAATTGAATTCCAATTCCTACAAACTTTCCTTGCATTCTGTCTTGGATCTCTTGCAAGTTTTCCTTTGGAATATAAGCAGAGTGAGGGTCTAATTTACGAACCATTTGAGTAATAGCTCCATCTAATAATGTATTGGTATTAATGGTATCTACATAGTTCTGCTCGATATAATCCATTAAAAGTCGAATTTTTGCCTCGTTTTTAGTATTAGAGTTCAGGGAAAGTCCATGGTTACCCCCATTAAAAAACACACCAATGAAGACTCCAAAAATGGTTGCTATTGACAGATAAATAGGAAATTTTTTTTTAATCATTTATAGATAAATATTGAGTTTTAACACCTGCTTTTTCTAAAAAATTAATTCCAGAGACATCCTTATAATCTTTAGAATATACAACGCGTTTTATTCCGGCTTGGTGGATAAGTTTACTACACTGTTTACAGGGAGATAAGGTAATATAGAGGGTTGCGCCTTCAGCAGACTGAGTTGAAGAAGCTACTTTTAAAATAGCATTGGCTTCTGCATGTAAAACCTCCCATTTGGTTGCACCATTATCATCTTCGCAGCAGTTGTCAAAACCAGAAGGGGTTCCATTAAACCCATCTGAAATAATCATACGATCTTTTACAATGAGGGCACCTACTTGTTTTCGTTTACAATGAGATAATTTTGCCCACTCTTGAGCCATTTTTAAATAGGCAATATCGTATTTATGTTGTTTAAAATTCATGTCAGTTTAAATAATGAGATTTAAAAAATAAAAACGTTAATTATTTACCAAAAAACTCTGTTTATTATCATAGGAATTACAATTCCAATGACCACAGAAGAGGTAACAAATATCCAATCTCTTTTAGAGACTCTAATAAAATTTTGTAAGAGCATCCCTATGAGTAAAACCCCAAAGACAATGATTACCTGTGCTATTTCTATACCCAATGCAAACTCTAGTAAAGGTAAAATTTTACTTTCTTCTTTTCCAATCATTGATCGAAAATAATTTGAAAACCCAAGCCCATGAATAAACCCAAAAAACAAAGAAAATAATAAGGTAAATTTCTCTTTTCTTGAAGAAGCATTTGCTCCTCTAAAAAGATTAAAAACTCCAGTAATAAATATGGTTACTGGAATTAAAAACTCTACAAGGTCTACTCGAATATTTATAATATTATAGGCTGCTAAGGCTAAAGTTATGGTGTGACCGACCGTAAAAAAAGTAAGCAACCAAAATACCTTTTTCCATTGATAAAAATTAAAAATGACCGCCAGTACAATCAAAAATAAAATATGATCATAGGCGGCTAAATCAAGAACATGATCCAATCCTAATCTAAGGTACAATATAAAATTATCCATGGTAACATCTTTTGAAGATCTTCCAAAGATACTAAAGAGGATTGAAATTTGATATATAGAATTTTGACATTCAATAAAATGTGATGAATGACTATATATTTATGAATTTAATAGAGGGGCTACAAATTAATTTCCAAGATTTTATAGGCCTTAAATACTTACAGTCAAAATAAGTTGTTAATTAAATGTAATATTTGTGACGATTTTTTTTTTTTCTCCACACAAAATTTTATATTTGATTAATTATCTCCCCCTAACTCATTTTTGAAACCTAAACAATCCCATGGAATATAGATCGTCTAGAAGACTATTTTTATTTAATACGGTACTTGCATCAGCAGGTCTTACCTTATTGCCATCAACTACTTTGGCTACTAATTTAACGACTAGCCCTTGTTTATTTGATGGGTATAGCCCTCATTCAGAAGAAAAAATAGATTTAAGAACCTCTCTTTTTTCTGAAAAGCAATTAACAGTAAAAGGGACGGTTTTTGATTCCTCGGGAAGCTTCCCGAAAGCTAATATATTGATTGAAGTATGGCATTTATCGCCTAATTCTTCAAAATTCAGACATCGTGCAAAACTAACAACCAATAATGCAGGTGAGTATTTTTTTATTACAGATTTTCCGAATAAAAAAAAAGGAACATCTCCCAGAATCTATTTTAAAATATCTAACAAAAACACCATTTATTTTACAGAATTAATTGTCACAGATTCTGGGGCATTTATTACTGGAAAACATTGGGAAGAAAATAAACAACTTGGGGATAAAGTATTCCCTCAAAAAAAAGGAGCGACACTTGCTTCCACCATTATATTTAATACATCTATTTAATTTTTAAACTTTAAAACACTTTATTTTATGGATCCCTTTATTGGACAAATCATTTTATTCGCAGGAACCTTCGCTCCCAGAAATTGGGCATTTTGCGATGGGCAACTATTGCCAATTTCGCAAAACACAGCTTTATTTTCTCTTTTAGGAACAACCTACGGAGGAGATGGAAGAGTCACTTTTGCCTTACCAGATTTAAGAGGAAGAGTGCCGATAGGACCGCGTACTGGAGCAGGATTAACCAATCGTAGTCTTGGGTCTCGTTTAGGGAATGAATCGGTATCGTTAACTGAATCCCAAATACCTTCTCATACTCATTCAGTTTCAGGTGTAGTTAAAGCGAGCTCTGATGATGGAACCACAAATAATCCTGCTGGAGCAGTATTTTCTGTTGGTAAAGTTCCAGTAGACCAATCAACTAATAATGATGCAAATATATATAATGACAAACCTACTGATGTAACCATGGCTGCAGATAATTTAGAGATAACACAAAATAGTGTAGGAGGTAGTCTACCACATACAAATATGCAACCATCTTTGGCACTGAACTATATCATAGCTTTAATTGGAGTATATCCCTCAAGAAATTAATGATTTTTTTAAAATCTTTTAATATAATAAATAACAGGTACAAAAAGAGGATAGATTCATTTTTTATATTACATAAATTAAAGAATTAATACCTGTATCAAACCAGATTTAAACTATGAAAAGAATCATTTCTTTACTATTGTTTTTTACAATTTTATTCCTCCCTTCAGGGTATTCTCAAACAGTTTATTCTTTCACAGGAGAAGGAGGAGATGATTCTGGATTTAAATCAATAGTAACTAGTCCAGCGACTAATCTTAGTATTAGTAGTACTATGACATACAAAGATAATTATTTCCACCCTGAAGAAACAGGGAAAGGGTTGGTGACTTTTAGTATAAAAGGAGATGGTGTAAATGTGGGTTCATTTGATGTTCATGATATTATTTTGAAGTGTCATTCAGGAGAGGTAACATTTAATCCTACAGTTACTGAAATTGTTTTTACAAAGAATGATATGTCTACCATAACTTGGAATTCACTAACGAGTACTTATCTAGAGAACGTTAGTTTTGATAGTGGTGTTAATCATTCAATTTCAGGAATTTTTAATGAAGCAGAAGTAGTTACCGATGTTACTGAGATAGAAATTACAATTGATTTTTTACGTGGAGGAGAGATTAATTTTTTTGAAATAAGTGAGATTACATTAGATAATATAACTCCCCCTATTCAGTGTACGGCTCCTACAAATCAAGTTACAAATTCAGTATTTGAGTCACCAACAAGTTCAACGTTGACTTTAACTAGTTTTACCGCTCCAGTTGGTGGTGCAAATGGCTATGCAATTTATATTAATGATAGTAATAATTTTACAGCACCAACTGATGGAGTCCAACCAACGGCAGATATAAGCTGGAATGCTGCAGGCCAACAGCCAATTTATTTTGGTACGTCTGCCTCATCGAATGTTACTGTAGTTGGACTTGATTCTAACACCACATATTATTTTAAAACCTATGCTTATAATAATTGTGGTGGAACAGAAAAATATGAAACTACAGGTTTAAATTCTAGTGAAATAACAAGTAAATTACCTTTAACTCTCTCAGGGATCTCTGGAGTTAATAAAGTATATGATGGTACTTCTTTAGCATCTGCCACTGGAATAGCGAGTTTGTCAGGAGTAGAAGCGGGTGATGATGTTACCCTTGGAGG